>NZ_WOGU01000012.1:35508-160099 GCF_009735315.1 Kocuria sediminis
GAGGACCAGTTCGGTGAGCGGCTCAAGACCCAGCCCCAGGGCGACATCACCTCGCTCGGCTTCCCGACCTACGACGAGCGCTTCGCCGACCCGAAGGTCCGCCAGGCCTTCTCGATGGCGATCGACCGGGAGGCCATCACCGAGTCCATCTTCCAGGGCACCCGCACCCCGGCCGCCTCGTTCGTCTCCCCGGTGGTGGACGGCTACCGCGAGGACGCCTGCGAGGCCTGCGAGCTGAACGTGGAGGAGGCCAACCGGATCCTCGACGAGGCCGGCTTCGACCGCTCCGAGCCCGTGGACCTGTGGTTCAACGCCGGCGCCGGCCACGAGGAGTGGATGCAGGCGATCGGCAACCAGCTGCGCGAGAACCTGGACGTCGAGTACCAGCTGCGCGGCGACCTCCAGTTCGCCGAGTACCTCCCCCTGCAGGACGAGAAGGGCATGACCGGCCCGTTCCGCTCCGGCTGGGTGATGGACTACCCGGTCATGGAGAACTTCCTCGGGCCGCTGTACTCGACCTCCGCGCTGCCCCCGGCCGGGTCGAACGCCACGTTCTACAGCAACGAGGAGTTCGACGCCCAGGTGCGCGCCGGCAACAGCGCCGCGTCGATCGACGAGGCGGTCCAGGAGTACCAGAAGGCCGAGGACATGCTGATCGCGGACATGCCCGCGACCCCGCTGTTCTACCGCGTCACCCAGTACGCGCACTCGGAGAACGTCAGCGACGTCTCCGTGAACGCCTTCCAGCGCGTCGAGGTCGAGGACGTGGTCGTCGGCTCCGAGTGATCCGTCCCGGGCTCGGGGCGCCCCGACCGGGGCGTCCCGAGCCCGTTCCGTTCGCGCGACACCCTCGCGCACCACCCGCGCGGCACCCTCCGCGCACCCCTCCGCACACAACCAAGGAGACCCATGGGGCGGTACGTCCTCCGTCGTCTGCTGCTGACCATCCCGGTGCTGCTGGGCGCATCCCTGCTCATCTTCGCCATGGTCTACGCCCTGCCGGGCGATCCCATCCGAGCGCTGGGCGGGGACCGCCCGCTCTCGGCAGCGGTGCAGGCGCAGCTGCGCGCCGAGTACAACCTCGACGACCCGCTGCTGATCCAGTACGTGAAATACCTGGCCGGCCTGGTGCAGGGGGACTTCGGCACCGACTTCTCGGGCCGGCCCGTCCTGACCACCATCCTCGACCGGCTGCCCGTGACGATCCGGCTGGCCCTCGTGGCCGTCGGCTTCGAGATCGTCATCGGCATCCTCGCCGGCGTCCTGGCGGGCCTGCGCCGCGGCTCGTTCTTCGACAACCTGGTGCTCGTCTCGACCACGGTCGTGGTGTCCATCCCGGTGTTCGTCCTCGGCTTCCTGGCCCAGTACGTCTTCGGCGTGCGTCTCGGCTGGTTCCCGATCGCCGGCCTCACGGACGGCTGGTTCAGCTACATCCTGCCCGGGCTGGTGCTCGCGGCCCTGTCCCTGGCCTACGTGGCGCGGCTGACCCGCACGAGTCTCGCGGAGAACCTGCAGAGCGACTACGTGCGCACCGCGCGGGCCAAGGGCCTGAGCGAGACCACCGTGGTCGGCAAGCACGCGCTGCGCAACAGCCTCATCCCGGTGGTCACCTTCATCGGCGCCGACCTCGGCGCGCTGCTGGGCGGGGCCATCGTCACCGAGTCGGTGTTCAACATCCCCGGTCTGGGCCGGGCGGTCTACGACGCGGTGCTGCGGCAGGAGGGCGCCGTCGTCGTCGGGATCGTGACCCTGTTCGTGTTCTTCTACATCTTCTTCAACCTGGTGGTCGACGTCCTCTACGCCGCCCTCGACCCGAGGATCCGCTATGAATGAGTCCCGCACGGAAACGCTCGAGGAGCCCACGCACGAGGAGGGCGTGCACCGCGAGTCCTTCTCGGACCGCGTCGACGACCGCGCCGAGGAGATCGCCTCCGCGGCCGCCGGCGGCGACATCGAGCAGGCCGGCCTGTGGCGCGACGCCTGGCGGCAGCTGCGCCGCAACCCCTTCTTCATCGTGGGGGCGCTGCTGTTCCTCGTCTTCGCGCTGATGGCGGTCGCCCCGCAGCTGTTCACCTCCGTGGACCCGCGGGAGTGCAGCCTCTCCCGCTCCGGAGGCGCGCCGCAGGCGGGCGCGCCCTTCGGCTACGACGTGCAAGGCTGCGACTACTACGCCAACGTGGTCCACGGCGCCCGGGTCTCGCTGTCGATCGGCTTCCTGGCCGTGCTCGGCACCCTGGTGATCGGTGTGGTGGTCGGAGCGCTGGCCGGCTACTACGGCGGCTGGATCGACTCGGTGCTGGCCCGGGTCACGGACATCTTCTACGGGCTGCCGCTCATCCTGGGCGCCATCATCCTGCTGTCCGTGCTGCCCGAGCGCGGAGTCCTGGAGGTCTCCCTCGCCCTGATCGCGTTCGGCTGGATGACGGCGATGCGCCTGGTCCGCTCCAACGTGATCGGGGTCAAGGAGGCCGACTACGTCCAGGCGGCGCGGGCGCTGGGCGCGGGCACCGGCCGGATCATCACCAAGCACATCCTGCCCAACGCGATGGCGCCCGTGCTCGTGTACTCCACGATCGCCGTGGGAACGATCATCGCCTCCGAGGCGACGCTGACCTTCCTGGGCGTCGGTCTGCAGCTGCCCGAGATCTCCTGGGGCCTGCAGATCAACGCGGCGCAGAACAGGCTCCGGGACGCCCCGCACCTGATCCTGTTCCCGTCGCTCTTCCTGTCCCTGACCGTGCTCGCGTTCATCCTCATGGGGGATGCGCTGCGCGACGCCCTCGACCCGAAACTGCGCCGATGACACCCTCCCCCCCCGCACCCGCCCCGTCCCCGGCGGCCTCCGCGTCCGCGGCGCCGCCCGTCCTCGAGGTCGACGACCTCGCGGTGGAGTTCCGCTCCCGCCGCCGGACCGTCAACGCCGTCAACGGCATCAGCTACTCCGTCCGCGCCGGGGAGACCCTCGCCGTCGTGGGGGAGTCCGGCTCGGGCAAGAGCGTCAGCGCCCAGGCCGTGATGGGCATCCTCGACATCCCGCCCGCCCGGATCACCAGCGGGGAGATCCGCTTCCGCGGCAACGACCTGCTGGCGATGAGCCGCAAGGAGCAGCGCGCGGTCCGCGGCCCGGGGATCGCCATGGTCTTCCAGGACGCGCTGTCCGCCCTCAACCCCGTCTTCACGGTGGGGCACCAGATCGGCGAGCTGTTCCGGGCCCACCGCGGGGCCTCCCGCGGCGAGGCCCGCGAGAAGGCCATCGAGCTCATGGAGCGCGTGGGCATCCCTGCGGCCCGCGAGCGCGTGGACGCCTATCCGCACCAGTTCTCCGGGGGTATGCGCCAGCGGGTCATGATCGCCATGGCCATCGCCCTGGACCCGGACATCCTGATCGCGGACGAGCCGACCACGGCGCTCGACGTGACCGTGCAGGCCCAGATCATGGACCTGCTCAGGGAGCTGCAGCGCGAGACCGGGATGGGGATGATCCTCATCACCCACGACCTCGGCGTGGTCAACGAGGTCGCCGACCGGGTGGCCGTGATGTACGCCGGGAGCATCGTGGAGAACGGCACGGTGGACGAGGTCCTGGCCGAGCCGCTGCACCCGTACACCAAGGGGCTGATGGCGTCGATGCCCAGCCTCGAGTCCCACGGCGACCGGCTGCACCCGGTGACCGGGACCCCGCCCGACCTCTCCGCCGTGCCCAGCGGCTGCGCCTTCCACCCGCGGTGCCCCCTGGCCCGGTTCGGGCGGACGGCGGCGCCCGGCAAGGACTGCGCGGCGGACGTCCCGGTCCTGCGCGAGGTCGTCCCCGGCCGCACGGCCGCGTGCCACTACAGCGAGGAGCTCGAGCATGAGTGAGTCACAGCCCACGACGACGGACGCCCCGCTGCTGGAGCTGCGCGACCTCACCAAGCACTTCCCGCTCACCCAGGGGATCGTGCTCCGGAAGACCGTGGGGCAGGTGCGCGCCGTCGACGGCGTGAGCATGACGCTGCACCCGGGGGAGACCCTCGGCCTGGTCGGCGAGTCCGGCTCCGGGAAGTCGACGGTGGCCAAGCTGGTCATGGGCCTGGAGCGGCCGACGGCCGGACAGATCCTGTACAAGGGCCGGGACATCACCGCGATGTCCGCCCGCGAGCTGCGGGACTACCGCCGCAACGTCCAGATCATCTTCCAGGACCCGTACTCCTCGCTGAACCCGCGCATGACGGTGGGCGACATCGTGGCCGAGGCCTGGGAGGTGCACCCCAACTCCGTGGCCCGGAAGGACCGCGGGGCCCAGGTCCGGGAGCTGCTGGAGCGGGTGGGCCTGCGGGCCGACTACGCCAACCGGTATCCCCACCAGTTCTCCGGCGGGCAGCGCCAGCGCATCGGGATCGCCCGGGCGCTGGCCCTGCGCCCGGAGGTCATCATCTGCGACGAGCCCGTCTCCGCCCTCGACGTGTCCGTGCAGGCCCAGGTGATCAACCTGCTGCAGGACCTGCAGGACGAGTTCGGGCTGTCCTTCCTGTTCATCGCCCACGACCTCTCCGTGGTGCGCCACCTCAGCAACCGGGTGGCGGTGATGTACCTCGGCAGCGTGGTGGAGACCGGGGACCGGGACGCGATCTACGAGCAGGCCGCGCACCCGTACACGCAGGCGCTCCTCTCGGCCGTGCCGGTCCACGAGCCGGCCCTGCGCGGGTCCCGGGAGCGGATCATGCTCAGCGGCGACCTGCCCAGCCCGGCCAACCCGCCGTCCGGCTGCCGGTTCCGCACGCGCTGCTGGAAGGCCCAGGACGTCTGCGCCGAGAAGGCGCCGCCGCTCGTGGACCGGGGCCAGGGGCACCCCTCGGCCTGCCACTTCGCCGAGAGCCGCGACCTGATGGTCGGAACGGTGTAGCCGGCCGCAGCACGGGCAGGGCCCCGGCCGCACACCGCGGCCGGGGCCCTGCCCGTCCGCCCGCTTCTTGCCCTCCGCCCGTTACCCTCTGCCCTTTCCCCTCTGCCCTTTCCCTCCGCGTGCCCCGGCCCGTTCGGGTCCCCGGACGCTGCCGCGCCGGCGGCCTCACCCGGGTCCGGCGGCCGGGACGGGCGCGGCGGCCGAGCCCGGGAACGCCGCGCGGGCCCACAGCCGCATCACGGCGTAGCTGCGCCAGGGACTCCAGCCGGCGGACCGCTCCGCCGCGGCGGCGGCCCCGGTCACCCCGAGGGCCCGGCGCAGGACGAGGTCCTGCGGCAGGAAGACGTCGGGCTCACCCAGCACCCGCAGGGCGATCGAGTCCGCCGTCCACGGGCCGATGCCGGGCAGGGCGAGCAGACGCCGGCGCAGGCCGGCGGCCTCCTGCACGGTGCCCGGGCCCCCGGCCGGGGAAGCCAGGTCGAGGCCGTCGCCGACCGCAGCGGCCAGCGCGTTGACCGTCGCGGCCCGGCGGGTCGTGACCCCCACGTCCTGCCGCAGCCGGGACGGGTCGGCGGCGGCGATCCGCTCGGCCGACGGGAAGGCGGTGAGCCCGTCCGCCGCGGGGGAGCCGTAGTGGCGGAGCAGGCGTCCGGCGAAGGTGCGCGCCGCGGCGAGGGAAACCTGCTGCCCGAGCACCGTCAGGACCGCGGTCTCGAAACCGTCCGGCGAACCCGGCAGCCGGATCAGCGGCCAGGCGCGCACGCCGGGAGCCAGGGCGGCGTCGGACGCCAGGGCACGGTCCGCCGCGGGGGACTCCGTGCCGTCGCCCAGCCAGTGGCGCACCCGGCGCAGCACCGGTTCCAGGGCGTCGCCCGCCCCGGACCCGACGCGCACCGGGAGGCCGGCGGGCGTGAGCCGGTCCCAGCCCACGGTGACGGTGCGCGCGACCCCGCCCACGACGACGGGCCGCCGGTGCACGCCGCCGGCGAGGTCGTCGCAGCCCGGCACGGCCTGGGACGCCAGGAAGTCGCGGAGGAACCGCGCGGACGTGGGCGGCGGGAGCAGGACGTCCACGGTCCCGCCGGGACCGCCGTCGGGGCCGGTCACCGGCGGCACCCGCGCGGCACCGGACCCGTGTCGGGGCCCGGGCCGACCGCCCGGCCCGCCCTGGGGCCGGACCTGCGGCGGAACCCGGTGCTCCCCTCGGTGCTGTTCCCGGTGCTGTTCCCGGTGCGGTTCATGCGCTCCTCCCGACGTCCCGGGGCGGGCGCCCCTGAGGGCCACCCTGTCCCCTGGGCGCCGGGCTGTCCAGGTGTCGGTCCGTGACCACCCCTGGTCAGATTGTTCAACAATCACTACACTGGCGGGAAAGTGACCGCGGCCACATCCCGGGTGGTCGACGCCGTGCCCGGCGCAGGTCGCCCCCGTCCCGAGGAGGACGCATGTCCAGCTCCGCTCCCGCCCCATCCGCGCCCGAGGGCCACGGACCCGTCACCGGCCCCGCGGCCATGCGGGCCGTGAACCGCTCCGCGCTGCTGGGAGCCCTGTTCCTGATGGCCACGAGCGCCATCGGACCCGGCTTCATCACGCAGACCGCCAACTTCACCGTCCAGCTCGGCGCCGCCTTCGCGTTCGCCATCGTCATCTCCATCGTCGTCGACATCGCCGTGCAGCTGAACGTGTGGCGGATCATCGGCGTCTCCGGGCTCAAGGCCCACGAACTGGGCAACCGGGTGCTCCCCGGGCTCGGCTGGTTCATCGCCGGCCTGGTGGCCGTGGGCGGTCTCGTCTTCAACGTCGGCAACACGGCCGGCGGGGGCCTCGGCCTCAACGCGATGCTCGGCCTGGACGCCACCTGGGGCGGCATCCTCACCGCGCTCCTCGCCGTCGCCGTGTTCGTCAGCAAGCGCGCCGGCGTGGCCCTGGACCGCATCGTGGTGGTCCTCGGCGTGGTGATGATCCTGGTGACCGGCTACGTGGCGATCGTGTCCCGACCCCCGGTGGGCGAGGCGCTGCGCAACGTGGTGCTGCCCGAGGACGTGAGCTTCCTGGTCATCACCACCCTCATCGGCGGCACGGTGGGCGGCTACATCACCTACGCCGGCGCCCACCGGATCGTGGACGCGGGCATCACCGGTGTGGACAGCGTCAAGCAGATCTCCCGCAGCTCCGTGATCGGCATCATCGTGACCGGCGTGATGCGCTTCCTGCTGTTCCTCGCGATCCTGGGCGTGGTCGCCGGCGGCGCGCAGCTCACGGGCGAGAACCTGGCCGCCCAGGCGTTCCAGTCGGCGGCCGGCGAGGTGGGACTGCGCCTGTTCGGCCTCATCCTGTGGGCCGCCTCCATCTCCTCGGTCATCGGCGCGGCGTACACCTCCGTCTCCTTCGTCACCACGTCCCGGACCAGGGCCCGGACCCGGAACCTGCTCACCGTGGTGTTCATCCTGGTCTCCGCCGCCGTCTTCGTGTTCCTCGGCCAGGCGCCGTCCACCCTGCTCATCGTGGCCGGGGCGGTCAACGGACTGATCCTGCCGCTGGGCTTCGCCGTGCTGCTGTGGGTGGCCTGGCGGCGGCGGGACCTGCTGGGCGGCTACCGGTACCCGAAGTGGCTCGCGATCCTCGGCACCGTGATCTGGCTGCTCACCATCTACCTGGGATACCAGTCCCTCAGCGGCATCGCCGCGCTGTGGTCGTGAGCGCCGTGGCCGGGCCCGTGGAGCGCTCCGCCCTGCTCCCCGCACGTGCCCGTGAGCTGTTCCGCGGCGGACTGGTCACCCCGACGGCCGGGTGGTGCGACGGCTTCGCGCAGGCGAACCTCGTGGTCGTGCCCCGGGACTGGGCCTTCGAGCTCCTGCTCTTCGCCCAGCGCAACCCCAAGCCCTGCCCCGTGCTCGCGGTGCTCGACGCCGGTGAGGTCAGCGGCCCCGTGCTCGGGGACGGGGACGTCCGCACCGACCTCCCGCTCTACAGCCTCTACCGGGAGGGCGAGGCGGCGGGCACGCGCCAGGACGTCCTCGACGTGTGGCAGAACGACTTCGTGACCTTCGCCCTGGGCTGCAGCTTCACCTTCGAGGCCGCCCTGCAGGAGGCGGGGATCCCCGTGGCCCACATCGACCAGGGCGTCAACGTCCCGATGTACCGCACGAACCGTCCCTGCGAGCCCGCCGGCCGGCTCTCCGGCCCGCTGGTGGTCTCCATGCGGCCGATCCCGGCGGACCGGGTGGCCGACGCCGTGCGCATCACCTCCCGCTACCCCGCCGTGCACGGGGCGCCCGTGCACGTGGGCGCCCCGGGGGAGCTGGGGATCCGCGACCTCTCCGCCCCCGACTACGGGGACGCCGTGCAGATCCCGGCGGGGCACCTGCCGGTGTTCTGGGCCTGCGGGGTGACCCCGCAGGCGGCGGTGCTCGAGTCCGGGGTGCCGGTCGCGATCGGGCACGCCCCCGGCCACATGCTGGTCACCGACGCGCCCAACTGGCGCTACCAGGTGCCCTGAGGGGCCGGTCAGCGGGCGCCGGGACCCTCCAGGACGGTGAGCAGCTGCTGCCGGGAGTCCTCCAGGTACCGGTGCATCTGCACGGAGGCCTCCTCCCGGCAGCCCCGCTCGAAGAGCTCCAGGATCCGGGCGTTGCGCTCGATGTAGGGGGCGTGGAAGGACGGGTCCTGCCGCATGGAGAAGAAGACGAGCCGCATCTCGGCCAGGATCCGGGACATCAGCTCGTTCTGCCGCACCGAGCCGGCCAGTTCCACCACGGTGCGGTGGAAGCGCTGGTTCGCGTCCGCCATGCCGCTGACGTCTCCCTGCCGGTGCGCGGCGCGGCCCGCCGCCACGGCGGCGTGCAGGCCGGGCTGCGGGCCGGGGTCCGTCCAGCGCAGCGCCGAGGTCTCCAGCGCGAGCCGCACCCGGTAGATCTCGCGCACGTCGTCCGCGCCCGGCCGGGCCACCGAGACACCGCGGTTGGGGATCCGCTGCAGCAGGTTCTCGTTGCCCAGGACCGTGAAGACCTCGCGCAGGGTGTTGCGGGAGATCCCGAGCAC
Organism: Kocuria sediminis; assembly: GCF_009735315.1. Lineage (NCBI taxonomy): Bacteria > Bacillati > Actinomycetota > Actinomycetes > Micrococcales > Micrococcaceae > Kocuria > Kocuria sediminis. Next base: position 44,429 of record NZ_WOGU01000012.1, read on the forward strand.
CTCGCTGACCCGGGCCTCGGAGAGCCGGGTGCCCGGCGGGAGCCGGCCGGCCATGATGCCCTGGCGCAGGACGCCGGCGGCCCAGGAGGTGGCCTCGCCCTGCGGGGCGGGCCCGGCCAGGCCGACGGCGGTCAGCAGGAACTCGTTCTCCACGGTGTTCATCAGGACACCATCCTGACATCCCGGGCGGCGGCCGCGGCCCTGCGGGCGCGGGGCAGGACCGTGTCCCTGCCGACGTCAGCTGCCGAGCGTGCGCCGCGGCGGAACGCCGTAGACGGCGCGGTAGGCCGCGGCGAAGCGGCCGGGGTGGGCGAAGCCCCACCGCAGGGCGATCTCCCGGACGGTGGCGCCGGCGGTCGGGTCGGCGCGGAGCAGGTCGGTGTGGGCGGCCGCCAGCCGGGTGCGCCGCAGGTACTGCGTGGGCGTGAGCCCCAGCGGGTGGTTGGCGCGGAAGGCCCGCACCAGGGCGGGGGTGGTCGTGTCCGCGGCGCGGGCGGCGTCGTCGATGCTGATCGGCAGCGAGGCGTGGTCGTCGAGGAACTGCACCGCGATGCGGTACCGGCGGGTCTGGGCGGCCATCGACAGGGTCCGCTCCACCGGGTCGCCCAGCAGCGGGAAGCACTCGAGCATCGCCACGGCCAGGTGCCGGGTCAGGTCGGCCCGCACCAGGTCCGCGGCGAAGGCCTCGGAGGCCACGGTGTCGCGCACGAGCCCGGCCAGGCCCGTCCAGTACCGCCCCAGCCGGGGGGTCACCGGGGCGGCGGAGCCGAAGGCCACGGGCAGGTCCTCCGTGCCGTAGACCGTCTCGGCGACCGAGCGCAGCAGCGCGGGGGCGAGGTTGACGTTGGTGACCTCCAGGGCGCCGCCCATGATCAGCGCGGGGTGGCCGGGGCGGAAGAGCACCGGTCGGCCCAGCCCGCTGCCGCTCTCGTCGCTGGTCCGCCAGTCGTAGCGGGAGGCCGCGCGCACGTCGGCGACCCCGAAGACGTCGGTGTCGCCCCAGGAGGCGAACGGTCCGCCCAGGTCCAGCGCGACGACCGTGAGCTGCCCGTCGCCGTCGTGGCGCTGACGGTAGGAGAAGCCCGGAGCGGTCGGGTCGAAGGAGAACCGCACCCCGATCTCGTGGAACAGGGCGCTCACGGCGTCCGGCTCGGTCGCCGTGGCCTCGCGGTGGAACACCGGGCTCATGCGAACTCCCTCGGGGTCGGTGGACGGTGCGGCGCAGCGGTCACGGCGGTCACCGGTGCAGGGTGCGCGCCGGGTGCTCGCCGTGGACGGCCCGGTACTCGTGCGCGAACCGGCCCGGGTGGGCGAAGCCCCAGCGGGCGGCCACGGCGCGCACGGTGGTCCCGGCGAGCGGGTCGGCGGCCAGCAGGTCGGCGCGGGCCCCGGCCAGGCGGGCGCGGCGCAGGTACTGCGTCGGGGTCAGGCCGAGCTCGCGCACGAAGGCCCGCTGCAGGCCGCGGACGGACAGCTGGGCGGCGGCGGCCACTTCGGCCACGCCGATCGGCCGGCCCGCGTTGTCGTCGATGAAGGCCACGGCCCGGCGCACCGTCGCGGGGAGCGCTCCGGTCCCGTCGGAGCGGGGCTCCGTCGTGGCGTAGGTGGTGGGGAACGTCTCCAGCAGGGCACAGGCCAGGGACTCGAAGGCGGACCGGTGCAGCAGCGGGTTGCCGAGTGCGACCGGGTCCGGCAGCAGCGTCCGGCGGAACCAGGCCTCCACGCGGGTCCAGTGCTGGAGCATCGCCGCGGAGCGGGGAGCCGTGCCCGTGGGGACCAGCCGGAACCGGCGGCCCGTGAGCTGCTGGGCGAAGACCCCGGTGGCGGGCAGGTCCAGCAGGACCGCCGAGATGTCCAGGGACGTCCACCCGGCCCGCCACGGCCCGGGAGGATAGAGGAACGCGGCCGTCGCGGGGAGGGGCTCCCCGCAGCGGGCGGCCGGCGGACATGTCCTCCCCAGTGTAGGAACCCGGACGTGTCCACGACAGGGAGATCCCGGCGGGCACCGCACCGGTGCCCGCCGAGCGGGTCAGCCCGTGTGCCGCCCCGTGAGCTTGTCCCGGAGCCGGTCGACCATCCCGACGCCCGGTCCGATCGTCTTGTGGAACAGCTCCGAGTGCGGTGCGTGCGGGTGCGGCCGGGTCGGTGCGAGCTTCTTCGCGGTCTGCACCTTCTCGCCGAGCTCCACGAGCGTGCCGGCGGGGATGCCGGCCCGCAGCTTGGGGAACTGGTCGGACTCCTCGTCGTCGATGTGGTGGCGCAGCTGCGCCTCCAGCTCCCCGACCAGGTCCAGGAACGCCGGCCCAGAGGCGTCGGTGTCCTCCAGCTTCTTCATCACCTGCACGATCTCGTCGTGCTCGCGCTTGTCGTGCTCGACCTCCTCCGCGCCGTTGGGCACGTGCTTCTCCACGGCGGGGTAGACGTACATCTCCTCGGCGACGGCGTGGCGCATCACCTCGGCGATCACGGTGTCGGCCAGCTCCCGGCGCCGGGCGGGCTCGGGCGTGCCCTTAATCTGCCCGATCAGCTCGAGCATGTCCCGGTGGTCGGCGGTGAGGATGTCGACGACATCCGTGCTCTGTCCTGCGGCGGGGGTCTCGGTCATGGGACGTCTCTCCTTCGAGTCGTGGGTGGCCGGTCGCCCAGCCCCGGGGCCGGCGCCGGGGGCGGACCCCCGTGCCGTCCCCGCGCCGCCCCCGCGGGGCGACGTGCTGGGTGCTGTCGACGATAGGCCACCCGGGCGCCGGCCGACCAGGTCCGCCCGCGGATGACGGCGCTCAGTCGAGGCGGGCGAGCACCTGGTCGGCGGTCACGGCGTCCCCGGGGCCGGCCGAGAGCTCCCGGACGGTCCCGGCGCGGGGGGCGGTCAGCCGGGACTCCGTCTTCATGGCCTCGAGCACGGCGAGGTCCTGGCCGGCCTCCACGGCGTCCCCCTCGGCCACCAGCCACGAGACGAGCGTCCCCGCGAACGGCGCGGTGACGGCGCCGTCGTCGGCCGCGGGGACGGGGCCGGGGACGCCCTCGCCCGCGGGGGCGGAGCTCAGGGCGGCGGCGAGGGCGTCGGGGATCCCGATGCGCATCCGCCGCCCGTCCACGTCCACGGTGAGGCGGGTGCGTCCCTGCTCGCCCGCGCGGGCGTAGCCGGTGTCCGGGGTGAGCCGGTCGGCGAACTCCTCCTCGATCCACGTGGTCCACACCCCGAGACCGTCGCCGCCGGCGAAGGCGGGGGCGTCCAGCACCGCGCGGTGGAAGGGGATCGTGGTGGCCACCCCGTGCACCTGCAGCTCCCGCAGCGCGGTGCGGGCCCGCACGAGGGCCTGCTCACGGGTGGGGGCGCTGACCACGAGCTTGAGCAGCAGCGAGTCGAAGGAGGTGGCCACCCGGGTGCCGCGGTGCACCCCCGAGTCCACGCGCACCCCCGGGCCCGTGGGGGTGTCCACGGCCTCGACCGTCCCGCCGGAGGGCAGGAAGCCGCGGCCCGGGTCCTCGGCGTTGATCCGGAACTCCAGGGCGTGCCCGCGGGCCGGCGGGGTCTCGAGCACCGGCAGGGGGTCCCCGGCGGCGACGGCCAGCTGGGCGCGCACGAGATCCACGCCGTAGACCTCCTCGGTGATCGGGTGCTCCACCTGCAGGCGCGTGTTGACCTCCAGGAACGAGATCAGCCCGTCCTGGGCCACGAGGAACTCGGCGGTACCCACCCCCACGTAGCCCGCCTCCCGGAAGATGCCCTCGGCGGCGGCGGCGATGCGCTCCCGCTGCCCGTCCGTGAGGAACGGCGCGGGGGCCTCCTCGACGAGCTTCTGGTGGCGGCGCTGCAGGGAGCAGTCCCGGGTCCCCAGCACGACGACGTGGCCGTGGGCGTCGGCCATGACCTGCGCCTCGACGTGCCGCGGCCGGTCCAGGAACCGCTCCACGAAGCACTCGCCGCGCCCGAACGCGCTCTGCGCCTCGCGGGCGGCCGAGACGAAGGCGTCCTCGACCTGCGCCAGCTCCCGGACCACCCGCATGCCGCGGCCCCCGCCGCCGTGGGCGGCCTTCACGATCACGGGCAGCCCGTGCTCCTCGGCGAAGGCCCGGGCGTCCGCGGGGGACTCGACCGGCCCGTCGCTGCCCGGGACCAGCGGGGCGCCGGCCCGCCGGGCGATCTCCCGGGCGGCGACCTTGTCCCCCAGCAGCACGATCGTCTCGGGCGAGGGGCCGATCCAGGTGAGGCCGGCCTCGATCACCGCCCGGGCGAAGTCGGCATTCTCGGAGAGGAACCCGTAGCCGGGATGCACGGCGTCGGCCCCGCACCGCTCGGCGACGGCGAGCACCGCCTGCGCGTCCAGGTAGGTCTCGGTGGCCGAGACGCCCTCGAGCGCGTAGGCCTCGTCGGCCAGCAGGACGTGCGGGGCGTCGGCGTCGGGGTCCGCGTAGACGGCGACCGAGGTCAGTCCCGCCTCCGCGCAGGCGTGGACGACGCGGACGGCGATCTCCCCGCGGTTGGCGATCAGGATCTTGCGCACGGTGCTACTCCAGAGGGTTCTCGGTGGCGGGACGGTCGGTGGCGGGGCGCCCGGCGGCAGCCCCGGAATCGGACGGGACGAGCTCCGGCGCCGGGACCCGGCGGAAGCGCAGCCGGGCGCCCGGGGGCAGCTGGGCCAGCACGGCCAGGTCCTGCGGGTGCACCACCCCGATCACGGGGTACCCGCCGGTGGTGGGCGCGTCCTGCAGCAGGACGACGGGCAGGCCCGAGGGCGGGACCTGGACGCAGCCCGGCACGGTGCCCTCGCTGGGCAGCTCGTCGGTGCGGGTGCGCTCGAGCGGCCGCCCGTCGAGCCGGGCGCCCACGCGGTCGGAGGAGGTGGCGAGCGCCCACTCCTGGGCGAAGAACGACTCCACCGCGGAGGCGGGGAACCAGTCGTCGCGCGGGCCCGGCACCACCCGCACCTCCGGCACCCCGGCCGACTCGGGCAGCGGCTCGGGCGGCCGGACGGCCGTGCCCGGGGCGGGGCCGACGGGCAGGGCGTCCCCGGGGCCGAGCGGATCCGGGCCCAGCCCGGCGAGGGTGTCGGTGGAGCGGCTGCCCAGCACGGGCGGGACCGCCACGCCGCCGCGCACCGCCACGTAGGCGCGGGCGCCCGACACGGTGGCGCCCACGGCCAGGCGTTCGCCGTCCCGCAGGGCGAACGGCGTGCCGGGCGCGGGGCGCCAGGGGGCCGGGCCCTCGACGGCGAGGGGCGCGGTCGCGCCGGTGACCGCCAGGACGTGGTCCCCGTGGGCGGTGAGCTCGAGGCGGCCGAGCAGGTTCTCCAGCACGGCCGCCCCCGCGGGGTTGCCGACGAGCCGGTTGGCGGTGGCCGCCGCGGCGGCGTCGAGGGCGCCGGAGGGGGAGACCCCCAGCGCCGCCGAGCCGGCGCGGCCGGCGTCCTGGACGAGGGTCTGCAGGCCCGGCCGGTCCACGACCAGGTGGGCGCCGCGGACCGGCGCCGGCGCGGCCGTGCGGGCGGCGACCTCGACGAGCTCGCGCACGGGCCGGTACCGCACGCGGTCCCCGGGGCGCAGCAGGGCGGGGTCCTCCCGGTCGAGGTCGAACATCCGGGCCGCGGTGCGCCCGATCAGCTGCCAGCCGCCGGGGGAGCGCCGGGGGTAGACCGCGGAGAACCGCCCGGCCAGGGCCACCGCTCCCGCCGGGACCGCGGTGCGCGGGCTGTCCCGGCGCGGGACGTCCGGGACGTCCTCGGCCGCGCAGTAGAAGAAGCCGGGAGCGAAGCCCGCGAAGGCGGCCGTCCACTCCTGCTCGGTGTGGGCGCGCACGACCCCGGCCGCGCCCAGGCCCGTGAGCTCGCCGACCGCGTCCAGGTCCTCGCCGTCGTAGACCACGTCGATGGTCACGGTCCGCGCCTCGCCCGTCCCCGCGACCCCGCGCGGGGCCGCCAGGGCGGCGCGGACGACGTCGCGCAGGGCGGCGGGGGTGCTCGCGCGCACCACCACGGTCCGCGCCCCCGCGACGCAGTCCACCAGGCCGGGGAGGTCCGCGGCGGCGAGCCGGGCGTGCAGGGCCACGGCGTCGTGCAGGTCCGCGCACTCCACGACGGCCGCCTGCGGTCCCAGCGGGCGGACGGAGCGCTCGGCGGCGGGCGTGCTCACAGGAAGCTGCCGACGCGCAGGCCGGCCTCCTCGAGGGCGTGGCGCACGCGCTCGGCGATGGCCAGGGCGCCCGGGGTGTCCCCGTGCACGCAGATGCTCTCCGCGTCCACCGCCACGACCGAGCCGTCGACGGTCTCGACCACGTGCTCGGTGGCCATCCGCACCACGCGCGCGGCGATCTGCTCGGGGTCGTGCAGCACCGCCCCGGGCTCGGAGCGCGGGACCAGGGTGGCCTGCGGGGTGTAGCCGCGGTCGGCGAAGGCCTCGCGGACGGTGCGCAGCCCGGCCGCGCGCGCCTGGCGCTCGATCTCGGAGCCCGGCAGCACCAGCAGGGGCAGGGTCTCGTCGACGTCGCGCACCGCGTCGACCACGGCGCCCGCGTGCTCCTCGTGGTGGACGATCGCGTTGTACAGGGCCCCGTGCGGCTTGACGTAGCGCACCCCCGTGCCGGAGACGCGGGCCAGGGCCTGCAGGGCGCCGATCTGGTACACCAGCTGGTCGGTCAGCTCCGCGCGGGGCACGGCGATGAAGCGGCGGCCGAAGCCCTTGAGGTCGTCGTAGGAGACCTGGGCGCCCACGGTGACCCCGTGCTCGGCGGCCACGGCGCAGGTGCGGCGGGCGACCGTCGGGTCCCCCGCGTGGAAGCCGCAGGCCACGTTGGCGCTGCTGACCACGCGCAGGACGGCCTCGTCGCCGTCCATGGCCCAGGCGTGGAGGGACTCGCCGCAGTCCGCGTTGAGGTCGATGTCGGAGGGGGACATGGTGTGCTCCTTGTCACGTCGGTCCCTCCAGCATGCGCCTTCCCGGCGGATTGTTCAACAATTCTGGCGTGCGGATTTTTCGGCACGTGCGCGCCTAGGACCAGGCGCCGGTCCGGTCGCGCAGCAGCCGGTACGCCTCCAGCACCTGGGGCGTCGGGTCCGCGGTGAGCTCCTGCACGCCGGGCAGCGCCCAGGCCGGGGGCTCCTCGGCGCCGGAGAGCGCCCAGGCGGCCTGCCGCGCCGCGCCGAGGGCCACGTACTCGCCCGGGGCGGGCACGAGCACGGGCCGGCCGAGCACGGCGGGGGCGAGCCGGCGCACGGCCTCGGACTGCGCGCCGCCGCCGATCAGCACGATCCGCCGGGCGGGGACCCCGGTGGCGCGCTCGAGGGCGTCCACGCCGTCGGCCAGGGAGCAGAGCAGGCCCTCCACGCAGGCCCGGGCGACGTCCTCGCGGGTGGTGGCCGAGGACATCCCGTGCAGGGTGGCCCGGGCCTCGGGGCGGTTGGGGGTGCGCTCGCCGTCGAGATAGGGCAGCAGGGTGGTGCCGCCGGCCCCGGGGCGGGCGGCCAGGGCCAGGGCGGAGAGCCCGGCGTGGTCGACCCCGAGCACCCGGGCCCCGAACTCCAGGATCCGCGCGGCGTTGAGCGTCGTGGCCATGGGCAGGTACCGGCCGGTGGCGTCGGCGAAGCCGGTCACCAGCCCGGTCGGGTCGGCCGTGCGGGTCTCCGAGACCATGGCCGCGACCCCCGAGGTGCCGACCGAGAGGGAGACGTCGCCGGGCCCGAGCGTGACGCCGAGGGCGGCGGCCATGTTGTCGCCGGTGCCGGCGGCGAGCTGCGCCCCGCCGGGCGTGCGGCCCAGCACGGCCCGGGGGTGCGGGGCGAGGTCGGGCAGCGCCACGTCGTGGCCGAGGGCCCGGCGGACGAGGTCGTGGCTCCACTGCTCCGTGCGGGTGGAGTAGTAGCCGGTGCCCGAGGCGTCACCGCGGTCGGTGAAGAAGGAGGTCGTCTCGGCGTTCAGGTGCCAGGAGAGGTAGTCGTGGGGCAGCAGCACCCGATGGGTGCGGGCGGCGTGCTCCGGCTCGTGCTCGGCCATCCAGCGCAGCTTGGTGGAGGTCATGGAGGCCACGAGCACGCTGCCGAGCTCCTCGGCGCACGCGGCCGGGCCGCCCATCTCCTCGACGAGCTCGCGGGCCTGGGGCGCCGAGCGGGTGTCGTTCCACAGCAGGGCGTCGCGCACCACGGCGTCGTGCTCGTCGAGGGCCACCATGCCGTGCTGCTGGCCGCCGACGGCCACGGCGGCGGCCTCGTCGAGGAACGGTCCGGCGGCGTCGTCGAGGGCGGCGAGCCAGGCGCGCGGGTCGACCTCGGTGCCGGCGGGGTGGGGCGCCCGGCGCTGCCCGAGGACCTCCCCGGTGGCGGCGTCGACCAGGAGCGCCTTGGTGGACTGGGTCGAGGAGTCGATGCCCAGGACGGTGGTGCGTGCCATGAGGAACCTTCGGGACGGGAGCGGGACGGGACGGGAACGGACCGGGAACGGACCGGAACGGGGCGGCGGTGCCGCCGGAGGGGCCGGCCCGGCGCAGGGGGGACGTGCGCCGGGCCGGGCCGGGGAAGGAGGGGCGGCGCCCGGAGGGGGAGGGGCCGCCCCTCGGGCGGGTCAGCCGCGGGCGCCCATGAGGTGCTCGACGGCGAGCTGGTGCAGGCGCACGAAGCCGTAGTTGCGCTCCGAGGGGCCGGTGAGGTCGAGGTCCTCGTAGGCGCTGCGGTCGGCCAGGAAGGCGGTCAGGTCCTCGCCCTCCGCCAGCGTCGGCTCCGCGAGCTCGAGGACGCCGGACTGCGCCATGGCCTCCTGGACCTCGGGGTCCTGGCGGAACGCGACGGCGCGCTGCTTCAGCAGCAGGTACATCTGCATGTTGGCGGCCGCTGAGTCCCAGACGCCGTCGAGGTGCTCGGTGCGCGAGGGCTTGTAGTCGAAGTGCCGGGCCCCCTGGTAGGCGCCCGGCTTCGACGGGAAGCCGTTCTCCAGCAGGTCGACCGTGAAGAAGGCGCTGATCAGGTTGCCGTGGCCGAAGACCAGGTCCTGGTCGTACATCGGCCCGTTCTGCCCGTTGAGGTCGATGTGGAACAGCTTGTCGCACCACAGGGCCTCGGCGAGCCCGTGGGTGTAGTTCAGGGTGGCCATCTGCTCGTGGCCGGTCTCCGGGTTCACGCCGACCACGTCGCCGTTGTCCAGCCGGTCGATGAACGCCAGCGCGTGCCCGATGGTCGGCAGGAAGATGTTGCCGCGGGGCTCGTTGGGCTTGGGCTCGAGGCCGATGCGCATGTCGTAGCCCTGGGACTTGATGTAGCCGGCCACGGTGTCGATGCCCTCCGCGTAGCGGTCCAGGGCGGCGTACAGGTCCTTGGAGGAGTCGTACTCGGTGCCCTCGCGCCCGCCCCACATCACGAAGGTGGTGGCGCCGAGCTCGGCGGCGAGGTCGACGTTGCGCAGCACCTTGCGCAGGCCGTAGCGGCGGACCCGCCGGTCGTTGGAGGTGAAGGCCCCGTCCTTGAAGATCGGCTCGGCGAAGGTGTCAGTGGTGACCATCTCGCAGACCGTGCCGGTCTCGTCGATCGTCTGCTTCAGCCGCCCGACCAGCCGCTCGCGCTCGGCCTCGGAGGCGTCGAAGGGAATGAGGTCGTTGTCGTGGAAGGTGAAGCCCCAGGCGCCGAGCTCCGCGAGCTTGCGCACGGACTCCAGGGGGTCCAGGTCCGGCCGGGAGGCCGTGCCGAACTGGTCGCGGGCCGCCCAGCCGACGGTCCACAGGCCGAAGGAGAACTTGTCCTCCGGCGAGGGGGCGACGGAGGCGGCGAGCGAGCTCGCAGGTGAGGTGACGGACATGGCAGGTCCTTTCCCAGGTTGGTTAGTTACCGTTACTTACTATAGGTCGTGGAGTACCGTGGAACCAGACCGGCGGCCGCTTTTTTCTTTCCCGCCGCACGACCGCGCCCGCCCCCGGCCCGGTCCCGCCAGCAGCGAAGGAGAGCCGTCCGTGCAGTCGAGCCACCTGCGGGAGCACAACCTCTCCACCGTCCTGCGCGCGGTGGCCGGGGCGGGGGAGCCGGTCTCGCGCGCCGCCCTGGCCAAGCGCACGGGCCTCACCAAGCCCACCGTCTCGAAGCTGGTGCAGGAGCTGCTGGACGCCGGCCTGCTGGTGGAGGGACAGCAGCCGGCCGTGCGGGCCTCGGGCCGGCCGATGATCCCGCTGGGCATCGCCCGGGGCAGCGTGCTGGGCGTGGGGCTGGAGATCGCCGCCGACCACCTGGCGTGCCTGGTCACCGATCTCGGGGGCCGGGTGCTCCACGAGGACGCCCGGTTCGGGGCGTACGCGGGGGCGTCCGTGGACGACGTCGCCGCCGCGCTGTCCGAGCTGCTCGACGACGCCCTGTCCCCCCGCCCCGACGTGCCCGTGGCGGGCATCTGCGTCTCGGTCCCCGGCCGGCTGGGCCCGGACCGGGCCACGGTGCTCTCCGCGCCGAACCTGGCCTGGCGGGACGTCCCGCTGGTCGAGCGGCTCGGGCGGCTGCCGTCCTTCCGGGGGTTCGCGCTGACGGCCGGCAACGACAGCATGCTCGCGGCGCGCACCGAGGTCCTGCGCCGGCCCGGCGAGTCCTTCCTGTTCCTGCACGGTGAGACCGGGATCGGCGGCGCCGTGGTCCTGGAGGGACGGATCCACGGCGGCGAGCACGGCTGGGCCGGGGAGCTGGGCCACGTCACGATCAGCCCCGGCGGGGAGCTGTGCCGGTGCGGGCGGCGGGGCTGCCTCGAGGCCTACGCCAGCTACCACGCCCTGCGCGGGCGGACCGGGCTGCCGGAGGACGTCCGGATCGAGGACCTCGTGGCGGCCACGGCCGAGCGGCTGCGCAGCCGGGAGGCGGTGATGGAGATGATCGGGCGGCCCCTCGGGGTGGTGCTGGCGAACTCGATGAACGTCCTGGACCTCTCGACCGTGGTGCTCTCCGGGTACTTCGCCCCGATCGCCGCGGAGCTGGAGCCCGTGCTGCGGGAGGTCGTCGAGGCCCACGCGCTGACCGCGGAGGTGGGCCCGATCGAGATCCAGCGCTCGGCGGCGGACGCCCACCCGGCGCTCAGCGGCGCGGCCGCCACGGCCCTCGAGCCGATCCTGACCGCACCGGCCCGGTGGCTCGACCGGCGCTGAGACGCCCGCCCATGCGCGACGGGCCCGCTCCCCGGGAGGAGCGGGCCCGTCGTGCGTGCACAGCCGGCGGCTGCGTCCCGATCAGGTGGTCCGATCAGGGCGGTCCGGTCAGCGGAACGCGGGGTGGTGCTTCCACTTCGCCTCGCCGCCCGGCTGGGACCGGACCAGGGTCTCCTGCAGGGCGTCGTAGGCGGGCTTGCGCTCGTAGTCGCCCTCCATGGTCAGGGCGTCCCCGTAGCCGGGGAAGGTGTTCGGCACCCAGGAGTGCTCGTCGAGCACGCCCCACACGGTGAAGGAGTTGCAGTCCTCCACGGCCAGGCACGCCTCGAGGGCCATGCGGTACCAGTCGGCCTGCTTCTGCCGCAGCTCCGGGCTCATCTGCCCGTCCGCGCCGACCGGCCCGCGCACGTCGATCTCGGTGACGGCCGTCTCCAGGCCGAGGTCGTCGAAGCGCTGGAGGTTCTGCTGCATCCGCCCGTCGAAGCCGTACTGGAGGCCGAGGTGGGTCTGCATCCCGAAGCCGTGGACGGGCACGCCCTGGGCGAGCAGGTCCTGGATCAGGGCGTAGTAGGCGTCGGACTTCGCGTTGAGGCCCTCCACGTTGTAGTCGTTGAAGAACAGCTGGGCGTTCGGGTCCGCGTCGTGGGCCCAGCGGAAGATGTCGGCGATGATCCCCGGCCCCAGCTCGCGCAGCCAGATGTTGTCCTCCGTGCGCAGCCTCCCGCTGTCGTCGAAGATCTCGTTGGCGACCTCCCACTGCTGGATCCGGCCCTCGTAGCGGCCGACCACCGTGTAGATGTGCTCCTTGAGGATGGCGCGCAGCTCCTCCGGGGTGTGGTCCCCGTTCTCCAGCCAGTCGGGGTTCTGGCTGTGCCAGAACAGGGTGTGGCCGCGCACGACCTGGCCGTTGGCCTCGGCGAAGTCGACGATGTCGTCCGCGGGGCCGAAGTCGTACACGCCCTCCTCGGGATGGATGAACTCCCACTTCATCTGGTTCTCGGGGGTCAGGGAGCTGAACTCCCGGGCCAGCACCGAGCGGTACTCGGGGTCGGAGGGGAAGGGCTCGGGGTAGTCGGCCGAGGTGTGGTGCCCGCCGCCGGCCACCGCGCTGCCGATGCGGAAGTCCTTCGGGGTGTTCCAGCGCAGGGTGTCCTGCTGGGCCAGGCCGGGCGGCGTGGCGGGGGGTGCGGCGCTCGCGGCCTGGGGGACCGCGGTGAGGCACAGGGCGGCGACGGCGCTCGCGGCGCCGATCCGCAGGACGGGGAGTCGTCGGCTCATCTCGGGGGTTCCTTTCGGGGGTCGTGCACGGGGAACTGCAGGGGGTCTCGGGCGGAGGGGACGGGGGAGGCCGAGCGGGCCGGCCTCGGGGGCCGTCCCGCGGCGTCCCCGGGCAGGCGGGGGATCCGGGAGGGGGTGGACGGGGCGCGGGCCGCGCGGCGGCCCGCGCCCCGGGCTCAGGAGGCGCCGGCGGCGAGCGCGCGGTCGGCGATCTCGACGTCGACGGGGGTGGTGAGGACGCGCTCGACGTCCTCCACGTCGCGCACCGGGCCGGTGACCACGAACCGGTCCTCCAGGGGGAGGTCCTCGCTGGAGGGCCCGGCGCGCAGGACGAACTCGCCCGGCTCGACGATCCGCCGCATGGCGCGCCCGGTGAACGCGGTGCGGTCGGCGTGCAGGTGGAAGACGACCCGGGCGCTCTGCCCGGGCTCCAGGGCGATCTTGGCGAAGCCGACGAGCATCTTCACCGGCCGGACCACCTGGGCCACCGGGTCGCTCAGGTACAGCTGGACGACCTCCTGCCCGGCCCGCTCGGACGTGTTGGTCACGGTGACGGCGGCGTCCACGGTGCCGTCGGCGCCGATCCGCCCGGCGGAGAGCTCCAGGGCGTCGTAGGAGAACGTCGAGTAGCCGATGCCGTGGCCGAACGGGTACAGCGGCCGCGGGTCCAGGTTGGAGATGCCCTCCGCGTACCCGCCCAGGGTGGGGGTCAGGTAGGTGCCGGGCTGCCCGCCCACGTGCCGGGGGATGCCCACGGGCAGCCGCCCGGAGGGGTTCACCCGGCCGGAGAGCACCCCGGCGACGGCGTGGCCGCCCTCCTCGCCCGGCATGAAGGCCTGCACCACGGCGGCGCAGCGGTCGTCGAACGCCCCGAGGCTGTAGGGGCGGCCGGTGACGAGGACGAGGACCACCGGGGTGCCGGTGGCCAGCACCGCCTCGACGAGCTCGGCCTGCCGGCCGGGCAGGGACAGGTCCACCACGTCGCAGCCCTCCCCGGAGGTGCCCGTGCCGAACAGTCCCGCGAGGTCGCCCACGGTCACGACCGCGAGGTCGGCCTCCTCGGCGGCGGCCACCGCCTCGGCGATGCCGCTGGTGTCCGGGTCCGTGAAGTCGACGCCGCGGGCGTGGCGGAACGTGGTGTCCCGGCCCGCGAACTCCTCGGTGAGGGCGTCCACGATCGAGGTGATCTCGATGCCCGTGCCGGACTCGCCGAACCGGGACAGGACGTGGTTGGTGAAGCTGTAGCAGCCCAGGAAGGAGCGGGGCTGGGCGGCGCTGGGGCCGATGACGGCGACCGTCCGGGCGGTGTCGCCGGCGAGGGGCAGCACGCCGTCGTTCTTCAGCAGGACGATGGACTCCTCGGCCATGCGCCGGGCCAGCCGGCGGTTGCCCTCGGAGTCGAGGTCCACGGCCCCGCCGGCGGTGCCGGGGTCGAAGCCCTCGTCGAGCAGGCCGAGCTCGACCTTCTGGGTCAGCACCCGGCGCACCGCGCGGTCGAGCAGGGACTCCTCGAGGGCGCCCTCCCGCACGGCCGCGGCGAGGTCGGCGAAGCAGCCGGTCTCGGGCAGCTCGACGTCCATCCCGGCCGCGAGCGACTGCACGCCGGCGTCCCGGGGGTCGGTCGCGACGTGGTGCATGGACTCGAGGAAGCTGACGGCCCAGTAGTCGGAGACGACCGTGCCCTCGAAGCCCCACTCGTCCCGCAGGAGCGTGGTGAGCAGCTCCGGGTCGGCGGCCGGCGGGACGCCGTCGACGTCCGCGTAGGAGTTCATCACCGCGCCGACCCGCCCGATCCGCACCGCCATCTCGAAGGGGACGAGCACGACGTCGCGCAGCTCCCGCGGGCCGATCGAGACGGGGGCGTGGTTGCGCCCGGCGCGGGAGGTGGAGTAGCCGGCGAAGTGCTTGAGGGTGGCGATCACGCCGGCCTCCTGGAGCCCGCGCACGTACTCGGTGGTCAGGGAGCCCACCAGGTAGGGGTCCTCGCCGACGGTCTCCTCGACACGGCCCCAGCGGTAGTCGCGCACGACGTCGAGCACGGGGGAGAGGCCGAGGTGGACGCCCACGCCCTTCATGTCGTCGCCGATCCGCCGGGCCATGGTGCGGACCAGCTCGGGGTCGAAGGCGGCGCCCCAGGCGATCGCAGCCGGGTAGCAGGTGGCCCCGAGGGTGGTGAAGCCGGTGAGGCACTCCTCGTGGGCGATCGCGGGGATCCCCAGCCGGGAGGTGCCCACGACCTGGCGCTGCAGGGTGCGCAGGTGCTCCACCCCGTCCGCCGCGGAGATCGGGGCGCTGCCGAAGGCGCGGGTGATGTGGCCCAGTCCGTGGGCGATCGCGGCCTCGAAGGTGGAGCGGTCGTTGGCGAAGGCGGACTCCATGGGGGCGGCCCCTCCGGTGGCCTCCTCCGGGTCCGGGCGCAGCCAGTAGCTGCCGAGCTGGCCGGCCTTCTCCTCGAGGGTGAGCTCCTGCAGGAGGGCGTCGACGCGCTCGCCGACGGGGCGGGACGGGTCGTTCCACACCGAGGTGCCGGGCGGGGTACTGGGCGGGGTGCTGGGCGAGGTCATGGGGTTCCTTCGGGTTGGTGGGCGCGTCACTTGCCGAAGCCGGCGGTGAGCCCGGCGACGAGCTGGCGGCGCCCGAAGACGTAGAGGACGAGGATCGGCAGCGCCGAGAGGACGACGGCGGCCAGGACGGCGGGGATGTCCGCCTGGAACTCCCCCTGGTAGGTCCACAGGGACAGCGGCAGGGTGCGCTTCTCGGAGCTCTGGGTGAGGATCAGGGGGAAGAGGAAGTTGTTCCAGCTGTTCAGCGCGTTGTAGACGCCCACGGTGGTGACGGCGGGCATGCTCAGCGGCAGGACGAGCGTGCGGAACACCTTCCAGTCCCCGGCCCCGTCGAGGGTCATGGACTCGTAGAGCTCGTTGGGGATGTCGCGCATGAAGTTGGTCAGGATCAGGACCGTGATCGGGATCCCGGAGGCGATGCCGGGCAGGATCAGCGCCGCCAGGGTGTCGTAGAGGCCCAGCTGCACGATGATCAGGTAGATCGGGATGATCGTGGCCTGGATCGGGATGGCGATGCCCAGCAGGAACAGCCGGTTCGAGAACACGGCCAGCCCGGTGCGGCTGCGCACGATCACGTAGGACGCCAGCAGGGACAGGAACACGATCCCCGCCACCGTGCCGACGACCACCACCACGCTGTTCAGGAAGTACTGGACGAACTGGTTCTGCAGCACCGTCAGGTACGGCGTGAACGTCGGCGCCGAGGGCACCAGGGGGTTGGTGGAGTAGTAGTCCTCCCGGGGCTTCGTGCTGGTGATCGCGATGTAGTAGATCGGCACGATGATGACGGCCAGCCACAGCCATCCGCCCACGGCCGCCGGGATGTTGGGGACGCCCCGGCGCCGGCGGGCGGGAGCGGCGCCCGCGGGGCGGGGATCCGCCGGGCGCGGGGCCGTGGGGCGGGTGCCCGTGCTGCCGGTGCTGTGGGGACGGGTGTCCGCAGGACGTGTGCTCATGGGGCTACGCACCTTCCGCCTGGCTCTCCATCTTGTCGGCCCCGGTGAGCCGTTGCAGGCCGAGGGCGAGCGTGAGCCCCACGGCGACGAGGATGACCGCCAGGACACTGGCCTCGCCCATCTGGTTGCTGCGGAAACCGGTCAGGTACATGTCCAGGGGCAGGATCCGGGTCGCGGTGCCCGGTCCGCCGCCGGTGAGGCTGAAGACCAGGTCGAAGTAGGTCAGCGACCCGACCAGCATCAGCGTCGAGGACGTGACGATCGTGTACTTCAGCTGCGGGAGCGTGATCGAGAAGAACTTCCGCACGGTCCCGGCGCCGTCGAGCGTGGCGGCCTCGTACATGCTCTGCGGGATCTGCCGCACGCCCGCCTGGTAGAGCAGCGAGTGGAACGGGATGAACGACCACGAGATGACGACCACGACCACGGAGAACGCCAGGTCCGGCCGGCCGAGCCAGTCCTGCCGGAGCACGGCGGCGTCGAAGGCCTGGGACAGCCCGAAGTTCGGGTCCAGCAGGGCCTTGAAGGCGATGCCGATCGCGGCGGCCGAGAAGAGCATCGGCAGGAAGTACAGCACCGAGAGGAACTCGCGGTAGCGCTGCCGGCCGGCCATGAACACCCCGAGCAGCAGGCTCAGCGGGAACTGGACGGCGTAGCTGAGCAGGGTCAGCTTCACGGTCAGCCACATCGCCTGGCGCGAGACCGGGTTCTCGAGCACCGACACCCAGTTCCCGCCCCCCGCCCACTGCGGGGTGCCGAGCCCGTCCCACTGCATGAAGGACAGCACCAGCACGCCCAGCAGCGGGCCGATCGAGAAGACGCCGAAGAAGGCCAGGGCGGGGGCCAGCAGCCAGTTGCTGGGCCCCGCGCCCGCCCGGGCCCTGCGCCGGGCGGGCGCGCGCAGGAGCATCACAGCGTCCCGTTCATCGCGGTCTGGAACTGCTCCGGGGTCATCTCACCGGCGAAGACCTGGCTGAGGTTGGTCAGCAGGGCCTGGCCCTGGTCGGCCGGCAGCGCCTGGTCCCAGGAGAGCTGGAAGTGCGGCGCGTCCTGGACCATCGAGTAGGCGAAGTCGAGGTACTCCGGGTGCTCGGTCTCGGCGATCTTGTCCTCCACGCCGTCCACCGCCGGGATCAGGCCGGCGTCGAAGAGCGTGTCGACGGCCGTGTCGTCGAGGTTCGTCTGCTCGAGGTACTCGAAGGCCGTCTGCTGCTCCTCCTCGCTGGCGTCCGCGGACACGGCCCAGAAGTTCGCGGGGTTGCCCACGATGTTCTGCGGGTCGCCCTGTCCGCCCTCGATCTCGGGGAAGGCGGTGTAGCCGAGGTTCCCCTCCGCGGTCCACTCCGGGGCGTCGGTGAGGAAGCTGGAGTACACCCAGCTGCCGTGCAGCATCATGGCCGCCTGGTCGGTGTGCACCAGGGCGACGTCGGCGCCCGCGTCGGCCACCACCGAGCCGTAGGCGTCGCCGAAGCCGCCGGCCTCCACGAGCTCCTGGATCTTTTCGAGCGCCTCCGTGATCGCGGGGTCGGACCAGGCGTTCTCCTCGCCGTCCACGATCGCCTGGAAGACCTCCGGGCCGCCGATCCGGTCGGTGAGGTACTGGATCCACATCAGGTAGGGCCACTGGCTGGAGCCGGCCACGGAGATCGGCGTGACGCCCTCGGCCTTGAAGGCCTCCACGGCGTCCAGCATCTCCTCCCACGTGGTGGGCACCTTCACCCCGGCCTGCTCGAAGAGCTTGGTGTTGTAGTACAGGATCACCGGCTGGGTGTTGTTGTTCGGGACCGCGTAGAGCTTCCCGTCCACCGTGCCGGTCTCCAGGACGGAGTCGAGGGCGCGCTCCTCCATGCCCGGGATCTTGCCGGTCAGCTCCACCACGTTGCCGTTGTCCACGTAGCTCTCGAGGTTGTCCCCGCCCCAGTTGTAGATCAGCGTCGGGGCGTTGCCGGAGCCCACGCTGGTGCGGATCTTCTCCTTGAACGCGTCGTTGGCGAAGTACTCGGCGGTGATGGGCTCCTCGGCGTGGGCGTCGTTCCACTCCTGGAAGGAGGTGCGGAAGGTCTCCTCCGCGCCGCCGGTGAGGGTCCAGGCGGTGGCGCCGTCGGCCTGGCCCGGCTGCGCGCCGCCGCCGCACCCGGCCAGGGTCAGGGCCGCGGCGCCCACGAGCGCGACGCGGGACAGCGACCGCCGGGAGAAGGGGGTCCACGGGGCGGGGGCGGGGCGGCGGGTGCGGTCGGTGGTCATGGCGTGCTCCTCAGCGTCGAGTGATGCATTGCGCTTACGAAACTTTTCGTATAGCGTTTCGTTGCGAGAAGGGTAAGTGGCGGATTTCACAGCCGTCAAGCCCTTGGTGTGAGCGAGACCACTACATGCGGCGTAACGAAACGTTTCGCCGCACACCGGCAGGATGCCCGACGTCCGAGGAGACCGTCCCGACATGAAGAGAACGACGCTGAGCGAGGTGGCGGCGCAGGCCGGGGTGTCCAAGGGCACCGTCTCGAAGGTGCTCAACGGGCGTCCCGACGTGGGGGAGGACACCCGGGAGAGGGTCCGGGCCGCGGCCGCGGCGCTGGGCTACACGGGCTCCGCCGCGCGGCGCCCCCGCCCGGCGATCGTGCTGGTGTTCGACACCCTGGAGAGCAACTACTCGCTGCAGGTCATGGCCGGTGCCGTGGACGCCTGCGGCCGCGCCGACGCCGACCTGCTGCTGAACACCCTGCCCGCCCTGGAGCAGGGCGACCTCCCGCCCTTCTCCGACGACTGGTTCGCGGTCTGCGGCCGGAAGGGGGAGACGGCGGTCGTGGCCGTGACCACGCCGCTGACCGCGGAGCAGGTGGCGGCGGCGGCCCACGCGCAGGTCCCGCTGGTGGCCATCGACCCCGTCAACAGCCTGCCCTCCACGGTGCCGAGCATCGGCTCCACGAACTGGGCCGGCGGCTACGCGGCCACCACCCACCTGGCCGAGCTCGGGCACCGCCGGATCGGCCACCTCGCCGGCGCGGGCGGATCGGTCCCGGCGCGCGAGCGCCTGGCCGGGTACCGCAGCGCCCTCGAGAGCGCAGAGCTCCCGCGCGAACCCCTGCTCGTGGCCGGGGACGGCTTCAGCTACGAGGCCGGCTTCGCCGCCGCCCAGCAGCTGCTCGAGCTCGAGGACCCGCCCACCGCGCTGTTCGCGGCCTCCGACGAGGCCGCGCTGGGCGCGTTCGAGGCCGCGCGGCAGGTGTCCCTGCGGGTGCCCGAGGACCTGAGCGTCGTGGGCTTCGACGACACGCTGATCGCCCGCTGGGCCTCGCCGAAGCTGACCACGGTGCGCCAGCCCCTGCACGCCATGGGGGAGATGGCAGTGGAGCAGGCGCTCGCCCTGCTGGCCGGCGCGTCCCGCCGCACCCACCCGCTGCAGCTGCAGACCTCGCTGGTCGAGCGCTCCTCGACCGCGCCGCCCCGCCCGGCCTGAGCGCTCAGCGCTCCTGCACCGCGCGGTCCCGCCCGGCCTGCCAGCCGAAGACCGCGGCGAGGGCGCCGACCACGGCGAACATGACGCCGGCGGCGGCGAAGCCGCCGGTGGCGTGCAGCAGCTGCCCGACCAGGAACGTGCCCGAGGAGCCCAGGCCGTAGCCGACGCCCTGCATCATCCCGGACAGCCGCACGGCCATGGCGGCGCTGCGGGTGCGCAGGGCGATCATGGTCAGGGCCACGGCGGTGAGGGCGCCCTGGCCCAGCCCCAGCAGCCCGGTCCAGACCCAGATCAGCTGGAGGGGGCCGAAGATCGAGAGCACGAACCCGCCGCCGGCCATCAGCGCCACCACGGCGTTGAGGACCCGCTGGTCGGCCAGGCGCACCGCCAGGGCCGGGGCGAACAGGGAGCCGGTCATCTGCAGCAGGATGGACACCGCCACGATCACCCCCGCGGTGGCCCCGTCGACCCCCCGGTCGCGCAGGATGGGGGCGAGCCAGGCGAAGACGCTGAAGGACATCATCGCCTGGAAGACCATGAACCCGGTGATCTGCCAGGCCACTGGCGACCGCCAGGGGCTGTCCCCGGCGGCGCCCGCGGCCGGGGCCGGGGACACGGGGCTGCGGTGGCGGGCCGCCACCGGGAGCAGGAGCAGGACCACCAGCGCGGCCGGCGCCGCCCACCCGGCCAGGCCGGCCCGCCAGGACCCCGTGGCCTGGAACAGCGGGTAGGTCAGCCCCGCCCCGAGCGCGGCGGAGGCGGCGATGGCGGTGGTGTAGAGCCCGCTCATCAGCCCGAGGCGGTGGGTGAAGTCCCGCTTCACGATCGAGGGCAGCAGCACGTTGCCCACCGCGATCGCCGCCCCGCACGCGAGGGTCCCGGCCAGCAGCAGCGGCACGGTGGCGCCCGCGGGCAGCGGCAGCCCACGGGCGGCCAGCCCGGCGGCGAGCAGCACCATGGCCCCCAGCAGCACGGCCTCCGCCCCGTACCGGCGGGCCAGCCGCGGGGCGAACGGGGCGAAGACCCCCAGCAGCGTCACCGGGGCCGTGGTCAGCACGGTCACCGCCCAGGAGGGCAGTCCGGCCGCCGCGGTGATCTCCGGCAGGATCGCCGAGAAGCTGGAGAAGACGGTGCGCAGGTTCAGCCCCACCAGCACCACGCAGACCCCCAGATAGACCAGGGCCCGGCGCGACGTCGGGGCGGGGGCCTGCTGCACGGCGGGCGGGGTGGGCACGGGGCGGTCTCCTCGGGCGTCAGGGGCTGGTCCCGGCGCCACGAGGCCCGGGCCGGGTCCCAGGGTACGACGAAAGTGGTCTGACCTCTTGTGCGTCCCGTCATCCGGTCCGTCGCCGTGGCCTGCCGCAGGCGCTGGGCGGCTGCGCTCCGGGCCGGTCCCGAGGGGGGTGGTGCGGCGCCGACCGCGATCCGCGGCGGAGGGTGCTCAGCAGGAGCCGGCGGCGGGCGGGGCCGACCGGGCGCGCGGCAGGTCGCCCGCTGAGCCGGTCGGCCCGGGAGCGCCGGGGGCGACGGCGGTGCGCCGGGCCTGCTGCCGGGCCCGCAGTAGCGCGTCCGTCTGGCTCGCCCAGCCGAGCCGGTGCTGCTCGAAGCGGGGCACCAGGCCGGCGATCGTGAGCACGACGCCGAGCACCACCGTGCCGACGAGCAGGTCGTACGAGGCCCGGCCCCCGAGCAGCGTGAGCCCCATGCCGGCCATCGCAGGGGCCGTCACCAGCACGCCGAGAGCGGCCACCACATCCGTCAAGGTCGTTCTCATATGCAAACCTCCTCTGCACGAGGCTAGACCTTTGTCCAGTCCGCGGCACAGTGTTCCCCTGCATGACGTGTCGGCCGCGGAGACGACCCCGGTCGGGCGGTTCCCGGCGGCCGCAGCGGCGAGGACGCCGGTCGAGCGGTCCCTCCGTCGCGGGACGAGGCGCCGCCGGTCAGCACTCCACGACGTTGACGGCGAGCCCGCCCAGGGCGGTCTCCTTGTACTTGTGGCTCATGTCCTTGCCGGTCTCCCGCATGGTCACGATGACCTCGTCGAGGCTCACCCGGTGCGTGCCGTCGCCCCACATGGCCATCTTGGCGGCGTTGATCGCCTTGGCCGCGGCGATCGCGTTGCGCTCGATGCACGGGATCTGCACCAGGCCGCCGATCGGGTCGCAGGTCAGCCCGAGGTTGTGCTCCATGGCGATCTCGGCGGCGTTCTCCACCTGGGCGGGCGTGCCGCCGAGGACCTCCGCCAGCCCGGCGGCGGCCATCGAGGAGGCGGACCCCACCTCGCCCTGGCAGCCGACCTCGGCCCCGGAGATCGAGGCCTGCTCCTTGTAGAGCACCCCGACCGCCCCGGCCGTGAGCAGGAACCGGACCACGATGTCCTGCCGTGCGG
Source organism: Kocuria sediminis (assembly GCF_009735315.1). NCBI lineage: Bacteria > Bacillati > Actinomycetota > Actinomycetes > Micrococcales > Micrococcaceae > Kocuria > Kocuria sediminis. Next base: position 66,165 of record NZ_WOGU01000012.1, read on the forward strand.
CCTCGAGCGCCTCCGGGCCCTCGGCGGCGGCGGCGCGGGCCGCGGGGGAGTAGTGGGTGGCGTAGAAGAGCACCGCCGGGATGATCCCGGCCGCCCCGTTGGTGGGGGCGGTGACCACTCGCCCCCCGGAGGCGTTCTCCTCGTTGACCGCCAGGGCCACCAGGTTCACCCACTCCGGCCAGAAGCCCGGGTCCCGGTCCGGGTCCTCGGTGCGCAGCCGCCGGTGCCACTCCGGGGCGCGCCGGGCGACGTTCAGCCCGCCCGGCAGCGGGCCGGTGCGCCGGAGGCTGGAGTCCTTGCACTCCTCCATCACGGCCCAGATGTGCAGCAGCCGTTCCCGGACCTCGTCCTCGCCGCGCCACGTCCGCTCGTTGGCCAGCATCACCTCGCTGATCGGCCGGCCGGTGCTCGCGCAGTGGCCCAGCAGCTCCCGGGCGGTCCGGAACGGGAGGGGCACCTGGGCGCTGGCGGCCTCCAGCTCGGCCGCGGCGGTGTCCTCCTCGCCCTCCTGGACGATGAACCCGCCGCCCACGGAGAACCAGGTCTGCTCGGCCAGCACGCCCCCGGCGCCGTCCAGCGCCTGGAAGCGCATGCCGTTGGTGTGCCGTTCCAGCACGGTCAGCGGGTGCTGCACCATGTCCTCCACGCCGTAGCGGACGTCCTTGCGGTGCCCGAGGGCGGCGCCCAGCCGCAGCGTTCCCGTGCCGGCGATGTCGGCCAGCCGCTCCTCCACCTCGTCGGGGCGGACCTGTTCCGGGTCGTAGCCCTCCAGGCCCAGCAGGATCGCGGTGAACGTGCCGTGGCCGCGGCCGGTGGCGGACAGCGACCCGTAGACGTCCACGCGCAGGTCGGCAGTGCGCTCCAGGAGGTCCTGGGCGAGCAGGGTGCCGGCGAAGCGCCGGGCGGCGCGCATGGGGCCGACGGTGTGGGAGCTCGAGGGACCGATGCCCACGGAGAAGAGGTCGAAGACGCTGATGGCCATGATGTGCTCCAGACGAGAAAGAGATCCGTGGCGGCGCCGGGCGCGCGGACGGGGTGTCCCGCCGCGCACCCGCCGCCGCCCGATGGGGAACCGGTGCTCCGGTCCTCAGCGGCCCGCGGTCAAGGGGGCCAGGCCGGGGTAGAGCGGGTGCGCCGAGGCCAGTGCCCGGACGCGGGCCCGGAGGGCGGCCAGCACCTCCGGGTCCCCGCCCTCGGCGCCGGCCACGAGGGCCTCGGCGATGATGTCGGCGACCTCGGTGAAGGCCTCCGTTCCGAAGCCGCGGGTGGCCAGCGCGGGGGTGCCGATGCGCAGCCCGGAGGTGACCATCGGCGGGCGCGGGTCGAAGGGCACGGCGTTGCGGTTGACCGTGATGTCGACCCGGGCGAGGAGGTCCTCGGCTCGCCTGCCGTCCAGCTCCGAGCTGCGCAGGTCCACGAGCACCAGGTGCACGTCGGTGCCGCCGCTGACCACGGAGATCCCGGCCTCGGCGACGTCCGGGGCGAGCAGCCGCTCGGCGAGCAGGCGGGCGCCCTCGAGGGTGCGCCGCTGGCGCTCGCGGAACTCCTCCCCGGCGGCGATGCCGAAGGCGACCGCCTTGCCCGCGATCACGTGCTCCAGGGGACCGCCCTGCTGGCCCGGGAAGACCGCCGAGTTGATCTTCTTGGCGATCTCGGCCTCGTTGGACAGGATGATCCCGCCCCGGGGGCCGGCCAGGGTCTTGTGCGTGGTGGAGGTGACCACGTGGGCGTGCGGCACGGGGCTGGGGTGCAGCCCCGCCGCGACCAGCCCGGCGAAGTGGGCCATGTCCACCATCAGGTAGGCGCCCACCTCGTCGGCGATGCGGCGGAACTCGGCGAAGTCCAGCTGACGCGGGTACGCCGACCAGCCGGCGACGATGAGCTGGGGGCGGTGCTCCCGGGCCAGGCGGGCGACCTCGTCCATGTCCACCGTGCAGGTGGCCTCGTCCACGCCGTAGGGCACGACCTGGTAGAGCCTGCCGGAGAAGTTCAGCTTCATCCCGTGGGTCAGGTGCCCGCCGTGGGCGAGGTCCAGGCCCAGGATCGTGTCCCCGGGAGTGAGCAGGGCGTGCATCACCGCGGCGTTGGCCTGGGCCCCGGAGTGGGGCTGGACGTTGGCGAAGGCCGCGCCGAAGAGGTCCTTGACCCGGTCGATCGCCAGCTGCTCGATCACGTCGACGTGCTCGCAGCCGCCGTAGTAGCGCCGGCCCGGGTAGCCCTCGGCGTACTTGTTGGTCAGCACGGAGCCCTGCGCCTGCATCACGGCGACGGCGGTGTGGTTCTCGGAGGCGATCATCTCCAGCCCGTCCTGCTGGCGGCGCAGCTCGGCGTCGATGCGCTCGGCGACCTCGGGGTCGAGCAGGGCGAGGTCCTGGTCGAGGGCGGAGGTCAGGGCGCCGGCGTCCGCGCTCATGCGAGCTCACCCCCGTTGGCGTCGGCGTACTCCTGCGCGGAGAGCAGCGGGCCCTCCTCGGAGACCTCCACCGCGAACAGCCAGCCGGCGCCGTAGGGGTCCTCGTTGAGGACGGCGGGATTGTCCACGGCCTCGGCGTTGACCTCGACCACGGTGCCGGTCACGGGGGAGAACAGCTCGGAGACGGACTTGGTCGACTCGACCTCGCCGCAGACCTCGCCGGCGGTGACGGTGGAGCCGGCCTCGGGCAGGTCGAGGTAGACGACGTCGCCCAGGGCGTCCACGGCGACCTGGCTGATGCCGATCCGGGCGGGGGAGGCGGAGTCGATCCACTCGTGCTCCGCGGAGTAGCGGAGGTCGGGCAGGACGGTGCTCATGGTGGGGTCCTTTCGGTGCAGGGTGAAGGGTCTACTGCTGGCGCCGGTAGAAGGGCAGGGGGACGACGTCGAAGGCCTCGGGCTTGCCCCGCAGGTCCACCTCGAGGACGGTGCCCGGCTCGGCGAACGCGGTCTCCACGTAGGCGAGGGCCACGGGGTGGCCGAGGGTGGGGCTCGGCGCCCCGGAGGTGACCTCCCCGACGGGTCGGCCCCCGGCCAGGACCGGGTAGTGGCTGCGGGCGGAGCGCCGTCCCCGGCCGCGCAGGCCGACGAGGGTGCGGGCGACGCCCTCGGCCCGGCGGGCCTCGAGAGCGGCGCGGCCGACGAAGTCCTCCGTCTTCTTGAAGGACACGACGGGGCCCAGCCCTGCCTCGAACGGCGTGACGTCGCGGGTGAGCTCCTGGCCGTACAGGGGCATGCCGGCCTCCAGGCGCAGGGAGTCGCGGCTGGCCAGCCCGCAGGGGACCAGCCCGTGCTCCCGGCCGGCCGCCAGCAGGGCGTCCCACAGGGCGCCGGCCTGCGCGTCCGGGACGTAGAGCTCGAAGCCGTCCTCGCCGGTGTAGCCGGTGCGGGCCAGCAGCACGGGGGTCCCGGCGACCGTGACGGTTCCGGCGGCGTAGTACTTCAGTTCCGTGACGGCTCCGTGCTCGGCGGCGGGGACCAGGCCGAGCAGGATCGCCTCGGCGGCCGGTCCCTGCACCGCGACCAGGGAGGTCTCGGCGGACTCGTCGGCGACGACGACGTCGAAGCCCGCCGCCCGCTCCCGGAGGGCGGCGACGACGGTGGCCGCGTTGCCGGCGTTGGGCACGACCAGGAACTCGTCCTCGGCGAGCCGGTAGGTGATCAGGTCGTCGACGATCCCGCCCTCGGGGGTGCAGAGCAGCGAGTACTTGGCCCGGCCCACGGCGACCCCGGCGAGGTTGCCGACCAGCGCGGTGTTCAGGAACGTGCCGGCGTCGGGGCCGGAAACCCGGACCTCGCCCATGTGGGAGAGGTCGAAGAGCCCGGCCGCGGAGCGCACCGCGCGGTGCTCGGTGAGCTCGGAGCCGTACTTCAGGGGCATGTCCCAGCCGCCGAAGTCGGTGAAGGACGCGCCGAGGGCGGCGTGCCGGTCGTGCAGGGCGGTGTGCCGGGAGGTGGTGCTGACAGTCATGGTCTCGGTGCCTTTCGTGGCCGCGCCGGGTCAGTTCTCGAAGGCCTCGGGGGCCGGGCAGGAGCAGATCAGGGTCCGGTCCCCGGCCGCGCCGTCGATGCGGCCCACGGGCGGGAAGTACTTGTCCTGCCGCAGGGAGGGGACGGGGAAGGCCGCCTGCTCGCGGGAGTAGGGACGGTCCCAGTCCGTGGCGGCGACGGCGACGGCGGTGTGCGGGGCCCGCCGCAGCGGCGAGTCCTCCACCGGGCAGTCCCCGGCCAGGACCTGGTCGATCTCGCCCTTGATGGAGATCATCGCCTCGACGAAGCGATCCAGCTCGGCCAGGTCCTCGGACTCGGTCGGCTCGACCATCAGGGTCCCCGCCACCGGGAAGGACAGGGTGGGGGCGTGGAAGCCGTAGTCGATCAGGCGCTTGGCCACGTCCTCGGCGGTGACCCCGCTGCGGGCGGTCAGCTCGCGCAGGTCGAGGATGCACTCGTGGGCCACGAGGCCGCGGTTGCCGGTGTAGAGCACCGGGAAGTGCTCGCCCAGGCGCGCCGCCACGTAGTTGGCGGTCAGCAGGGCGTGCTTCGTGGCCTCGGTGAGGCCCTCCCCGCCCATCATCGCGATGTAGGCCCATGAGATGGGCAGCACCCCGGCCGAGCCGTAGGGGGCCGCCGTCACCGGCGTGCCCGTGCGGCCGTTGGACTCCCCGGCCGCGACGCCGGGCAGGAATGGCACCAGGTGCTCGGCCACGGCCACCGGTCCGACGCCGGGCCCGCCGCCGCCGTGGGGGATGCAGAAGGTCTTGTGCAGGTTCAGGTGGGAGACGTCCCCGCCGAAGCGGCCCGGCTGGGCCAGGCCGACCAGGGCGTTGAGGTTCGCCCCGTCGATGTAGACCTGCCCGCCGGCGGCGTGGACCTTGTCGCAGACCTCGCGCACGTCGGCGTCGTAGACCCCGTGCGTGGAGGGGTAGGTGATCATGATGGCCGCCAGCCGGTCCCGGTGGGCCTCGAGCTTCGCGTCGAGGTCGGCGGCGTCGATGGTGCCGTCGCCGGCCGTCCTCACCACCACGACCTTCAACCCGGCCAGCACGGCGGAGGCGGCGTTGGTGCCGTGCGCCGAGGCCGGGATCAGGCAGACGGTCCGGTCGGTGTCGCCGTTGGCCAGGTGGTACTGGCGAATGGCCAGCAGTCCGGCGTACTCGCCCTGCGAGCCGGCGTTCGGGGCGATGGACACCCCGGCGTAGCCGGTGATCGCGCACAGGCGGGCCTCGAGGTCGGCGATGAGTTCACGCCACCCGGCGGTCTGGTGGTCCGGGGCGAACGGGTGGATCCCGGCGAACTCGGGCCAGGAGATGGACTCCATCTCGGCGGTGGCGTTGAGCTTCATGGTGCACGAGCCCAGCGGGATCATGGTGCGGTCCAGGGCCAGGTCGCGGTCGGAGAGCCGGCGCAGGTAGCGCAGCATCTGGGTCTCGGAGCGGATGGTGTTGAACACCGGGTGCGTCAGGTACTCCGAGGTGCGCACGAGGGTCTGCGGCAAGGCCAGGTCCTCGCCCCGGAGCCGGTCCTGCGCGGCGGCCACCGCGCCCTCGGCGCGGGCGACGCCGAAGGCCTCGGCCACCGCGACCAGGTGCTCCACCGTCGTGGCTTCGTCGGCGGAGACCGAGACGGTGTCCGCGTCGACCAGGCGCAGGTTCACGCCCAGGGCCTCGGCGGCCTCGACGACGGCCTTGGCGCGGCCGGGGACCCGGGCGGCGACGGTGTCGAAGAAGGTGTCCGCGACCAGCTCGATGCCGGCCTCGGTCAGGACGGCGGCCAGGGTGCGGGCGTGGCGGTGCACGCGCTGGGCGATCGCCTTGAGCCCGGCGGGGCCGTGGTGGACGGCGTACATGGAGGCCACCACCGCGAGCAGCGCCTGGGCGGTGCAGATGTTGGAGGTCGCCTTCTCCCTGCGGATGTGCTGCTCGCGCGTCTGCAGCGCGAGCCGGTAGGCCTGGGCCCCGGCGTCGTCGGTGGAGACCCCCACGAGACGGCCGGGCAGGGAGCGCTCCAGGCCCTTGCGCACGGCCATGTAGGCGGCGTGCGGGCCGCCGAAGAACAGGGGGACGCCGAAGCGCTGGGTGCTGCCGACGGCGATGTCCGCGCCCTGCTCGCCCGGGGGGACGATGAGGGTCAGGGACAGGATGTCGGCGGCCACGGTCACCATGGCCCCGCGCTCCTTGGCCGCGGCGACGACCGCGGCGTGGTCGACCACGGCGCCGTCGTCGCCCGGCTGCTGGAGCACGATCCCGGAGATCTCGCCCTCGGGGAGCCCCGCCGAGAGGTCCGCGACCTCCACCTCGAAGCCGAGGGCGCGGGCGCGGCCCTGCACCACGGCGAGGGTCTGCGGGAAGAGGTTGGCGTCGAGGACGGTGCGGGCCTCGGCGCGGGCCTTGTTGGTCCGGCGCATCAGCAGCACCGCCTCGGCCACGGCGGAGGCCTCGTCGAGCAGGGAGGCGTTGGCCACGGGCAGCCCGGTCAGGTCCGCGACCATCGTCTGGTAGTTCAGCAGCGCCTCCAGCCGGCCCTGGGAGATCTCGGGCTGGTAGGGGGTGTAGGCGGTGTACCAGGCGGGGCTCTCCAGCACGTTGCGCAGGATCACCGGCGGGGTGAGGGTGTCGGAGAAGCCCTGGCCGATCATCTGGGTCCTGAGGACGTTCTTCGCGGCCATCCGCCGCAGCTCCGTGAGGGCCTCGGCCTCGGAGCGCGCGGCGGGCAGGTCCAGGGGCGCGTCCTGGCGGATGTCGGCGGGCACGGCCGTGTCGACCAGGTCCTGGACGCTGGCGTAGCCGAGCGCGTCCAGCATCGTGGCGGCGTCGTCGGGGCCCGTGCCGATGTGGCGGTCGGCGAAGACGTGCTCGCCGGTCTCAGCGGTCGTGGTGGGAGGTGCGGAGATGATCGTCATCGAGGAACTCCAGGATTCTGCGCGGTCGGCCCGCGCGGTCTGTGGGTTCCTCCCCGATCTGTTGCACAGCCTGAGAGTTTCCGCCGCACCCGGACGGGGTGGGGCTTGCTCCTTCGGCGAGCGCGGAGCACTCCGCGCTACTTTCCAGATGTGCCTCGGTGCGACGGTACGTGGGCCTGAGAGTTTCCCGGGGAGGAAATTGCTCCTACGGCGCCCGATCGGTGTGGCAGAGCGGGACTCTCCCGCCGCACGTCGATGGCTGCAGCTCTGTGACTACGACCACAACCGTAGAGGAGATGTCCGCGGAAAGCAACGGGGTCCCCATGACACCGACGTGCCACGGGCCCGGGGGCTGCTGTGCATACTGGTGGCACCTGCCGTGCGCGGGCGCCCGTGCGCGGCGCCCGCCGGTCCGGCGCCGTGGAGAGGACGGGACCATGCCGATCAGCACGCCCACCGGGAGCCCGGCCGCCGTGGAGATGCTCACGGACTTCTCGCTGGAGATGACGGGCCGGGACGTGCCCGCCCTGCACGAGGCGGCCCCGATGATCCCCCCGGGCACCCGGGTCAACGTCACCTTCCTGGGGCACGAGGACCCGGCGCTGCGCGTGGCCGCCGCCCGGGCCGTGCGCGAGCACGGGTTCGTGCCGGTCCCCCACGTCTCGGCCCGGCGGCTGCGCTCCCCGGGCGAGCTCGACGCCTTCCTCGCGCACCTCGCGGAGGCCGGCGCCGCCGAGGAGGTGCTCGTGGTGGGCGGTGACCCGGCAACCCCGCAGGGACCCTACGAGGACGCCCTCGCGGTCATCCGCAGCGGGGTGCTCCAGCGCCACGGCGTGCGGGGCGTGGGCATCGGCGGCTATCCGGAGGGCCACCCCGCCGTCGACGACGACGTCCTGTGGTCGGCGCTGGCGGCCAAGACGGCCGCCCTGCGCGAGCAGGGCCTCGAAGCCACGGTGATCACCCAGTTCGGCTTCGACACCGCGCCGGTGCTGTCGTGGCTGGCCGAGGCCCGCCGCCGCGGGATCGACGCCCCGGTGCGGATCGGCGTGCCGGGCCCGGCGGGGGTCCGCCGGCTGCTCGGCCACGCCCGCCGCTTCGGCGTGGCCACCTCGGCGGGGATCGCGCAGAAGTACGGCTTCTCCCTCACGCACCTGCTGGGCACCGCGGGCCCCGACCGTTTCCTGCACGACCTCGCCGCGGGCTGCGACGCCGGGGTCCACGGGCCGGTGCGGCTGCACTTCTACACCTTCGGCGGGCTGGGGGCCACGGCCGGCTGGGTCCGGCAGTTCGGCGGGGAGCGGGTGGCGTCATGAGGCCCCCGCAGCAGTCCGCGCTCCGCCCCGACCACGCCAGCCTCGTGGTGCACGGCCGGGACCAGCCGGGCATCGTCGCCGTCGTGACCTCCGTGCTGGCCCGGCACGGGGCGAACATCGTGGCGCTCGACCAGCACTCCGACGACCCCGAGGGCGGGGCGTTCTTCCAGCGCACGGTCTTCCACCTGCCCGACTACACGGCGCTGCGGCCCGCGCTCGAGCAGGACCTCGCCGCGGCCCTCACGGGCGGCTTCAACCTGCAGTGGCGGTTCACGGACCTCTCGGTGCCGCGGCGGGTGGCGATCTTCGCCTCACGGGCCGACCACTGCCTGCTGGACCTCATCTGGCGCCAGCGTCGCGGCCAGCTGCCGGCGACGATCTCGATGGTCGTCTCCAACCATCCGGACCTGGCGCAGGACGTGCGGGGCTTCGGCATCCCCTTCTTCCACGTGCCCACCGAGGACAAGGCCGCCGCCGAGGCGGAGCACCTGCGGCTGCTGGACGGCAACGTCGACCTCGTGGTGCTGGCCCGCTACATGCAGATCCTCTCCTCACCGTTCCTCGAGGCCGTGGGCGTGCCGGTGATCAACATCCACCACTCGTTCCTGCCCGCCTTCGTGGGCGCCGAGCCCTACCGCAAGGCCAAGGAGCGCGGCGTGAAGATCATCGGCGCCACGGCGCACTACGTCACCGAGAACCTCGACGAGGGCCCGATCATCGAGCAGGACGTGGTGCGGGTCTCCCACCGGGACACCGCCCAGGACCTCGCCCGGCGCGGCGCCGACGTGGAACGGCAGGTGCTCGCCCGCGCGGTGCTGTGGCACTGCCAGGACCGGGTCGTCCGCCACGACCGCCAGACCATCGTCTTCTGACCCCTCCTTCCGCTCCCCGCACCTCCCCGCCGAGGTTGCGGGTGACAGTGACCGAGCACGGGTGGGCCGCCGTCAGCCGCGACCTCAGCGGGCGGTGAGGGAGCCCAGGGAGTGCACGACCGGGCCCGGCTGCCAGCGGGCCAGGCCGTCCACGGAGCCGACGGGGTGGGCGCCGGCCACCGAGTTGGTCACGAACACCTCCGTGGCCGCGGCGAGCTCCTCGAGCCGCAGCGGCCGCTCGTCGACCGGGCGCCCCGATCGGCGCAGCGCCTCCAGGGCGCGGGCCCGCACCACCCCGGGCAGGATGCGGCCGTCCGCGGGCGGGGTGACCACGGTGTCGTCCAGCACTGCGAAAAGGTTGGCGCGACCGGTCTCCAGGACCGTGCCGTCGGTGTCCACGAGCAGCGGGTCGCAGCTGCGCGACCACAGCCCGGGCTCGGGCTCGTGGGCGAGCGCCCGCCGGTCCGCCCACTTGTGCCCGCCCAGGCCGCCGGGCAGCCGCACGGGGACCAGCCGCCACGGGGGCACCGGTCCCGGCGGCAGCGCCGTGGCGGTCACCCGCACGTCCAGGGCACCCTCCGGGGTGGGCGCCGCCGTGATCCGCAGCCGGTGGGGGCCGGGCAGCGCGGCGGCGTGCTCCAGCACCTCCTCGCGCACGCCCCGTGGCAGCGCCGTCCCGCAGCAGGCGAGGCAGCTGGCGCCGAGGCGGCGCAGGTGGGCGTCGAGCTGGGCGGGCTCGCCCTCCTCCACGAGGAGAGTGGTGAACACGCCCTCGGCGCGCAGCGGGACCCGGGCCGGCAGCTCGAACAGCGGGCCCGGCAGCACGGGCAGCGCGGTGGAGGTCGGGACTGCGGAGGTCGAGACCGGGGAGGGGACGTCCGGGGCGGGCGGCGCGGCCGGGGCCGGCCCGTCGTGGGAGTCCCAGTCCTGCCGCAGAGGGGTGTCCAGCTCCGCCTCGACGGCGTCGAGCAGGGGCACCGCCTTGACGAGGGTCTCGTGGGCCTCGTCGGCCGGGTCCGAGTCGGCCACGATCCCGCCGCCCACGCCGAGCCGGACCCGGTTCCCGGTGAACTCGAACGTGCGGATCGCCACGTTGAGCACCAGGCCGCCCGGACCGGCGCAGCCGACCGCGCCCGTGTAGACCTCGCGGCCGGCCGGCTCGAGCGCGTTGATGATCTCCATGGCCCGGATCTTGGGGGCGCCCGTGCAGGAGCCGGGCGGGAACGTTGCCCGCAGCAGGTCGCCGTCGCCGAGGCCCGGACGCAGCAGGCCCCGCACGTCCGCCACGAGATGGTGCACCCCGGTGTGCGGCTCCACCCGGGGCGCGGCCGGGGCCCGCACGGACCCGGGCACGCACGCCCGGGAGAGGTCGTTGCGCATCAGGTCCACGATCATGACGTTCTCGGCGCGGTTCTTGGCCGAGGCGTGCAGCTCCGCCGGGTCGGTGACGGCCGGCGCGGTGCCCTTGATGGGGGAGCTCAGCACGGCACGCCCGGTGCGGCGCAGGAACAGTTCCGGCGACAGGCTGGCCACGGCGCCGCCGGGCAGCCGCAGGAAGGCCGCGAAGCGCGGGGCCAGCCGTTCGTGCCCGGCGCAGAAGAGGTCCAGGGCGTCGCCCTCGAAGGAGGCCTCGAGGCCGCGGCAGATGTTGGCCTGGAAGATGTCACCGTCCCGGATGTGCCCGAGCGCCGCGGTCACGGCGGCGGCGTGCTCGGCCGCGGAGGCGTCCGCGCGGAAGGGCCCGCACCGGTAGGCCTCCGGGCCGCTCGGGCCCGCCAGGGCGTCGCGGACGATCCCGCGGGCCGCGGCCGTCCGGGCCGGGTCGGCCCCGGGCCACCGCTCGAGCACCCAGTCCCCGCGGCCGGCCCGCCGGCGCAGCACGTGGTCGTAGAAGCCCAGGTGGTGCTCCGGCAGCCGCGCCGGGCGCGGCGGGGGCGCGGGGAGGCGCTCCAGCCGCCGGGACAGCTGGTAGCCGAGGTACCCGATCCAGCCCGGGCCGGCCGCCGCGGCGCCGGGCCCGTCCGCCGTCGCCCCGGCCGGTCCGGGGGGCGCCGTGTCCGAGGCCGCGCACGGGGGCGCCGCGTCCGGGGCCGCGCACGGGGGCGCCGCGTCCGGGGCCGCGCACGGGGGCGTCCCGTCCGGGTCGGCGAGCGGGGGCACCGCGTCCGGTGTCGTGGGCGGAGGCGCCGTGCCCGGGGCGGCCGCCGGGGGCACCGTGTCCAGGGCGGCGAACGGGTCCTCTCCCGGGGCCAGCACGTGCACGGGCCGGAAGCCGATCAGGTCGTCCCCGCCGTCCCAGTCCCCGAACAGGGCCACCAGCCCGGGCTGGTCCCGCAGGGCCCGCAGCATCTGCACCGGCGACACCGCTGTGCCGGCGACCACCTCGATCTCGCGCATCCCGGCTCAGCCCTCGCCCGCGGCGGCCGTGCGGCTCACGGGGCTGCCCGCCGCGGCCCCGGACTCCGCCCCGGTGCGGAAGGCGAGCAGGCTGCTCTCGCTGGGCAGGCGCTCGCCGGGGGCGATGCGCCCGTCGACGATGCGTGCCCGTAGGTCGTCCTCGAGGGCGGTGGTGAGGTCGCGGGTCATGCGTCCATGATCTCACCCGGGCGGCGCCTCCTGCCGCCCGGGCCCGGGGCCGGAGCCGCCGGACCCCGCAGCGCGCGGGCGTCCCGCGGTTATCGGTCCGCGATAACCTGCCTTGGCGGGCCGGGCCGCGGACCGCGACACTGACCAGGAGAGCACCGGGACCCGTGCCCGGGGCGTCCGCCGAGAAGGGAGCAGGGATGATCTTCATCGTCGTCAAGTTCAAGGTGAAGCCGGAGTGGTCGGAGCGCTGGATCGACTTCTCGCGGGACTTCACGGAGGCCACCCGCCAGGAGCCGGGCAACCTGTGGTTCGACTGGTCCCGCAGCGTGGACGACCCGAACGAGTTCGTGCTCGTCGAGGCCTTCCAGGACGACGCCGCCGGGCCGCACGTGAACAGCGAGCACTTCCGGAAGTTCACGGCGGAGGCGCCCCAGGCGCTCGTGGAGACCCCGCAGATCATCAGCGAGACGATCTCCGCCCAGGGCTGGAACCGGATGGGCGAGATCACGGTCGAGTGAGTTCCCGCCGGGACGTGCACCGGGGCGTCCGCCGAGGCCCCCGGTGGCACGCCCGGTGGACCGTCCGTGGCCCGGGAGCGACGCTCCCGGGCCATTGGCACTTGCAACGCCGACCGCCACAATATGAGGCATGACCACACGTGACGCCGGCATGGCCTCCGTCCAGAAGGCCTTCGCGCTGCTCGACGTCGTGGCGCGGGACCCCCGGGGTGCGACGGCCAAGGACATCAGCGCCGCGCTCGGGATCCCGCTGCCCTCGGTCTACCGGCTGCTGCAGACGCTCGTGGCCTCCGAGCACGTGGTCCACCTCAAGGACCAGCGGCGCTACGGGCTGGGCTACAAGGTGCACGCCCTCGACACGTCCCTGCGCCAGCAGGTCGGCACGCCCGGCACGGTCCGGCGCGCGGTCCGCGACCTGCACGCCACGGCCGACGCCGCCGCCTACTTCGCGGTGTACCGCGGGGACGCCATCGTGGTGGCCCACGTGGTCGACTCCCCGCGCCGGCCCCGGCTCGACCCCCTGGACTTCGGGTTCACCGACGCGGCCCACGCCACGGCCTTCGGCAAGATCCTGCTCGCCCGGATGGACCGCGACGAGGTGGCGGAGTACCTCCAGCGCCACGGCATGCCCGGCCTGACGGACCGGACGCTCCGCACACCGGAGGCCCTGCACCAGCAGCTCCGGCGCGTGCGCGCCGAGGGCATCGCGGTGGAGCGGGAGGAGTTCGTGCCCGGCGCCTCCTGCCTGGCCGCGCCCGTGCTCGACGCCGCGGGCCGCACCCTCGGCTCCGTGGCGGTGTCCCTGCGGCCGCCGGACTTCGAGCGGCGGCACCGGGCGATCGCCCCGGTGCTCCGGGACGCCGCCGACCGGGTGGGCCGCGCCCTGCGCGCGGCGGAGGACTGCCCAGCCGGCCGCCTGGCCGACTGAGCGGTCCTCCGCCGCGGGGCGGGCGCTACAGGTGCCGGCCCGCCAGCTGCTCGGCGATGTAGTCGGCCTGGCGGGTGGCCAGCGCCACGATCGTCAGCGTCGGGTTCGCCGCCGCCCCGGTGGTGAACAGCGAGCCGTCGGAGACGAACAGGTTCGGCACGTCGTGGGTCTGGCCGAACGCGTTGGTCACCCCGTCCTCGGGCCGCTCGCTCATCCGCGCCGTGCCCATGTTGTGCGTGGCCGGGTACGGCGGGGTGCGGTGCGTGGAGACCGCGCCCACGGATTCGTAGAGCAGGGAGCCCTGCTGGTAGCCGTGGTTGCGCATCGCGACGTCGTTCGGGTGGTCGTCGAAGTGCACGTTGGGCACGGGCAGCCCCAGGTGGTCGGTCACCGTGGTGTTGAGCGTCACCCGGTTGGTCTCCTGCGGCATGTCCTCGCCCACCACCCACATCCCGGCGGTGTTCTCGTAGCCGTCGAGCAGGGCGGTGAAGTCCGGTCCCCACGCACCCGGGTCCCCGAAGCTGGCCAGGAAGGCCGGCCCCAGGGAGATCGTCTCCATGTAGTAGCCGCCGGCGAACCCCCGGTCCACGTCGTGCCGGGACTCGTCGGCGACGAGCCCGGCCATCGTCTCGCCCCGGTACATGTGCACCGGGCGGTCGAACTGGGCGTAGACCGACCCGGTGGTGTGGCGCATGTAGTTGCGGCCCAGCTGCCCCGACGAGTTGGCGAGCCCGTCCGGGAACAGGGGGGACGCCGAGAGCATGAGCAGCCGCGGCGTCTCGATCGCGTTGCACGCCACGGCCACGAGCCGAGCCCGCTGCCGCTGCACCTGGCCGTCCCCGTCCACGTAGACCACGCTGTCGACGAGGCCCTTCTCCGTGTGGGTGATCTGCACGGCGTGGCACTGCGGGCGCAGGTCGAGGCAGCCGGTGCGCAGGGCCTTGGGGATCTCCGAGACGAGCGTGGACCACTTGGACCGGTTCTTGTCGCCCTGGAAGTTGAACCCGTCCTGGATGGAGGCCGGGCGCCCGTCGTACGGTTCCGCGTTGGTCCCGTACGGGCCGGTCGCGTAGTGCCGGTAGCCGAGCTTCTGCGCGCCGGCCGCGAGCACCTTGTAGTTGTTGTTCGCGGGCAGCGGGGGACGGCCGTGGCGGTGGGTGCTGCCGATCTTCCGCTCGGCGCGGTCGTAGTACGGGGCCAGGTCCTCGAGCGTGATCGGCCAGTCGAGCAGGTTGGCGCCGTCCACGCGCCCGTAGACGCTGCGCGTGCGGAACTCGTGGGCCTTGAACCGCGGCGTGGCCCCCGACCAGTGCGTGGTGGTCCCCCCGACGGCCTTGACCAGCCACGCCGGGAGGTTGGGGAAGTCCCGGGCGATCCGCCAGGACCCCGTGGTGGTCCGGGGGTCCAGCCAGGCCATCTGGTGGAAGGCCTCCCACTCGTCGTTGACCCAGTCCTCGCTGGTCAGGTGCGGCCCGGCCTCGAGCAGGACCACCTTGATGCCCTTCTCGGTCAGCTCGTGGGCCAGTGTTCCTCCTCCGGCGCCGGAGCCGATGACGACGACGGCGGAGTCGTCGTCCAGCTCGATCCGGGCGGAGCGCTGCTGCTGGTCCTGGGGCGTGGTGGTCATGCGGTCTCTCCCGGCTCGACGACGTCCGACCCCTTGAAGAGGTCGCTGAAGGGCTGCTCGGTGGTCTCGGAGGCGCCCTGCTGGTCCAGGTTCCACCCCTCCTTGGGGGCGGCGGTCACCACCGCGTAGCCGAGGCGGCCGCACTCGGGCAGCTCCTCCTCGGACTCCTCGACCCGCGGATCGGGCAGCCAGTCGAGGTCGTCGAAGCCGCGGTGCAGGTAGCCGCCCTTCGAGAACGACTCGCCCTCGTAGCCCAGGGCCTCCCACACCTCGTGGTCGTCGTAGAAGTGCAGCACGGTGGTGCGGCGGACGAACCCGAAGAACTCGAGGTCGGCGATCCGCTTGAGCACGTTCAGGGCGGCCTCGTCGGGGAGGTCCACGAACCGCTCCTCGCTCAGCGAGTCGAGGGTCAGCAGCCCCTGGGTCAGGGCCATCCGGAACCAGGTGGAGTTCTCGGCCTCCGCCACGATCTTCTCGGTCATCCGTTCGTACGGGCCGTCCGGGATCTGCGGGTGCGGGAACGCGACCCGCACGACCCGCGTCAGGGTGCGCTTCGCCTCGTCCGTCAGAGCGAGGGCGTTCAGGGCGGAGTACTTCGCGGGATAGACCATGGGTCTCCTCCTCGTCGGCGCTGCCGGGTGTCATCACCGAGTGTGAAGCAGATCACCACCGCGGGCCAGACGCATTATCGCAGGGCGAGAACGCCCGCTCGGCGCGGCGACGCATGAGAGCATGGGCCGGTCGAAGGAGGCCGCATGATCGTCGACCGACTGCCCGAGCACCTCTGCGAGGACGCCGTGGCCCTGTGGGAGGACGCGGGGCTGACCCGGCCGTGGAACGACCCGCGGGCGGACCTGGCCCGGGCCCTGGCGGGGCCCTCGTCCACGGTGCTGGCCGCCGTCGAGGAGGACGGGCTCGTGGGCACCGCGATGGTCGGCCACGACGGGCACCGGGGCTGGGTGTACTACGTGGCGGTGCGGCCCTCCCACCGGGGCAGAGGCCTGGGCCGGGCGCTGATGGCCGCGTGCGAGCAGTGGGTGGCCGAGCGCGGCATCCCGAAGATGCAGCTGATGGTCCGCACCGGCAACGCGGGCACGCGCGACTTCTACGAACGGCTCGGCTACGCCGTGCAGGACACCGTGGTGCTCGGGAAGTTCTTCGACCCGCAGCGCCAGGCCCAGCAGAGCGGCTGAGCGCCGTCCCTCAGACGCGGGGGTCCGTGATTCCGCCCGGGCAGTCGTAGCGGGTGAAGTCCCAGCCGCTGCGGCGCGCCCCGGCCCGGTAGGCGCTGTCCCAGAACTCGAGGACGGCGCCGTGCGGGTCGGCCAGTTCCCGGACGTCGTCGTAGCGCAGGACCGCCAGGTGGCTCCCGCCGCGCTCGGTCCACCGCGCGGTGTCCGGGCGCAGGGGCTCGGCGGCCAGCCCGTCCGGCTCCGGGGCGGTGTAGGAGTAGAAGGCCGGCTCGGGGAAGGCGTCGTCGCCGAACCAGAACCCGGAGCTGATGACCTCCCGCGAGTACGCCTCGCCGGTCACCGGGTCCGCGCCGGGCGGGACGTCCACGGCCGTGTCGGCGAAGCGGGTCACCGCGATGTCGAACGTGTGCCAGAAGTGGTGGACCGGGCTGGTCTTGCCGGACCACTCGCCGGCGAACCGCTCGAGCAGCAGGTTCACCTGCCCCAGCACCTGCCAGTACCGGGTCACGGCGGCGGGGTCGTAGGCGGCGTGCTCGGTGTCCTCGGCGAACGGGCGCCCGGAGTCGGGCAGGTCGAAGGGGCGCGGGTCGGCGATGGTGACGTCCACCCCGGCGGCCTCGAGGGCGTGCAGCAGGCGGGCGTGGAACGCCGCCACGGACAGCCCCGGGAGGGCGAAGGAGTGCCGTACCCCCGTGGCGGTGCTGAGGTCCAGGCGGTGGTCGAGCAGGTCCAGGTCGATCGCGAAGACCGGGTCGCGGCCCATCGGGCGGGTCGTGAGGCCACGACCGGTGACGTGGAACGGCACGTTCCACCAGTGGTTGCGGCGGGGCGCGGCCGCCAGCCGCACCTTGCCGACCACCTGCAGGAACCGGTGGACGGTCTCCCGGGTCTCCCGCCAGGGCTCGTAGGGCATCTCGGGGAAAGCGGCGTGGTTCATGGCGTCCTCCTCGGCCCAGTGTGCGGCCGTCCCCCCGGGAAATCCAGGGGTGGTCGAGGATCCGCCGGCGTGGGACAGTGGTGCCGGGCGCCGCGCAGTGCGGCGGCCCGCGACGCGGGGGTGGTCGGCATGGCCGAGGACGACATCGACGTGGGCGCCGGCCCGAGCGGGACCGGGTGCGCCGAGTGCCTGGCGGACGGCGGCTGGTGGGTGCACCTGCGCCGGTGCGCCCGGTGCGGGCACATCGGGTGCTGCGACACCTCCCCGGCCCAGCACGCCACCGCCCACCACCGGCGGACGGGCCACCGGTACGTGCGCAGCTTCGAGCCCGGGGAGTCCTGGTGGTGGGACTACGCCACCGGCACCTTCGTGGAGGGCCCCGAGCTCGCCCCGCCGCAGCACCGCCCGGAGGACCAGCCGGTCCCCGGCCCGGCGGGGGCCGTTCCCGCCGACTGGCGCCGGCACATCCACCGGTGACGCCCACCGGGAACGACCTGGTCCTGCCGCGATGAACGACTCCGCCGCCCGCGCCGCTGCCGGTCCGGCCGGCGGCCCGGCGGCGCCGCTGACCTGGGGGCAGGCCCGCGCCCGGTGGGTGCTCACCGCGACGGTCCTGGGCTCGGCGCTGTCCTTCCTCGACGCGACGGTCGTCAACATCGCCCTGCCCTCCCTCGGGGCCGACCTCGGGGCGGGAACGGCCGGGCTGACCTGGGTCGTCAACGCCTACGCCCTGACGCTGGCCGCGTTCGTGCTCCTGGGCGGCGCGCTGGGGGACCGGTACGGCCGGCGCCGGATCTTCCTCGTCGGGGTGACGATCTTCGCCTCGGCGTCCGTGCTGTGCGGCCTGGCCCCGGACACCACGGTCCTCGTGCTCGCCCGCGCCGTGCAGGGCGTGGGCGGGGCGCTGCTGACGCCGGCCGGCCTCGCGATCCTGCAGGCCTCGTTCGCGCCCGAGGACCGGGCCCGCGCGATCGGCGCCTGGTCGGGTCTCACGGGGGTCGCCGCGGCGGTCGGCCCGTTCCTCGGCGGATGGCTGGTGCAGGCCGTGAGCTGGCGCTGGGTGTTCCTGATCAACCTGCCGCTCGCGCTGGCCGTGGTCGTCATCAGCCTGCGCTGCGTGCCCGAGTCGCGGGATCCCGGGGCCGCCGCACGACCGGACGTGCCCGGCTCCGCGCTGCTGGTGCTGGCCCTCGGGGCGCTCACCTACGGGCTCACCGCGGCGGCCGAGGCGGGCCCGGGCGCCCCCGTTCCGCTCGGCCTGCTCGCGGGGGGCCTGGTGCTGCTGGCCGGGTTCCTGCTGTGGGAGCGGCGCTCGCGCGCCCCGGTCCTGCCGCCCGCGGTGCTCCGGGTGCGCCTGTTCGTGGTCGTGAACGTCATCACGCTGCTGGTCTACGCGGCCCTGGGGGCGGTGTTCTTCGCCCTGGTCGTGGCCCTGCAGGTGGGTGCGGGGTTCTCCCCGCTCGCGGCCGGGCTGTCCCTGCTGCCCGTCACCCTGCTCATGCTGGTGTTCTCGGCGCCCGTCGGCGCCCTCATGAGCCGGACCGGCCCCCGGCCCCTGATGACGCTCGGGCCGCTGGTCGCCGGGCTCGGGGTGGCCCTGCTGGGCCGCGTCGGGCCCGGGGCCGACTACGTGCTCGACGTCCTCGTGCCCACGACCGTGTTCGGGGCCGGGCTGACCCTGATCGTCACGCCGCTGACCGCCACCGTCCTCGCGGCCCTGCCCGAGGAGCAGGCGGGGCTGGCCAGCGGGGTCAACAACGCGGTGGCCCGCACCGGTGGCCTGCTCGCCGTCGCCGCGCTGCCGCTGCTCGGCGGGCTCGGCGACGGAGGCCTCGCCGAGCCCGAGCGGGTGCGCGACGCGTTCGTGCTGATCACCCGGGTCTGCGCCGGGACGCTGGTCGTAGGCGGGCTGCTGTCCGCGCTGCTCGTCCGGACCCCCGCGGAGCAGGCCGCCTCCCGCGCAGGACCCCCGGCCGGCCGGGCGGCTCCGCCGCGGGCGGCGGTCGCGCCGACGCACTGCGCCGTGGGCGGGCCCCCCGCCGCGCTGCCTCCCGCGACGGATCCGGGCGCACCGGGGACGGCCCCGACACATCGTTGACCCCCGCCGCACGGCGCATCTACTCTGAAGCCCCTCGTCACCGCACAGTTGGTCGCGAGCGCTCGGACACGGCGGCGCACCGGGACGTCCGGTCGTCCGGGCGCCCGCGAGACCGGTGGGCACCGGTCGGCCCGCGCCGTCGCGCGCGATCCCGATCCGCATCCCGGTCGTTCGTCCCGAGGACGTGATGTGCCGTGCACCGCTGCCAGCCCACCGCCATTCCCGCTCCGCCGCGTGCCCGTGCGCGGCGGCTCCGCCGCGCACGGGCACGCGGCGGAGCGTCCGCGCTCGCCCTCACCGTCCTCCTCGTGGGCGCCCCGGCCACCGGGGCGGCCGCGGTCCCGGGCACCGCGGCCGCGGTCGCCGCCCAGGCCCCTCCCGGGCTCGAGCGGTTCTACGCCCAGGAGATCGCATGGACCCCGTGCGGGGCGGCCGCCGAGTGCGCCACGGTGCGCGCCCCGCTGGACCACGCCGACCCGGCCGCCGGGGAGATCGACCTCGCCCTCGTCCGGGTGGCGAGCACCGGCACCGCCGCGCGGCAGGGCTCGCTGCTCGTGAACTTCGGCGGCCCGGGCGGTTCCGGCACCGCGAGGATCGAGGACTGGGCGGCCGGCCTGGACCCGAGCGTGCGCGCCGCCTACGACGTGGTGGGCTTCGACCCCCGGGGCGTGGGCGCCTCCACGGCCGTGGAGTGCGTGGACGGGCCCACCGTCGACGCCTGGCGCGCCGACCCGGTCGATCCGGACACCCCGGAGGGGCTGGCCGAGCGCACCGCACGCGCCGAGCAGTTCGCCGCCGCCTGCGCCGCCACCACCGGTCCGCTCCTGGGGGAGGTCGACACCGACAGCGCCGCCCGGGACCTGGACCTGCTGCGCGCGGCGCTGGGGGACGAGCAGCTGAGCTACCTGGGCTACTCCTACGGCACCCAGCTCGGGGCCGCCTACACCGAGCTGTTCCCCGAGCGCACCGGCCGGTTCGTCCTGGACGCCGCGGTCGACCCGGCCCTGGGCAACGCCGAGATGACCGTCCAGCAGGCCGCCGCGTTCGAGCGGTCCCTGCGGGTCTTCGCCGCCTCCTGCCTGCCGCAGGACGGCTGCCCGCTCGAGGGGACCGTGGACGAGGCCGTGGCGCAGATCGACGCCCTGCTGGAACGCCTCGAGACACAACCCCTGCCCACCGCCGACGGCCGGCCGCTGACCGTGGAGGACGCCTTCGCCGGCATCTACACGCCCCTCTACGACTCCCGGATCTGGTGGTTCCTCGGCCAGGCGCTCGACCGGGCCCTGCACCACGGGGACGGGACGGCGCTGATGTTCCTGGCCGACGCGGCGTACGGGCGCAATCCCGACGGCACGTACAGCAACGCCGACGAGGCGAACACGGCCGTGAACTGCCTGGACTACCCCGTGGACGACAGCCCCGCGGCCATGGCGGCCCTGGACGCGCGGCTGCAGGAGGTCGCGCCCACGCTCGGGGACCACTTCAGCCACGACGAGGTCACCTGCGGGGTCTGGCCCTACGAGCCGGTCTCCCCGCCGGCACCGGTCGACGGGGCCGGGGCCGGGCCCGTCCTCGTGGTCGGCGGCACGGGAGACCCGGCCACGCCCTACGCCTGGTCCCGGGCGCTGGCCGCCCAGCTGGAGGGCGGGCACCTGCTCACCCGGGAGGGAGAGGGGCACGGCTCCTACCTGCGGGGCAACCTCTGCGTGGACGAGATCGTCAACGGCTACCTGCTCCGGGGCGTGCTCCCGGCGCAGGAGAGGACCTGTTGAGCCGGGGCGCCGGCACGGCTCATGAGCGGGCCGGCGCGAGATCGTCCCCGCACCGGCCCAGCCACCAGGGAAATCAGGAAGATCCGGTGGCTCCGGCCCATCCTACTGAGCCCCCGGTCACGGTTCAGCACTTGATTTTTCCAGCAGAACGTGACCTTGCGCGGGGTACCGGGCGGGCGCCGGGGGGAGGATGCTGGACGGTGGAGAGGAGCAGAGCATGGGGGACCGGGACGAGCTGCGGCCGTGGGGCGTGGTGGGAGCGGCTGCGGCGTGCGCCGCGCTGCTGCTCACCGGGTGCGCCGCGGGCGGCCTCGGACCCGTGAGCGAGCAGCTGGGCGCCCCGGCCGCCGCCCCGGACCTGGAGGTGCAGACCGTCGTCGACGGGCTGAGCAATCCCTGGGACGTGGCCCTGACCCCCGAGGGCACCGCCCTGGTCACGGAGCGCGGCGGCCGGCTGCTGGCCCACGACGCGCAGGGCACCCGCGAGGTCGCCGCGGACCTGGACGACCTGTTCGTGGGCAGCGAGGCGGGGCTGATGGGACTGGCGGTGTCCCCGGAGTTCGACCGGACCCGGGAGTTCTTCCTGTGCCACGCGACGCGGGCGGAGGACGGCGGGCCGCGCGACGTCCGGGTCACCCGCTGGCGGCTCGACGGGTCCGCCCGGGCGGCCGAGCGCACCGGGACGGTGGTCGACGGGCTGCCCATCAGCTCCGGCCGGCACAGCGGCTGCCGGCTGCGCTTCGCCCCGGACGGCACCCTGCGCGTGGGCACCGGGGACGCCGCGCAGGGCGAGAACCCGCAGGACCTCGGCTCGCTCGGGGGCAAGACGCTGCGGCTGCACCCCGACGGCACGGTCCCGGACGACAACCCGTTCGCCGACCGGCCGGGCAGCGCCGCCGCCGTGTACACCCTGGGCCACCGCAACGTGCAGGGCCTCGCGGTGCAGCCGGGCACGGACACCCTGTGGTCGGCGGAGCACGGCCCCGGCCGCGACGACGAGATCAACGTCCTGCGCCCCGGCGGCAACTACGGGTGGGACCCGGTGCCCGGCTACGACGAGTCCACCCCGATGACCGACCTCGGGAAGTTCCCGGACGCGGTCGAGGCCGCATGGTCCTCCGGCCGCCCGACCGTGGCCGTCAGCGGCGCCGCCTTCCTCGAGGGCCCGCAGTGGGGGGCGTGGGACGGGGCCCTCGCCGTGGCGGAGCTGAAGAACACCGGCGTGGGGGTCTACCGGGTGGAGGGCACCGGGATCACGGGCACCACGCGGATGGAGGAGCTCGAGAACGACCACGGCCGCCTGCGCTCGCTGACCCTCGCCGAGGACGGCGCGCTGTGGGTGACCACCTCCAACGGCGACGACGACGCCGTGCTGCGCGTCACGGCCCGCGCCGAGGAGGGCTGACCCCCGGCGCGGACCGGGCTCAGGACTCGGCCTGCCCCTGCCGCCAGTAGCCCATGAAGGAGACGTTGTCCTTGGGGATGCCCGCGGCGTCCACGCACAGCCGGCGCAGCGCCTTGACCGTGCCGGACTCCCCGGCGAGGAAGACGTAGGGGACGTCGGCGCGCCCGGGGGCCGCCACCGACCAGGCCCGCGGCTCCTCGGGCCGCTCGCCGACCCGCAGCGGCACCGGCGCGTGCTCCCCGCGCTGCGGACGCCGGCCCGCCAGGACGTCGTCCACGGCCCCGCCGGGCAGCCCCAGCAGGCGCGCGAGCCGCGCGGCGGCCCGGTGCCCGTGCCCCGCGGGCGCCCCCCTGCCGGCGCGGGGCAGGACGTGCAGGCGCACGTCGGGCAGCTCGGCGGCCAGCCGGTGGGCCGCCACGTCGTCGCGGTGCGGCACCTCCAGCACCACGTCGAGGCGGGGACGGGACCCGTCGGCGGCGCCCGTGTGCGGGGCGTCGGCGAACTCCTCGGCGAACTCCTCGGCGACGGACATGAGGGCCGGCGCCGCGGTCTCGTCCCCCACGGCCAGCACGTGCCGCGCGCCGCCGTGGTCCCAGGCGGCCCACGGCCGCTCCTCGGGGCCGGGGCCCAGCAGGTAGACGCGCTCGCCGGGGGCCGCGGCCGCCGCCCACCGGCTGCCGGGCCCGTCCTGGCCGTGCCCGTCGTGCACCACGACGTCGATCACCAGCTCCGGCACCACGATGCCGCAGAAGGTGGTGCGCCGGACGCCGCGCACGGTGTAGGTGCGCATCCAGCCGCGCTCCTCGGCGGGGCGGGCGAACCAGCCCTCGCGCAGGCCCAGGGAGAGGTCCGCCCGCTCGGGTGCCCGGCCGGGCGGCGGGACGAGCAGCTTGATGTACGCGTCCCGGCACCGGGTCAGGTCCCCGGCCCCGAGCAGGGCGGGGGAGAGACCGGCGAGCTCCGGGCCCGCCAGGGTGATGCGGCGGAACGAGGGGCACAGCTGCGTCACGGACGTCACGGCGGCCTCGACGCAGAGCACGGGGGCGGCGGGGGCGGTCCCCGGGATGCTGGTGACGGTCACGGCAGGTTCCTCACGGTCTCGGCGGCGGGGCGGGCGCCCGCCGCGGGGATCGGGACCGGGGTCCCGGCGGACGGAGCGGGGTGGGCGGCCTCCCGGGCCCGCCCGCGCGGCAGGACGACGGGGCGCCCGCCCACGGGGTCGGGCACCACGTCGGCGCGCAGGCCGAAGACCTCGGCCAGCAGCTCCGGGGTGAGCACCTCGGCCGGCGGGCCCACGGCCACGATCCGGCCCGCGGCCATCGCCACGAGCCGGTCGGCCACGCGGGCGGCCAGGTTCAGCTCGTGCAGGACGGCCACCACGGTGGCCCGGCCCCGGCCCGGTCCCTCCGGGTGCTCGAGCCCGCGCAGCATGTCCAGCAGGTCCACCTGGTGGGCCAGGTCGAGGTAGGAGGTGGGCTCGTCGAGCAGCATGGTGCGGGCCCGCTGGGCCAAGGTCAGGGCGATCCAGACCCGCTGGCGCTGCCCGCCGGAGAGCTCCTCCACCGGGCGCCCGGCGAGCGCGGTGAGCTCGGTGAGCTCCATGGCCCGCGCCACGGCCGCGTCGTCGTCGGGGGAGGGGGCGCCCCACCAGCGGCGGTGGGGGTGCCGGCCGCGCTCCACGAGCTCGGCGACGGTCAGCCCCTCCGGCACCACCGGGGACTGCGGCAGGAGGCTGACGAAGCGGGCGTACTGGCGGGAGTGCCACTCGCGCACCCCGCGGCCGTCGGCCTCGAGGGTTCCGGCCAGCGGCCTGAGCTGCCGGGACAGGCCCTTGAGCAGCGTCGTCTTGCCGCACCCGTTGGCGCCGATGAGCACAGTGGTGCCGCCGTGCGGGATGTCCAAGTCGACCTCCCGCACCACGGTGCGGTCGTCGTAGCCCAGGCACAGCCCGCGCATCCGGAACGCCGGGACCTCGGCCTCCGGGTCCGCCACGGCGTGCAGGTCGGGTGTCACGCGGTTCCTCCTCTCCGCTGCCGCACGAGCAGCCACAGCATCACGGGCGCGCCCACGGCCCCGGTGACCACGCCGGCCGGCAGCTGCGTGCCCGTCAGCAGGTCCGATCCCAGCGAGTCGGCGACCACCACGACCACCGCGCCCACGAGGGCGCAGGCCAGGATCGAGGTCCGGCCGCGGGTCAGGGCGGTGGCCACCGGGGTGGACATCAGGGCCACGAAGGCCAGCGGGCCGGTGGCGGCCGTCGCGGCGGCGGCGAGCAACACGCCCAGCCCCAGGGCGAGGGCCCGGCTGCGGCCCGGGTGGGCGCCCAGTCCCGCGGCGAGCTCGGGGCCGAGCTCGGCGGGCTCGAGGGCCCGGTGCACGGCCACGGCCGCGGGCACCGCCAGCAGCAGGCAGGCGCCGAGCACGGTGATCCGCTCCCACGTGGCCGCGCTCAGGGACCCTGCGGTCCAGACCGCGGCGTCCTGGGCGGAGTTCAGGGCCAGCCGCGTCAGCAGGGCGGCGGTGACCGCCTGGGCCAGGGCGGCCACGCCGATCCCGGCGAGCAGGAACCGCTCGCCCACGATCCCGCCGCCGCGCAGGCGCACCGAGGCGGTGGCGATCAGGGCGGCGGCGAGCAACGCGCCGACCAGCGCCGTCCAGGACACGGCGGTGCCGCGCAGGCCCCACAGTGCCGTGCCCGCCACGGCGCCGGCCGCGGCCCCGTAGGTGATGCCCAGGATGTCTGGGCTGGCCAGCGGATTGCGCAGCACCCGGCGGAACAGCGCCCCGGAGCAGCCGAGGGCGGTCCCGGCCAGGGCGCCCAGCACGGCGCGCGGCAGCTTCTCCTGCAGGACGATGAAGCTCGCCCCGGGGATCTGCTCGCCCGCGAGGATCGCGAAGAAGTCGGGGATCGTCACCGTGTAGCGCCCCAGCAGCACCCGCACGGCGAGGGCCGCCAGCAGGGCGAGGGCGAGCAGGGCCACGGCCCGGCGGGTGCGGCGGGCGCGGGTGCGGCGGACCGCCCGCAGCGCCTCGGCGGCCCCGGTGTCCTCGGGGGCGGCGGGGGCGGGGGCGAGCACGGTGCCGGTCACAGCGTCACGCTCCGTCCCCGGCGCAGCAGCGCCAGCAGCACGGGCACGCCCAGGACCACCGTGGTGATGCCCACGTGGATCTCCTGCGGCGGGGTGAGCACGCGCCCGAGGACGTCGGCCAGCAGCAGCAGCGCGGGCCCGAGCACCGCGCTGAACAGCACGATCCAGCGGTAGTCGCCGCCCAGGAAGCGGCGCACGGCGTGGGGGACGAGCAGGCCCACGAAGGCGATGGGCCCGGCCAGGGCGGTCGCGGAGCCCGAGAGCAGGACCACGCCCACGAAGACGAGCACGCGCTGCAGGCCCAGGTCCACGCCGAGGCCGCGCGCGAGCTCGTCGCCCAGGGCCATGGCGTTGAGCCCGGAGGCGCCGCCCAGCACGAGCAGCACGCCGAGGAGCACGAGGGGGGCCACGGCGGTGAGGTCGGTGCTCTCGGCGCGGGCGACCGAGCCGATGCTCCAGAACCGGAAGCGGTCCAGGACGGCCGGCTGGCTGAGCACCACGGAGCTGGTCAGCGCGGTGAAGCCGGCGCTGACCGCGGCGCCGGAGAGGACCAGGCCCGCCGGGGTGGGGGCGCCGCCGCCCAGCCGGGAGGAGCCGAAGACGAGCACGGCGGCCACGGCCGAGCCGGTGAGGGCGAGCGCGGTCAGCTGCCACGTGGCCACCAGGCCGAGCCAGCCGAGCCCGAGCACCACGGCGCAGGAGGCGCCGGCGGTCAGGCCCAGCAGCCCCGGGTCGCCCAGGGGGTTGCGGCTGACGCCCTGCATGCCGGCGCCGGCCACGGCGAGCGCCGCCCCGACGAGCACGGCGGTGAGGGTCCGCGGGACCCGGCTCTGCACCACGGCCGCGTCGATGCCCAGCCCCGCGGCGAGCTGGGACCCGCCGTCCAGGAGGGCGGCGGGCAGCCCGGCGAGCACCTGGACCACCGTGGCGGGATCCACCGAGCGGGCGCCCCAGAACAGGGACGCCGCCGCGGAGACCGCCAGGAGCAGGAGGGCGGCGAGCAGGGCGAGGCCCCGGCGCCGCTGGGCGGCGCCGGGGACCCGGGGGGCGGCGGGGGAGACCGTGCTGGTGCTGCTCACCGGGACCGGGGGCTCACCGACCGCCGGCCGAGGCCGCGGCCTCGGCGATGTCCGGCAGCACGTTCTCGAGCGCCCACGGGATGCTCAGCGGGGACGCGGCCGAGACCGAGAGCACCTCCTGCTGGTCGCTCTGGAGCACCAGGGCGCCGTCGGCCACCGCGGGGACGCGGCTGAGCAGGGGGTCGTTCTCGATGGACTCGCGCACGCCCTCGTCCTCGGCCCAGCTCACGAAGACGTCGGAGGTCAGCTCGTCGGCCCGCTCCGGGGACCAGGTGATGTAGAACTCGTCCTCCTTGCCCCGGGCGGCCTCCGTGACCGCCTCGGACTGGACCATGCCGAGGGACTCGAGGAACTTGGGGCGGTTGTCCACCGCGGTGTAGGCGAAGATCTGGTCGGCCGCGGAGGGGTCGAGCGTGCCGTAGACGAAGGAGGTGCCCTCCAGCTCCGGGTACTCGGCGGCCGCGTCCGCGATCTGCTGCTCGACGTCCGCCACGACCTCGGCGGCCTTCTCCTCCCGGCCCAGGGCCTGGCCGATGAGCTCCGTGGAGTCCTGCCAGGACGTCCCGTAGGCCACGGCGTCCTCGGGGTAGGCGACGACGGGGGCGATCTCCGAGAGCTTGTCGTAGTCCTCCTGCGTCAGCCCGGAGTAGGCGCCGAGGATGACGTCCGGCTCCAGGGCGGCGATCGCCTCGAAGTTGATGCCGTCCGTCTCGGAGTACGTCTCCGGGGCCTCGGCGCCGGACTCCTCGAGCGCGGCGTCGAACCAGTCCGTGGACCCGTTCTCGTTGGCGCCGAAGTCCAGGGAGGGCACCCCGACCGGGACCACGCCGAGGGCGGTCGCCACGTCGTGGTTGACCCAGGACACCGTGGCCACGCGCTCGGGGGCCTCCTCGATCGTGGTCTCGCCGAACTCGTGCTGCACGGTCCGGGGGAACTCGCCGGTGGCGCCGGCCGCGGCGGTGGACCCGCCCTCGGACTCCCCGCCCGCCGTTCCGGTCGAGCACCCGGTGAGCAGCAGGGCCCCGGTGGCCAGCAGGGCGACCGGCGCGAGAGCGCGGCGGGCGGAGGACAGCGGGCGCGGAGCGCGGGGAAGGAGAGGGGCCACGGCCACCCTTTCGACGGACGACGGCGGCGCCGTCGGTGCAGATGCGGTTAGGGAAGGATTGCCTAACCGCCGGACAGGGATCACCCTAGGGTGGAGGGCGGCGAATACGCAACACGGGCATGATGTAATCGCTCCGCCGATGTGGTTAGGTAAGCCTTGCCTCAGTCCGAGGCGAGCCCCCGGCCCCATCGATCCCCCTTGCGAGGAGCCCATGAACGACTTCCTGTTCACCCGCCGGACCCCGGCCCAGTACGCCAGTGCCCTGCACGGCACCGTCGACGCGGTGGCCGTCCACCTGGCCGGCACGGAGCGCCCCCGCTCCGCCGCCACGCCCGCCGAGCTCGAGGACCTCGTCGCGCAGGTCGACCTCGACCGCCCCCTCGGGGACGTCGCCGCCGTGCTCGAGGAGACGCGCCGGCTCTACCTCGACCACGCGGTGCACTTCCACGACCCCGGCTACATGGCCCACCTCAACTGCCCGGTGGCCATTCCCGCCGTGGCCGCCGAGGCCCTCACCGCGGCCGTGAACACCGCGGTCGAGACCTGGGACCAGTCCACCACCGCGACCCTGGTGGAGCAGCGGCTCGTGGACTGGACCACGGCCCGGATCGGCTTCCCGGCGGCGGGGGAGCCGGACGGGGTGTTCACCACCGGGGGCACCCAGTCCAACCTGCAGGCCCTCTTCACCGCCCGCGAGCACCGGCTGTCCCGCCCGAACCCGGCCCCGCGGCAGGAGCGCCTCGGGCGGCTGCGGATCGTGGCGGGCGAGCACGCGCACTTCAGCGTGGACCGGGCCGCCCACCTGCTCGGGCTGCCCGCGGACGCGGTCGTCCCCGTGCCTGCCGGCCGGGACGGGGCGCTGGACCCGGTGGCCCTCGAACGGGTCCTGCACGAGGTCGCGGCGTCCGGTGACGAGGTCGCCGCGGTCGTGGCCACCGCCGGGAGCACCGACCTCGGCGTGATCGACCCGCTGCCGGCGGTCGCGGAGCTGTGCCGGGCGCACGATGTGTGGCTGCACGTGGATGCCGCCTACGGCGGGGGCCTGCTCGTCTCGCCCACCCGGCGGCACCTGCTGGACGGGATCGAGCGGGCCGACTCCGTGACCGTGGACTTCCACAAGTCCTGGTTCCAGCCGGTGGCCGCCTCCGCGCTGCTGCTGGCCCGGGGACGGGACCTGCGCTTCTCGACCTGGAGCGCCGAGTACCTCAACCCCCGCCACGCGGTGCGGCCCAACCTGGTGGACAAGTCCCTGCAGACCACCCGGCGGTTCGACGCGCTCAAGCTGTGGATGACCCTGCGCACCGTCGGGGCCCCGGAGCTCGGCCGGGCCCTGGACCGGGTCCTGGACCTCGCGCAGGAGGCCGGCCGGATCGTGGCGGACGCCCCCGACATGGAGCTCGTGGCCCGGCCGGTGCTCTCCACCGTCCTGTTCCGGCACCGGCCCCCGGGCACCGACGACGACGCGGCCGACCGTCTCGTCGAGTCGGTCCGGGCCGCGCTGTTCGACTCGGGCCGCGCGGTCGTGGCCTCGACCGTCGTCGGCGGGCGCCGATGCCTGAAGTTCACGTTCCTCAACCCGGTGACCACCGCCGCGGACGTCGAGCGGGTGCTCGACCTGGTCCGCTCCGCCGCGCGGGACGCCGCACCGCTGGCCGCCGCGGGGGCGCGCTGATGGCCGCCGCGACCGAGCACGTGCACGACCTGCTGGGCATCGGGATCGGCCCCTTCAACCTCGGCCTGGCCTGCCTCGCCGCACCGCTGGAGGACCTCGACGCGGTGTTCCTCGACGCCCGCGAGGGCTTCGACTGGCACCCCGGGCTGATGCTCGAGGACGCCACCATCCAGGTCCCGTTCCTCGCCGACCTGGTCACGCTGGCCGACCCGACCTCCCCCTGGTCCTTCCTGCACTACCTCAAGCGGACCGGACGGCTCTACCCCTTCTACATCCGCGAGGACTTCAACCCGCTGCGCGCCGAGTACAGCGCCTACTGCCGGTGGGCGAGCGAGCAGCTGGAGAGCCTCCACTGGGGCCGCGAGGTCGTCGCCGTCGAGCGCGACGCCGCCGCGGACGCGTACACGGTCACCGCCCGCACCCGGGCCGGGACGGAGCAGTGGCGGGCCCGGCGCCTGGTCCTCGGCGTGGGCACCGTGCCGTGGGTGCCCGCCGGCGTGGAGCCCGGGACCGGTCCCGTCCTGCACACCAGCGACTACCTGCCCCGGCGCGAGGAGCTGCTGGGGCGGGAGAGCGTGACCGTGCTCGGCAGCGGCCAGTCCGCCGCGGAGGTCTACCGGGACCTGCTCGAGCGCGCCGGGGCGGACGGGCCCCGGGTCGACTGGATCACCCGCTCCCCGCGGTTCTTCCCCATGGAGTACACCAAGCTCACCCTCGAGATGACCTCCCCCGAGTACGTCGACCACTTCCACGGCCTCGACCGGCACCGGCGGGACCGGCTCAACCGCGAGCACACGACGCTCTACAAGGGCATCAGCGCGGAGCTGGTGAACGAGATCCACGACCTGCTCTACCGCCGCTCGGTGCACGGGCACCCGGCGGGGCTGCTCACCACCAACACGTCCCTGACCGGCGCCCGGTGGGACGCCGCGGCCGGCACGGTGGAGCTGGCGCTGCGCGACGACGAGCTCGAGCGCTGCTGGCGGCACACCACCGGCGCCCTGGTGCTCGCCACCGGCTACCGCGCCGAGGTCCCGGCCTTCCTGGACCCGGTGCGCGAGGAGATCGCCTGGGACGCCGCCGGGCGCTACGACGTCTCCCGCGACTACGCGATCGACCGGGAGCGCCGCCGGATCTGGGTGCAGAACGCCGAGGTGCACACCCACGGCCTGACCGCCCCCGACCTCGGCATGGGCGCCTACCGCAACAGCGTGATCCTCCGGGCCGTGACGGGCCGGGAGGTCTACCCGGTCGAGCCCGCCATCGCCTTCCAGACCTTCGGCATTCCCCAGGAGACCGCATGAGTACCCCGCACCCCGCCCCCGCCGAGCGCTTCGCCACCCCCGGCGGCGTCCTCACCCTCGAGCCGCTGCCGCTGGACGGGCCCACCGTGGAGCTGCTCCACGCGTGGCTGACCCACCCCCGGTCCCGCTTCTGGGGCTTGCTCGACGCCGACCCCGCCACCGTCCGCCGCGCCTTCGAGGCCGTCGCGGCCCACCCCCGCTGCGAGGCCTGGCTGGCCCGGCTGGACGGGGTCCCGCTGGGCCTCGTGGAGACCTACGACCCCGCCGAGGTGCTGCTCGCCCGCCGCTACGCCCACCGCGCCGGCGACGTGGGGATGCACCTGCTCCTCGCCCCGGCCCGCACCCCGGTGCCCGGCACGAGCGCCGCCCTGATGGCCGCCACGCTGCGCGGGCTGTTCGACCGGCCCGCCACCCGGCGCGTCGTGGTCGAGCCCGACGTCCGCAACGAGGCCGTGCACCGGCTCAACGCCCGGGCGGGCTTCGAGGTCCACGGACCCCTGCCGCTGCCGGGAAAGACCGCGCTGCTCAGCACCTGCACCCGGGAGCAGTTCGCGGCCTCGGAGCTGGCGGGGGCCGCCCGCCCGGTCCCGGCCGCCGCGGTCCACGCCGTTCCCGCCGGGCCGGCCGCGGCCGGCCACCTGGGCCTGCACCCGATGCGCGTCGCCCACCGCCACCTGTGCTGCAAGGCCCTGGCCGAGTTCGCCCACGAGCGGCTGGTGCACCCCGAACCGGTGGGCGAGGACCTCTTCGAGGTGCAGGCCGGGACCGCCCGCTACCGGTTCCGGGCCCGGCGCACCGCGCTGGAGCACTGGGTGCTCGACGAGGGCTCGCTGCGCCGCACGGTGGCCGGCGCCGACGCCGAGCCCGACGCCCAGGCCCTGGTCACCGAGCTCGCCCCGCAGCTGGGCATCCCCGCGCACCTGCTGGCCACCTACCTGGAGGAGATCGCGAGCACCCTCGCCTCCGCGGCCTACAAGCTGGTGCACCGCACCCGCCCGGCATCGGCGCTGGCGGACGCCGGCTTCCAGGAGGTCGAGGCCGCCATGACCGAGGGGCACCCCGGCTTCGTGGCCAACAACGGTCGGATCGGCCTGGGCGTCACCGAGCACGACCGGTACGCCCCCGAGGCGGCCCGGCCCGTGCGCCTCGTGTGGGTGGCCGCACGCCGCTCGCTCAGCCGCGTCGACACCGGGCGCGGCCTCGACGAGGACGCCCTGTACGCCGCGGAGCTGGACCCCGGGACCCGCGCGCGCTTCCGGGCCCGGCTCACCGGGCTGGGCCTGGACCCGCAGGACTACCGCTTCCTGCCGGTGCACCCCCACCAGTGGGAGCACCGCGTCACCGTGACCTTCGCCCCGGACCTCGCCCGCCGGGACCTCGTGCTGCTGGGGGAGAGCGGGGACGAGCACCGCGCCCAGCAGTCCGTGCGCACCTTCTTCAACACGACCCGCCCGGAGCGGCACTACGTGAAGACGGCCCTGGCCGTGCAGAACATGGGCTTCCTGCGCGGGCTCTCCCCCCGGTACATGCGCGACACCCCCGCGATCAACGACTGGGTGGCCGACCTCGTGGCCGCCGACCCGGTGCTGGCCGGGGCCGGGTTCTCGGTCCTGCGGGAGGTCGCGGCGATCGGCTACACCGGGGACGCCTACCACCGAGCGGCCGCCTCGGGCCACGGCGAGGAGGGCCCGCACACCAAGATGCTCGCGGCGCTGTGGCGGGAGAGTCCGGTGGGGCGCACCGGGCCGGGGGAGCGGCTGGCGACCCTCGCGTCCCTGCTGCACGTGGACGCCCTGGGCACCCCGCTGGTCTCCGTGCACGTGCGGGCCTCCGGGCTGACCGCCGAGGAGTGGGTGCGGCGGCTGCTGGACGTCTACCTCGCCCCGGTCGCCCGGTGCCTGCTCGCCCACGACCTCGTGTTCATGCCCCACGGCGAGAACGTGGTCCTCGTGCTGCACGAGCACGTCCCGCGGCGGACGATCATGAAGGACATCGGCGAGGAGGTCGCCGTCGTCACCGACCGTCCCCTGCCGGAGGGCCTGGACCGGATCCGGCACGTCGTGGACCCCGCGACGGCGGCGCTGTCCGTGCACACCGACGTGTTCGACGGCGTGCTGCGCCACCTGGCGGGCCTGCTCGAGACCGACGGGCTGCTGGCGGCCGGCACGTTCTGGGAGCTCGCGGCGCAGTGCCTCCAGGAGGTGGCCCAGGCGGACCCTGCCGGTGCGGCGCGGGTGCCGCTCTTCGCGCCCCGCTTCGAGCACTCCTGCCTCAACCGGCTGCAGCTGCTCAACACCCTGCAGATGGTCGACCTCACGGACCAGGCCGCGTC
Source organism: Kocuria sediminis (assembly GCF_009735315.1). NCBI lineage: Bacteria > Bacillati > Actinomycetota > Actinomycetes > Micrococcales > Micrococcaceae > Kocuria > Kocuria sediminis. The sequence continues at coordinate 98,866 of NZ_WOGU01000012.1, forward strand.
CCTGCAGTACGCCGGGACGCTGGAGAACCCGGTGGCGGCCCGGGTGCCCGCCCGCTGACCCGGCGGTCCGGCTCCGTCCCCCCTGGGGGGGGCGGAGCCGGACGGGGGTCTCAGGCCGCGTCGCGGGCGTCGAGCTCGTGCACGACCTCCTGGAGCCGGTCGGTGGTGCAGGGGTGGGGGCCGTCTGGTGCGGTGAGGTACTCCCGGTCGAGCTGGCGGCAGATCCGGGAGTGCAGCACCTGCAGCTCGTCCATGCTGAGGGCGGCCAGGGCGGCCGGGAAGGCCTCGTCCGGCCCGAGGCAGGAGCAGGGCCGGTCGTGGCCGGCCGGGGTCGGTGCGGGGCTGCGGTGGGTCACGGTGGTGGGTGCGCTCATGGTGGTGTCCTTCGCGGAAAGTGCGGGGCAGGTGTGCGGAGAGGGGCCGCACCCGATGCGCGGGTGGCGGCCCGAGAGGACGCGGTGATGGTCACGGTGCTGGTCGCGGCGCGGGGAGAGCGGCGGTGGCCGGTCCGCCCACCCGTGCGTTCGGGGACGGGGCGGGACATCCGGAGGGGCCACCGGCCGGGGCGCGCCGGACGAGGGCGCAGGGACGGCGGTCCGGGATCTCCTGGTGTGCAGCCGCCACGGGAAGAGGCCGTGTGCTCGACCTGATCCCACCGTAGGCGAGACTCCCGGTATTGGCCATCCCGGCGCCGGCCGCCCGTGGGCGCCGGGCGGGAGACCGGGGGCCGGACCGCGGATCCCTCCCGCGTTCCGGCCGAAGCGTGTATGCTTCATCGGTTGTCGAAATTGTCGTACTGGCCGGTCCGGCTGTCCGCCCCGTCCGGGCGCAGCAGGTCTTCCGGTCCACGGCACGCAGCGCAGCGCCGGAGTGCCCCGAACGCGGGGGACGGGCCGTAGGCGCCGGACGACAGTCCGCACCCGACGAGCGGCACGACGCGCCGGGTCGATGCCGCCGAGGGCGTCGACCGCAGCACCCTCGTGCACGGCTCGACGGACGTGCTCGGGCACGTCCCGGCGACCGACTCCGGCGGTGCCGTTCGCTCGAGCGGCACCGGGGCACGGAGTCCGACCCCCAGTACGGCAGCCAGGCCACGGACGTCGCGGTCTGCACCCGGGGCCGCACCGATCGCCTGATCTCTCCGGCGCCCGGCCCCGCGGCCTGACGTCCGACGCGTCGTCCCACACACCGTGCGCCTGCGGGTGCGGTCCCGCACCCCGGGCCATCCGCCCGTGGCGCCGCACCCGGTGCTGCGGTGCCCGCGCCCCCGCACTGCCACGGCACTCCGCGGTGCCGTGCTCCCGGCAGTCACCGGCATCCCGCAGCGCCCTGCCCCGGCATCGCCCTGCACCCGGCAGGCCGCACGGCCCGTCCGGTCGGCTCCTCGGACCGACCGGCGCCGCCGGCCCGCCCGTTCCGCACCGGCGACCACCACGGTCGCCGCCCCCGATCCTCGAAAGCTTTCACCATGAAACACACCATGTCCGTCCTGGTCCAGGTGGACCTCGACGCCACCCACGTCCGCATCCTCGTCACGGGGTGCCTCACGGAGGCCAACCAACACGTGCTCCACCCCGTGATCGGCCGTGCCCGCACGCTCGGCGCCGGCGTGCCCGTGCGGGTCGATCTGGACTCCGTCCGGCACCTGCAACCCGCCGCGGTGACGCTGCTGCGCGCGGCCGTCGACCACGAGGGGGCCTCGCCGGACCTCGGCGCCGTGAGCATCAGCGTTCCCGCCGGGCCCCGCGCCCATCCGCTGGCGGAGCTGCCGGTCCGACCGCTCCGGGACCCCGCGCCCCGCCCCGCCCTGGCCGCCTGAGCCGCCCCGGCGGTCACCGGCTCCCGTCCCGCACTCCGCCGCCGGACCCGGCGGTGCCCTCCCGTCGACGCCGGGGCACGTCCTGCGCCGGGCGGGCGTGCCCACCGCGGGGCCGCGGCGAGTGGCGTTTCCCCGGGTCCTGCCCCAGGATTGAGCGGTGCCCGACGACCGTTCCGCCACCGCCGCCGACCCCGCTGCCGCCCACGAGCCCGTGCCGGAGCTGCTGGTCGGCCTCCTCCTCTCGCCCCAGATCGCCGGCGTCCTGCCCCGGGACCTCGCCGGCTCCCTGCTCGCCCCGCTGCACGAGCGCTATCCCGGGGTGCGCTGGCGCGTGTCCGCGGCCGAGGACCGGCTGGTGGTCCCGCCGGCCGACGGGCTCGACCTGCTCGAGGCCGCCCGCGACCGGATGCTCGACGAGGACTGGGACCTCGTCGTCGTCCTCACGGACGTCCCCCTCAAGGACGGCCGCAGCCCGGTGCTCACGCAGCTGAGTCCCGTGCACGGCGTGGGCCTCGTCGCCGTCCCGGCCCTCGGGCCGGTGCACGTGGGGCAGAAGGTCCGGCAGACCGTGGTCCGGGTGGTCGGTCACCTGCTGGGCCACGACACCGAGGCCGCGGACGACGCCGAGGCGCAGGAGGAGCTCGTCCGGCGCGCCCGGCAGCGCGCGGAGGACCTCGAGGACCACCCGGAGGACAACGCCGTGCAGTTCACCGCCCGGGTGCTGGGCGGCAACGTGCGCCTGCTACTGGGGATGATCCGGGCCAACCGGCCCTGGACCCTGGTGGTGCGCCTGTCCCGGCTGCTCGCTCTCGCCGCGGCCACCGGCGTGCTGACCCTGGTGGCCTCGGACCTGTGGCTGCTCGCCGCCGCCTACGGGCCCTGGCGCCTGGGGCTGCTGGGCCTGCTCTCGGTGGGTGCGGTGACCGGTGCGCTGATCGTGGGCGCCCGGCTCTGGGAGCGTCCGCGGCGGCGCGCCGAGCGCGAGCAGGTGGCGCTGTTCAACCTGGCCACCGCCGCGACCGTGGCCATCGGCGTGGTCGTGTTCTACGCCGCGGTCTTCGCCCTGTCCTGGCTCGGCGCCCTGCTGCTCGTGGACGGCGACGTCTTCGCGGCGGTGATCGGCGCCCCGGCCGGGGCGGCCGAGTACGGCAAGCTGGCGTGGCTGACGGCCACGCTCGCCACCGTGGGCGGGGCCCTCGGCGCCGGGCTCGAGGACGACGACGCCGTGCGAGCCGCCGCGTACACCCGCTCGGAGCCCTGAGCGCCGCGGCGCTCAGCCGCCGGACCGCAGCTCCGCGGCGATCCCCTCGGCCCAGGCGTCGATCGCCGGCCAGTCGCGGAAGTCGCCCGCCGGGGTGGCCTCCTGCGCCGCGGGCAGGTGCCGGGTCAGCCGTTCGGCGAGGCCGATCGGCGGGGCGTCGGGGTCGTACGCCCCGCGGAAGACCTGCTCCCCGCGGGGGTGCAGCAGCGCGGTGAGCTCGTCGAACTCCTTCGGCCGGGCGGCCTCCAGGACGTCCTCGCCCTCCGCGTCCACGCGGTCGGTGCCCAGCGGGCCGCTGCTGAAGAGCCAGACCGGCCGGTCGGCCAGCTCCTCGCGGTGGCGGCGGGCGAAGACGGTGGCGTCCTTGAGCCAGTGGAACATGTAGGCGGCGCCGCCGAGCACGACCGCGTCGTAGGGGGCGAGGTCGCGGACGTCGTCCACGGGGCGCGCCTCGGCGGGAAGGCCCGCCCCGCGCAGGGCCCCGGCGATGCGCTCGGCGATCCCGGCGGTGGCGCCGTGCCGGGTGGCGTAGGCGACGAGGACGTTCATGGTGGATCCTTCCGCTCGGCGGGCGTGCCTCCAGTCTCCGTCGCGCCGCGGCCGCGCTCCAGGACACGGCGCAGGGTGACGCAGTGCGTCGCAGCCGCGGTGATCAGTAGACTTGGCGTCCCCGGCGTGGTCCGGGAACTCATCCCGAGAGGACACGATGACCGCCACGCAGCAGACCCCGCCCACGCCCCGCACCCCGCGCCGGCCGCGGCTCCGGCGCAGCAACTGCCACCGCCCCGGCATCACGCGCCGCGGCCACGGCAAGGGCTTCGTGTACCGGCACGCGGACGGGACCAAGGTCGAGGTCCCCGAGGACCTCGAGCGGATCCGGGGTCTGGCGATCCCCCCGGCCTGGAAGGACGTGTGGATCAGCCCGCAGCCCAACGGCCACATCCAGGCCACGGGGGTGGACGACGCCGGGCGGCGCCAGTACATCTACCACCCCCGGTGGCGGGAGCTGAAGGACCGGGAGAAGTTCGACCGGGTCCTGGACTTCGGCGACACCCTGCCCCGGGCCCGGCCGGCGGTGACGCGGCTGCTGCGCGCGGAGGGCCTCACGGAGGAGAAGGCGTGCGCCGCGGCCTTCCGCCTCATGGACGAGGCGGCCCTGCGGATCGGCAACGAGGAGTACGCCCAGTCCAACGGCTCCTACGGGGTGACCACCCTGCTGGTGCGGCACGTGCGGGTGGACGGGGACGACGTGCACCTGGACTTCCCCGGCAAGAGCGGGCACCAGTGGTCGCTGACCCTCCGGGACGCCGACCTCGCCGCCGCGCTGGCCCCCATGCTGGAGCGGGATCCGGACGAACCGGCCCTGGCCTACCGGGACGAGGACGGGCAGTGGGCCACCACCACCAGCGCCCGGCTCAACGACTTCGTCCGGGACCGGTGCGGGCCGGACTTCACCGCCAAGGACTTCCGCACGTGGCAGGGCACGGTGAGCGCCGCCCTCGCGCTGGCCGCCCGCGCGGACACCCGCCCCAGCCAGAGTGCCCGCAAGAAGGCGGTCTCCGCGGCCATGCGGGAGGTCGCCGAGCACCTGGGGAACACCCCCACCGTGGCCCGCAGCTCCTACGTGGACCCGCGGGTGGTCGACCGCTTCCACCACGGGGAGACCATCGACGCCGACACCTACCGGGCGGCCGAGCGGAACCTGCGGTCGTTCCTGACCTGAGGCGGTGCCGCCCGCACGGCCGGGCCGGTGGCACGGCAGGACGTGGCGGGGTTCCGCGGCCCCGCCCCGGGCCGCGCCGCGCGGCCCCGTGCTCAGCAGAGCTCGACGTCGGTGGCCGAGTGCCCCGAGCCGGCGACGTCGTCGCGGCCGTCGCCGTTCACGTCCCCGAGCCGGCGCGGGCACCGTGCCGGGACGACCGTCCCGGGCCCGGAGCGCCTCAGCGCCGGATGCCGTACCGGAAGTACAGGACGGGGCCGACGAAGTTGATCGCGATGATCGCCGCCCACGCGCCCTTGCCGCCGTTGACCTCCTCCGCGGGGCGCAGGGCGAGGTCCGCCCAGGCGGTGGCGGCCAGCGAGACCTGCACGGTGGCCAGCGTCAGCAGCGCCGTCCGCTGCCGGGGCGTGAGGTCCTCCCACCGGGTCCTCCTCCCACGGGCGCCCTTGCGGGTGGTGCTCCTGCTCGTCGCGGTGGTGCCCCTGCTCGTCGCGGTGCGGGTCATGGTCGTCCTCCCGGTGCTCGGGGACGCGGTGTCCCCCTCGGCCAGCCGCACGACGTTGCGCAGCATCTCCTGGGTCATTCGGTCCTCATCGTGGAGCCGGCGTTGCCGGCAGTCAACGCCCACGCCCCGCCGCGGCCCGCCACCGCGTCACACACCGGTGCCGGGCCACGGGATGCGCCGGCCCGCCGCGCGACCCGGGACGCGGCCGGCAGCGCCGCCCCGGTCATGGCCGCCACGCCACCACGCCACCACGACGCCGCGGCGTCGTGACCGAGTGTGACCGACGATCGCGGGCGTGCGCCGGGACCGCCCCGGCGCACCGCTCTAGCCTGGGGGCATGATCCCGCGCCCGGCCCCGTCGCAGCCGCCTCCCGGTCCTGTCCCCAGGCCCCGGAGCCGGCCGTGACCCGGCGGCTGCCGCGGGCCGCCCGGAGGCACTGGGCCGCGCTGGAGCGGACGGGCTCCCCGGTGCCGCCCGTCGTGGACCCCGCGGCGCTCGCCGGCCTGCCCGGGCCCGCGCGCCGCTGGCTGGCCCGCGCCGTGCCGCCCGGCACCCCGGCGTGGTCGAGGGCGGAGCTGCGGATGCGCGGTGAGATCCGGCTGGGCGGCAGGTGGCGGGCCTTCTCCGCACACCAGCTCCTGGCGCCGGGGGTCGGCTTCGTGTGGGCGGCCCGCACCCGGGTCCTCGGACTGCCGGTGACCGGTTTCGACCGCTACGGTGCCGGCGAGGGCGAGCTGCGGTGGCGGCTGCTGGGCGTCGTGCCCGTGCTGTCCGCGGCGGGCCCGGACATCACCCGCAGCGCGGCCGGGCGGCTCGCCGGCGAGGGCGTCACGGTGCCGCCGGCCTGCGTGCGGGCCGCGTGGTCCGAGGGGCCCGCCCCGGACACCGCCGTCATGTCCTGGGTCCTGGACGGAACGCCCGAGGAGTGCCTGGTCCGGGTCGACCCGGAGGGCCGGCTCGTGGAGCTGAGCATGCAGCGCTGGGGTGATCCTGACGGCACCGGGTTCGGCCGCCACCCGTTCGGGGTCGCGCTGTCCGCGGAGGAGTCCTTCGCCGGGGTGCGGGTGCCCACCGTGCTGCGGGCCGGATGGGGGTGGGGGACCGACCGGCAGGCCGAGGGCGAGTTCTTCCGCGCCCGGATCGAGGAGGTCCGGTTCCGCTAAGGGGGCCTGCTGTATCGGCCTGCTGTGTCGGCCTGCTGCGCCGGGCTCCTGGGGCGGCCCCTGATCGGGCGTCCTCCCGGAGGGCCGGTCCGGGAGGACGCCCCGCTCAGCGCGGCGGGCCCTGACCGCCCGGGCGGTCGCCCGATCGCTCCGGCAGCGCAGGCCCCGGAGGCGTCGCCGCGTCCCGCTGCGGAGGGTCCACGGGGCCCTGGTCGAGCCGGAACGGTGGGTACTCGTCCCGCATCAGCAGGACGTAGGCCAGCACCCGGTTGACCCAGCGGTTGATGCCGACCACCAGGGCGAACAGCTCGGGGCGGTACCGGCCCGTGAAGAGCAGGGCCACGGCGGCGACGAGCACGAGCAGACCGAGCAGGGACGGTCCCCAGCTGGTCGTCGTCGTGCTGCCGTCGCTCTCCGAGACGCTGGTCCACGTGCTCCCGCCGCCCGTGAGCACGCCCAGGACGAGCAGGTGCGGGATCGCCAGCAGCCACCACTTCACGAGCACCAGGCCGCGGGAGAGCCGCTCCGGATAGGCGACCTCCAGCTCCGCGGGGTAGTCCGCCCGGGCCGGCGTGAACGGCGGGTAGCGGTCGGTGCCCAGCGCCGCGTACGAGTAGAACCCCACGCGCCAGCTCCACCGCAGGACCCCCACGCAGAACGAGAACCACGAGGGCGGGTACCGGCCCGTGAACAGGATGACGATCCCCGCCGCCACCGTGGTGACCACGAGGGCGAACCACAGCACGGCCAGCACGATCAGGTGCGGGACGACCAGCAGCCACTTCACCAGCCACAGCCACCGGGACAGCCCCGTGTCCAGGAGGCCGGTCAGGCGCACCGGGTACAGCGGTGCGGGTGTCCCGTCCCGGGGCGGGGCCCCGGCGAGGGCCGCACCGGGGCCCGTGCCGCGCGGCGGCGTGCCCGGGCCGATGTCCCGGCCCAGCCCGGCGGCGCCGAGCAGCAGCAGCGGGACGCCCACGACCAGGCCCACCAGCCCGCCGATCAGCTGGCCGCCGGCCACCGGGCCCAGCAGGTCCGAGCGCGCCCCCACCTGGACGTCGGCCCACACGGGACGGGTGGCGTCGGCGTTCATGACCACCAGGGTCCAGCTGCCCGGGCGCAGGTCCAGGGTGAGCTCCCGGGTGCCCGGACCCTGGTCCGAGTCGGCCCAGAGGGTCCGGTTTCCGGGCCGGTCGGGCGCCCGCTCACCGGCGACCCGGTCCCGGGCGTCGTCCCCGGCCTCCGTGGCGCTGCCCATCCGGGCGTGGGCCACGCCGTCCAGGTACCGGTCGACGTCCTCCGACGCGGCCACGCCCACGAAGAGCTCCTGCTCCGGGTCCACGGGCGTGACCCGGACCTGCACGCTGCCCAGCTCGTCCAGGAAGGGCACGGCGGACACCTCGGCCTCGCCGAGGTCGAGCACGGCCGGCGGTCCGACCAGGGCGTAGGTGATGGTCTGGTGGCGGTCCGGGGGCGTGCTGAGGTAGCGGCCTCCCTGCTGGGCCGAGGCGGCGGCGGCGAGGACCAGCCCGCTGACCAGCACCGCCAGGCCCAGGGCGGTCAGGAGGACGCCGACCACCAGCAGCGCCCACTGCCCGGGCCGGGTGGGGCGCGGGCCGGGACGCCGATCGGCGGGAGCGGGCGGAGGAGAGACGGGCTGCGCGGTCACGGGTACCCCCTGAGGTCGGCTGGTGGTCGGACCGGGGACTCCCGGCCCGGTGGGATCAGGGCTCGGCGGGGCCCGGCGCGATCGCCGCGGCGGCCCGGCGGGGACTGCCGTGCTCCGGCTCGGAGACGATCGCGAGGGTCATGGCGGTGCTCCTCTCGGTGGTCCTCCCGGCCGGGCGGCGCGGGAACGGTGCTCAGACGTGCAGGACGGCGGCTCCGGTGACCCGGTCCGCGGCCAGGTCCGCCAGCGCCCGGTCCGCGCCGCTCAACGGGTAGGGGACGGTGGTGGGCCGCAGCCCCATCCGGGCGGCCAGCCGCAGGAACTCCTCGCCGTCCTGCCGGGTGCTGGCGGTGACGCTGCGCAGCTGCCGCTCCTGGAAGAGCTCGGCGGCGTAGTCGAGGGCCGGGATCTCGCTGAGGTGGATCCCGGCGACGGCGAGGGTGCCGCCGCGGTCCAGGGCGCGCAGGGCCGGGGGCACGAGGGTGCCCACGGGGGCGAAGAGGATCGCCGCGTCCAGGGGCGCCGGGGGAGGCTCGTCGGCCGCTCCGACGAAGTGGGCGCCCAGCGCGCGGGCCAGCTCGCGGGCCTGCTCCGAGCGGGTCATCACGTGCACCTCGGCGCCCTGGTGCAGGGCCACCTGGGCGGCGAGGTGCGCGGAGGCCCCGAACCCGTAGACGCCCAGCCGGCCCCCGGGCGGCAGCTGCGCCAGGCGCAGGGCCCGGTAGCCGATGATCCCCGCGCACAGCAGCGGGGCCGCGTGCTCGTCGTCGAACAGCTCGGGCAGCCGGTAGGCGAAGGCCTCGGGGACGAGGGTCAGCTCCGCGTAGCCGCCGTCGTGGTCCCACCCGGTGAAGCGCGGGTCCGTGCAGAGGTTCTCCTGGCCGCGGCGGCAGAACCGGCACCGCCCGCAGGTGCTGCGCAGCCACGCGACGCCCACGCGCTCGCCCGTCCGGAACCGGGAGCACCCGGGGCCCCGGGCGACGACCTCGCCGACGACCTCGTGGCCCGGGATCGTCCCGGCCCGGTGCAGGGGCAGGTCGCCCTCGGCCAGGTGCAGGTCGGTGCGGCACACGCCGCAGGTCCGGACTCGGACGAGCAGCTCTCCGGCCCCGGGCACGGGGTCGGGGCACCGCCCGAACCGCATCGGCCCGCCGGCCACGGGGCCGGGTTCCTCGATCCACCAAGCGCGCATGGTTGCCCGTCCGTCCCCCGGCAGCCGGCCCGGCCGCGAGCCGGGCTCCCCTCCTGGTCCGAGTGTAGGAACGGATCCGCGGCCCCGGCGGGAAAGGAGGAATGTTAACGCCCGGGGCCGGCACGCGGATGTCGCCACCGGGGTGTTCCCTTCCGGGCCGCGGGGGACGACCATGGGGGCGGAGGATCCCGGGCGTGGTCCGCGCCACGCGCACCCGGCGGACCCTGTCCCGGCGCGGTACGAGAGGACGCAGAGATGGCCGAGCGCATCGACCGGTGGCCCACCGGGGCGCCGTGCTGGGCGGACATCATGGTCTCCGACCTGGACCGCTCCATGGACTTCTACGCCTCCGTGCTCGGCTGGCGGTTCACGCCCTCGGACCCCGCGTACGGCGGCTACTGCAACGCCCTGGTGGACGGCGAGCCCGTGGCGGGCCTGTCCCCGGCGCTGCCGGAGACGGAGGACGACCCCCACGCGTGGGCGGTGTACCTCGCCTCCGACGACATCGTGGCGACCGGCCGCGCCGCCGTGGCCGCCGGGGCGCGCCAGCTGTTCGAGCCGATGGAGGTGGGCCGCTTCGGCACCATGGGCGTGTGGATCGATCCCACGGGCGCCGCCTTCGGGGTGTGGCAGCCCCGGGAGCACACGGGCTTCAGCATCATCGGCAAGCACGGCACCGTGGCGTGGTGCGACCTCCTGACCTCGGACCGGGAGGCCGCCGAACGGTTCTACGCGGAGGTCTTCGGCTACACCTACCAGGACATCGGGACGCGGCACGAGGCCTACGCGGTGTTCACGGTCCCGGGGATGGACCGCAGCGCGGGCGGGATCGGCGTGCCGGCCGAGGACATCGACCACCTGCAGGAGGCGCCGCCCCTGTGGTGGGTGTGCTTCGAGGTCGACGACGCCGACACCGCCGCCGAGCGGGTCATCGGGGCCGGGGGCACCCTGCTCCGGGAGCCGGAGGAGTTCGGCTACGGAGAGCTGGTGTTCGCCGCCGGCCCGGACGGCGAGCGCTTCGCCCTGATGGGGCCCTCCTCGCAGGACTGGACCGAGCTGGACGACGAGGACGGCGAGGACGACGAGCAGTGAGCGGATCCCGGGCCCGCGGCGCGCCGCCGGCCCGGGACGCGGCCGAGGGCCGGGAGCTCAGGCGCTGCCGCTCAGGCGCGTCGGCCCAGGGGCCCGCGGCTGAGCGGCTGCGGCGCGGGGCCCGGGTGCCGCCGGCTCAGAACAGGCCGACGATGGCGCCCACGAACCACAGCACGGCGAACAGCAGCACCAGGCCCAGGATGGCGGCGATCGCGATCTTGCCCTTCGCGGAGTCCCCGGGGTGGTCCACGTCCAGGTGCGGATTGTCGGGCCCGACGCCCAGGCCGGCGCCGGGAGGAGTGTCGCCGGAGATGCTGCGGCCGGACTCCTCGTTCAAGGCCTCCCGGGCCTTCTCCGGATCGTTGCGCGCCTGCTCAGGATTGATGTCGGCCACGGGGCCCTGCTTTCTCCGGTCGGTCCTGCTCGGGATGTCTTCCCCAGCAGACTAGCAAGCCTGCTGGCGGTATGGGTGGGGGAAAGGCGACGGATCGGGGGTGTGAGGCGCCGGAAACATGCGCGCCATGTGCGTGTGGAAAGAATTGGCTGCTACTCGTGGTATCACTTGTACCGTGTGGTGCCCGTCACACCTGTCGGCAGCCCGGGGACCACGTCCTTGCTCCGCGACCCGGAGCGGGGCCTGCCGCCTGCCCTTCCGAGGAGTCCGTTCATGTCCACGCCATTCCGCCCGGGGCGCGCCCGCCGCGCCCTCGCCGTCACGTCCCTGGCCGCCGCGGCCTCCCTGGTGCTCACCGGCTGTCTCGCCTCGGACCGGGAGGAGGAGGGCGGCTCCGGGGAGGCCGCCGCCGGCGAGGTCGACGGCACGTTCGTCTTCGCGGCGTCGTCCGACCCCAAGTCCCTGGACCCCGCGTTCGCCCAGGACGGCGAGTCCTTCCGCGTCTCGCGCCAGATCTTCGAGGGGCTCGTGGGCGTGCAGGAGGGCTCCGCGGAGCCGGAGCCGCTGCTGGCGGAGTCGTGGGAGCAGTCCGAAGACGGCAGGACCTACACGTTCCAGCTCAAGGACGGCGTCACCTTCCACGACGGCACGACCTTCGACGCGGAGGCGGTCTGCGCGAACTTCGACCGCTGGTACAACTTCGAGGGCCTGCTCCAGTCCGAGAACATGGCCTACTACTACGGCTCGCTGTTCAAGGGCTTCGCGGACTCCCCGGAGCAGGCCATCTACGCCGGCTGCGAGGCCACCGGTGAGCAGGAGGCCGAGGTCTCCCTGAACAAGCCGTTCGCCGGCTTCATCGCCGCCCTGTCCCTGCCGGCCTTCGCCATGCAGTCCCCCACGGCGCTCGAGGAGTACGGCGCGGACACCGCCGGCGGCACCGCGGAGTCCCCGGAGCTCTCCGAGTACGCGCAGGGCCACCCCGTGGGCACCGGCCCGTTCCGGTTCGAGTCCTGGGACGTGGGCAACCAGGTGGTCCTGTCCGCCTACGAGGACTACTGGGGCGAGCAGGGCCAGGTCACCGACGTGATCTTCCGCATCATCGACGACCCGCAGGCGCGCCGCCAGGCGCTCGAGTCCGGCAGCGTGGACGGCTACGACCTCGTGGCGCCGGCCGACACCCAGGCGCTGAAGGACGGCGGCTACAACGTGGTCACCCGCGACCCGTTCACCATCCTGTACCTCGGCTTCAACCAGGCCCAGGAGGAGCTCGCGGATCCCGACGTCCGCCGGGCCATCGCTCACGCGATCGACAAGGACGCCCTGGTCTCCCAGACGCTGCCCGAGGGCACCACCGTGGCCACGCAGTTCATCCCGGAGTCGGTCAACGGCTACAACGAGGACGTCACCCAGTACGAGTACGACCCCGAGAGGGCCCGCCAGCTGCTCGAGGAGGCCGGCTACGCGGACGGCCTGGAGCTGGACTTCAGCTACCCCACGGGCGTCTCGCGGCCCTACATGCCCAACCCGGAGCAGACCTTCACCACCCTCACCGCGCAGCTCGAGGAGGTGGGCATCACCGTCAACCCGCAGCCGGACAAGTGGTCCCCGGACTACCTGGACCGGGTCAACGGCACCTCGGACCACGATCTGCACCTGCTGGGCTGGACCGGTGACTACAACGACACCGACAACTTCGTGGGCGTGTTCTTCGGCCAGGAGAAGCCGGAGTTCGGCTTCGACGACCCCGAGCTGTTCCAGGCGCTGGCCGACGCCCGCGAGCTGACCAGCATCGAGGAGCAGACCCCGGTCTACGAGGAGATCAACGACCAGATCATGCAGAAGCTGCCGGCCGTGCCCCTGGCCAACCCGGCGCCGTCGCTCGCCTTCGACGCCCGCGTGGAGTCCTACCCGGTGAGCCCGGTCAACGACGAGGTCTTCAACCGGATCCAGCTCAGCGAGTGAGCCCCGGGCCCGGGGGCGGCGCACGCGCCGCCCCCGGGCCGCCCCGTCTCCCGACGGTCTTCCCCTGCCCCTCTCCGTCCGGAAGGACCGGAATGCTCCGAGTCATCGGCAAGCGGCTCGCCCTGCTGATCCCCACCCTCCTCGGCCTGTCGATCCTGCTCTTCGCCTGGGTCCGGGCCCTCCCCGGGGGCCCCGCCACGGCCCTGCTGGGGGACAAGGCCACCCCCGAGGCCGTGGCCCGCATCAACGAGGTCTACGGCTTCGACCGACCCCTGATCGAGCAGTACTTCGTCTACATGGGCCAGCTCCTCCGAGGGGACTTCGGCGCATCGATCGTGACCGGCCGGCCCGTGGTCGAGGAGTTCCTCACCCGCTTCCCCGCCACCCTGGAGCTCGCGCTCGTGGCGCTGGTCTTCGCGGTGGGCGTGGGAGTCCCGCTCGGCTACGTGGCCGCCCGCCACCGCGGCCGGCCCCTCGACCACTCCTCCGTGGTGCTGTCCCTGCTGGGCATCACGGTGCCCGTCTTCTTCCTGGCGTTCATCCTCAAGTGGCTGCTCGCCATCAAGGTGCCGCTCTTCCCCGCGGACGGGCGGCAGGACGCGCGCATCGACGCGACGCACTACACCAACTTCTTCGTCCTCGACGGCCTGCTCACCGGGGAGTGGGACGCCGCGTGGGACGCGTTCCTGCACCTGATCCTGCCCGGGGTGGCCCTGGGCACGATCCCGCTGGCGATCATCGTGCGCATCACCCGCGCCTCGGTGCTGGAGGTGCAGAGCGCCGACTACGTGCGCACCGCCCGCGCCAAGGGGCTGACGCGCAACCTGATCCGCGGCCGCTACATCCTGCGCAACGCCATGCTGCCCGTGATCACGACCATCGGCCTGCAGACCGGCCTGCTGATCTCCGGGGCGGTGCTGACCGAGACGGTCTTCGCGTTCAACGGCATCGGCCGGTTCCTGCGGGACGCGATCTTCAACCTGGACTACCCCGTCCTGCAGGGCTTCATCATCTTCATCGCCCTGGCCTACTCCCTGATCAACCTGCTGGTGGACATCTCCTACAGCCTCATCGACCCCCGGGTGCGTGTTCAATGAGTGCCACACTTCCCCCCGCCCCCTCCGGGCCCGCGCACACCGAGGGCCCCGACGCCGTCGCGGTCGTCCCGGGCACCGTCGAGCAGACCGGCACGAGCCTGTGGAAGGACGCCTTCCGGCGGCTGCGCCGCAACCCCGCGGCCATCGCCGGGGCCGTGATCGTGGGCGTGTTCCTGCTCGTCGCCCTCCTCGCCCCGTGGCTCGCCCCGTTCGGCGGCGAGGAGCTGCCCGGGCGCACCGAGATCACCCCCACCGGGATCCCCGGCCCCGGCGACGTCGAGGGCTACCCGCTGGGCCTGGACCGCTTCGGCGGGGACCTGCTGTCCAAGCTGATCTGGGGCGCCCGCGCCTCCCTGGTCATCGGCGTGGTCTCCACCGCGCTGGGACTGGCCGGCGGCATGCTGCTCGGGCTGCTGGCGGGCGGCTTCGGCGGCTGGGTGGACAGCGTCATCATGCGCTTCGTCGACATCCTGCTCTCCGTGCCCAACCTGCTCCTCGCGGTGTCCATCGCCGCGATCATGGGCCAGAGCCAGTGGGCCGTGATGATCGCGATCGGCGCCTCGCAGGTGCCCATCTTCGCCCGGCTGCTGCGCTCCTCGATGCTCTCCCAGAAGGGGGCGGACTACGTCCTGGCGGCCCAGACCCTGGGGCTGTCCCGGAGCACCATCACCATGAGCCACCTGCTCCCCAACAGCACCGGGCCGGTCATCGTGCAGGGCACCCTGACCCTGGCCACGGCGGTGATCGACGCGGCCGCCCTCTCCTTCCTCGGGCTGGGCGGCGGCGTGCCGCAGACGGCCGAGTGGGGCCGGATGCTCACCTACGCCCAGGCCGAGCTGGCGATCGCCCCGCAGCTGGCGTTCCTGCCCGGGCTGTGCATCGCCGTCACCGCCCTGGGCTTCACCCTGCTGGGGGAGTCCCTGCGGGAGTCCCTCGACCCCAAGTCCCGAACCGCGTGAGGTGCAGCCAGCCATGACCGCAGCAGACACCGTCCCCGGGGCGGCCGACGCCCCCCTGCTCGAGGTCGAGGACCTCGCCGTGGCCTTCACGACGATGAACGGGCCGGTCCAGGCCGTCCACGAGGCGTCCCTGACGCTGCGCCAGGGCCGCACCCTCGCCATCGTGGGGGAGTCCGGCTCGGGCAAGTCCACCACGGCGATGTCGGTGATCGGCCTGCTGCCCGGCAACGGCCGGGTCACCGGCGGGTCCGTGCGGTTCGCCGGGCAGGAGCTCGTGGGCCTCGACGAGTCCCGGATGCGGGCCGTCCGGGGCCGCCAGATCGGCCTGGTGCCGCAGGACCCCATGTCCAACCTCAACCCCGTGACCACGGTGGGGCAGCAGGTCGCCGAGACGCTGCTCGTGCACGGCCTGGCCACCCGCAAGAACGTGCACGAGCACGTCGTCGCGGCCCTGGCGGCCGCCGGCCTGCCCGAGCCCGAGCGCCGCGCCGCCCAGTACCCGCACGAGTTCTCCGGGGGCATGCGCCAGCGCGCCCTCATCGCGATCGGGCTCGCCTGCCGGCCGCGGCTGCTCATCGCCGACGAGCCGACCTCGGCCCTGGACGTCACCGTGCAGCGGACCATCCTGGACCAGATCGAGCGGATGACCGAGGAGATCGGCACGTCCGTGCTGCTCATCACCCACGACCTCGGTCTGGCCGCCGAGCGCGCCCAGGACATCGTGGTGATGCACCGGGGCCGGATCGTGGAGGCCGGTCCGTCCGCGCAGGTGCTGGAGGACCCGCAGCACGAGTACACGCGCCGGCTCGTGCAGGCGGCGCCCTCGGTGGCGGCGGCCCGCGTCGGGGTGCCCTCCGCGCCGGGGCCGGCGGCGGACCCGCTCCGGAGCCCGGCGGCCGTCCCGGCGCAGGGCTCGACGGCCGTCTCCGCCGCGGTCTCCACGGGCCCCGCCGCCGGGACCGTCCCCGGACCCGTCCCTGCATCCGGTCCCGGCTCCGCCCGGGAGCCGCTCGTGGTGATCGAGGACCTCACGAAGGTCTTCAAGGGGCGGCTGGGGCAGCCCGACTTCACGGCCGTCCGCGACGTCTCGCTCACCGTGCCGCGGGGCAGGACGGTGGCGATCGTGGGGGAGTCCGGGTCGGGCAAGACGACGACGGCGCGGATGCTGCTGAAGCTCTACGAGCCCACCTCCGGGTCGATCCGGTTCGACGGCCAGGACGTGACGGGTCTGCGCGGCAAGGAGCTGGCGGCGTTCCGGCAGCGCGTGCAGCCGATCTTCCAGGACCCCTACTCGTCCCTGAACCCCATGTTCACCATCGGGCGGATCGTCGAGGAGCCGCTGTCCACCTACGGCCGCGGGGACCGGGGCGAGCGGCGGGACCGGGTGAAGTGGCTGCTCGAGGAGGTGGCCCTGCCGCCCTCGACGGTCAACCGCTACCCCAACGAGCTCTCGGGCGGCCAGCGCCAGCGCGTGGCGATCGCACGGGCCCTGGCCCTGCAGCCGGAACTCATCGTGTGCGACGAACCGGTGTCCGCGCTCGACGTGCTGGTGCAGAAGCAGATCCTGGACCTGCTCGGCCGGCTGCAGGAGGAGTTCGGGCTGTCCTACCTGTTCATCTCCCACGACCTCGCGGTGGTCCGGCTCATCTCCGACGAGGTGTGCGTGATGAAGGACGGCGAGCTCGTGGAGGCGGCCGCGAGCGAGGAGATCTTCACGAACCCGCGCCACCCCTACACCCGGAGGCTGCTGGCCTCGATCCCGGGCAACGAGCTGCGCGTCGAGGCCTGAGCCCCGGGCCGGCACCGCCGACCGGTGCGGGCGCGGTGGCCGCGCTGCCCCGCGCTGCTCCCCGGCACGAACCGCGGCACCGGCGGCGGGTGCTCCCGTGCCGGCGCACGGCCCGGCGGATCAGAACAGCGGCGTCGCCGCGGCCAGTCCGGCGAGCACGGCGAGCACGGTGAGCGCCGCGGTCCCCAAGGCGTTGAGCACCGCGCCCCGCACCTGACCGTCCCGGACCAGGCGCACGGTGTCGGCCATCGCGGTGGAGAAGGTGGTGTACCCGCCGCAGAAGCCGGTGACGGCCGCGGTGACGGCGGGCCCGCCCAGTGCCCCGGCCAGCGCCGCGCCGGTGAGCACCCCGGCGAGGAAGGACCCCGTCACGTTGACGGTCACCGTGCCGGCCGGGAAGGACGTCGCCGCCCGCTGCCGCACCACCCCGTCGACGACGAACCGGGCCATCGCCCCGGCCCCGCCGAGGAGGCAGATCAGCAGGGCGGTCACGCGGCCCGTCCCCGGGCGGCGAGGAGGGCGCCGGCCAGGCAGGCGGTGAAGCCGCCGGCCAGGGAGAGCCCCACGTAGCCCAGCGCCTGGCCGGCCGCCCCGGCCGAGAGCATCCGCTGCACCTCGAGCGCGAGGGAGGAGAACGTCGTGAACCCGCCCAGGAACCCCGTCCCGGCGCCCAGGCGCAGCAGCAGCGTGCGGGGGGTCTCCTCGCCGCGCAGCAGGAGGGCCTCCAGGAGCACCCCCAGCAGGAAGGCCCCGAGCAGGTTCACCGCCAGGGTGGCCACCGGCCAGCCGGACACCGCCGGCAGCGCCACCGCGGCCCCGTGGCGGGCACCGGTCCCGAGGGCGCCGCCCAGGCCCACGGCGAGGACCAGCAGCAGGCGCCGGTGCGGGGGTCGGCTCATGGTGGCGCCTCCTCAGGGTCGGGCTCCTCGCGGGGCTCTTAGGGGGGCTCCGGAGGGGGGATCGATCTTCATGGCCGGTCCGTAGGATGTCCGGGATGCACACGATACGCGGCGCCAGGATCCTGCTCGCTCTCAAGACGTCCCTGGCGGTGGCCCTGTCCTGGGTCGTGGCCCAGCGGATGCCGGGGGTGATCGACCAGTACCCCTACTACGCTCCCCTCGGGGCGATCTCGGCGATGTACCCCACCGTGCTGGGCTCGGTGCGCGCGGGCCTGCAGACGGTGGCCGGCATCGCCCTCGGGATCGCCCTCGCGGCCGGGGTGCTGCTCGTCGGCGACCCGAACCTGGTGACGGTCGCCGTGGCGGTGGGCATCGGCGTGCTGCTGGCCGGGATCCGCCGGCTCGGGGCCGGGGCGGAGTACGTGCCCGTGGGGGCGCTGTTCGTGCTCATCGTCGGCGGCCAGGACGCCGAGGGCTTCTCCGCCGGCTTCCTGGTGCAGATGTCCGTGGGGGTCGCGATCGGGCTGCTCGTCAACGCGCTGGTGTTCCCGCCGCTGGACTTCCGCACCGCCCGCCTGCAGCTGGACCGGCTGCAGGGCGTCGTCGTGGACTACCTCGCGGACGCCGCCGGGGAGCTGGCCGAACCCGGGACCACCGCCGGGCGGGACTGGCAGGAGCGCAACCACTCGCTGGTGCGGATCACGGCCGAGGTCCGCGAGGCGGTCGACGAGTCCGCGCAGAGCGCCCGGGGCAACCCCCGCGTGGTCCTGCGCCGCGGGCGGCAGGCGGACCCGGGATACACCTCGATGCTCCAGCTCGAGAGCGTGGTCTTCCACCTCCGGGGGTTCACGGACGCGCTGCGCGAGCTCTACGACCACAAGGGGCACGACTGGGTGATCCCCGCGGCCCTGAGCGGCCGGCTCGCCGAGGCGGCGCAGTCCTCCGCCGACGGCGTGCGGGCGTGGGCCGCGGGGGAGGACCCGGCGGAGGCCGCCGAGCGGGTCCGCTCCCTCGTGGGGCGGCTCGGCTCCGAGCTCACGGACCCCTCGGCGCACGAGGGACGGCTGGTCATCACCGCGGCCCACGACCTCGCCCGGCTCGTGGCCGTGCTGGATCCCCCCACCGCGCCCACCCAGGGCAGCAGCGCGGTGACCCGCAGCTGATCCCCTCCGGACGCCCGCGCACCGCTCCGGCCCGGGTCCTGGCACGACCGGGCCCGGCGGGCTTTGCTGGGGCCATGACGGACGACGACGACACGGCGAGCGACCGGACGGCCGAGGGCTCCTTCGTGCTGCGCGAGGCCGACCTTCCGGCCGACGGGTGGGACGACGCGCGGGGACGGCTCCGCTGGCGGACGCTGTTCTCCGCCGGGTCGACCCCCACACGGGGTATGGTCACGGGGGTCGCGGAGCTGCCCGAGGGCGGTTTCCTGGCCCTGCACCGCCACGACCAGGCGGAGACCTACTACGTCCTGTCCGGGCGCGGGGTCGTGGTGCTGGAGGGCGTCGAGCACGAGGTCGCCCCCGGCTGGACGGTCTTCGTGCCGGGCCGGGCCGAGCACGGCGCGCGCAACACCGGGGACGAGCCGCTGCGGGTCCACTACGTGCTGGACGCGGACGACTTCGCCGAGGTCGAGTACGAGTTCTCCTGACCGGCTGACCGGACCGGGTGACCCGGTCCGGTCGGCCGCCCCGAGCTCCCGCGCGGGCCCTCGGGGGCGGCCGCGCCGCTCAGGCCCGGCCGCGCCGGCGCAGCCGCAGCACGACCGCCGCCGACAGCGCCGCCCCGGCGGCGAACAGACCGGCCAGCAGGCCCGTGCCCGGTCCCTCGGCCGGCTCCGCGGCCGCGGTCTGCATGTTGAGCCCCGGGTTGACGGCCACCGGAGCGGCCTCGGCAGGAGCCTCCACCACGGGCGCCTCCACCACGGGGGCGGCCTCCACCGGGGCCACGGGTGCCGGTGCCACGGGTGCCGGGGTCACGGGGGTGCCGACGGGGAGCTGGCCGAGCTCTCCCTCGCAGGCCACGACGGCTTGCTCGAGCAGTGCGAGGAGCTGGTTGACGGTCGCCTCGTCGAGGACCAGCTCCGCCAGGAGCGCGTCGAACGCCGCGCCGGTCTCGGTGACCGCCGCCTCGAGGGCGGCGGGGTCCGCGGTGCCGAGGGCGGCGGCCAGCGCAGCGTCCAGCTCGGCGACCGTGGCCTCGGCCTGGGCCAGGGCCACCGGGTCGCCGGACTCCTGGGCCGCTGCCAGCGCCGTCGCGGCGGCCTGGAGCTCGGCCAGGCTCGGACCGCCCGCGGCCACCACCAGCGCGGTGTACTGCGCCTCGGCGGCGGCCACGGCGTCCGCCGTCCCGTCGAGGGACATGATGGCGTCGGGGGTGATGCCGGCGCCGGCCAGCGCGGCGTCGAACTGGCTCGTGGCCTGCAGGCAGGCCGCGTCGCCGGGTGCGGCGACGGCGGCCGGGGCGCCCAGGACGAGGCCCCCCACCAGCATCGTGGCCGCGGACCCCGCGGCGGCCCAGGTCTTGGCAGCGGTCATGTCGTGTGTCTCCTGAATCCGGTTGTGGCCCCGGGCCGGTCCCGCGGCCTGCAGCGCGCGGCAGGGCCTCTCCGGCGTCACCCGTCCGCGCGCGGTGGCGGAGGCGACAGGAGACGTCGTGCTGCTGGTCGCGCGGCGGCTCGGAGGGGCCCCCGTGGAGCGGTGGGGCGCCTGGGCGGCGGCCGAAGGACTGCTGTGCCGTCAAACTACGTGCCGGTAGCAGCCATTGGCAACAGTGAACGA
The DNA here is from genome assembly GCF_009735315.1 of Kocuria sediminis. NCBI lineage: Bacteria > Bacillati > Actinomycetota > Actinomycetes > Micrococcales > Micrococcaceae > Kocuria > Kocuria sediminis. Next base: position 119,168 of record NZ_WOGU01000012.1, read on the forward strand.
GGCGGTCGTCCCGGCCACGGGCGAGGCCGCGGTGCAGGCCCCGCCCGGGTCGTCAGGAGCGCGTCCGGGACCGGGGCCGTGTCCGGGCTCCCCGGGACACGTCCCCGGCGACGTCGCGGCCGGGCCGCCCCCGGCGGGTCCGGTGCCGCCCGACCGCCTGGTCGTAGAAGCCCACGAGCGCCTCGGTCGCGGCCCGCCAGCCGTGCCCCTCGGCGTCGGCCCGGCCGGCCGCGCCCATGCGGGCGCGCAGTGCGTCGTCGCCGAGCAGCCGGACGAGGTGCGCGGTGAGCTCGTCGGCGCTGCCGGGCGCGGCGAGCAGCCCCGTGCGCCCGTCGGCGACCGCGAACGGGATCCCGCCGGCCCGGGCGCCGACCACCGGCACCCCGCTGGCCAGGGACTCCAGGGCCACCAGGCCGAGGGTCTCGGTGGTGGAGGGGAACGCGAACACGTCCGCGGAGGCGTAGGCGGCGGCGAGCTCCTCCCCGGCCAGCGGCCCGACGAAGGTCGTCGGCGTGCCGGCGAAGCGCCGCTCGAGCTCCGCCCGGTGCGGGCCCGCGCCCACCACGGCGAGCCGGGTGCCCGGCAGCCGCCGGATCGGCTCGAGCAGCGCCTCGAGGTTCTTCTCCTTGGACAGCCGCCCCACGGAGAGCACCAGCCGCTCCTCCGGGTGCCCGCCAGTGAGGCGCCGGCGCACGGCGGGGGAGGCCTTCGCGGGCGAGAAGAGCCGGGTGTCCACGCCCTTGGGCCACAGCGCCAGGTCCCGCACGCCCATCCCGGCGGCCCGCTCGAGCATCGGCCCGGAGGTGCACAGGTTGACCTGGGCCAGGTTGTGCGTGGCGCGGATCCACCGCTCCACGCCCCCGCGCAGGGGCCCGAGGCCGAGGGCGCTCATGTACTGCGGCACGTCCGTGTGGAAGGAGGCCAGCAGCGGCAGGTCCCGCCACCGGGCCGAGAGGGTGCCCCAGGCGCCGAACCACACCGGGTTCACCGCGTGCACCACGTCCGGGCGGAACGCCGTCACGGCGCGCTCGGCCGCCGGGGTGGGCAGCCCGCCCCGGATGTCCGGGTACCAGGGGAAGGCGACGGACCGGGCCCGGGCCACCCGGTGCGGCCCGTACGCCTCGGGCGGCCGCCCCGGGGTGAGCACCAGGACCTCGTGGCCGAGGTCGCCGAGCTCGTCGAGGGTGCGCAGCAGCCGGGTCACCACCCCGTCGACGTTCGGCAGGAAGACGTCGGTGAACAGCGCGATCCGCATCCGCCGGCTCAGGCGCCCACCGCTGCCGGGCGGGACGCCGGGGCGGGGACCCCCGGCCGGCGCCGCCCGTTCCACACGGAGGTCGCCGGGATCCGGGAGAGGTCCACGCGGTGCGCCCAGCGCTCGGCCGTCTGCTCGACCTCCAGGAGCAGGCCCTCCGAGAGCGTGGTGGGCTGCAGGCCCAGGCTCAGGAAGGCCTCGTTGACCACGTGCAGGTCGTTCTCCGCGGACTCCTGGCGGGGGTTGGGCACCGTCTCGACCCGCGCGCCGGTGAGCGCGGAGACCAGCCGGGCGAGGTCGCGGACCCGGTGGGTCTCGGTCATCTGGTTGAAGATCTTCACCCGGTCCCCGGCCTCCGGAGGGTGGCTCAGGGCCAGCTCGACGCACCGGACCATGTCCTGGATGTGGATGAACGCCCGGGTCTGCCCCCCGGTGCCGTGCACGGTCAGCGGGTGACCGACCGCCGCCTGGACGAGGAACCGGTTGAGCACGGTGCCGTAGTCGCCGTCGTAGTCGAAGCGGTTGACCAGCCGCTCGTCGAGCGCCGTCTCCACGGTGCTGGTGCCCCAGATGATGCCCTGGTGCAGGTCGGTGATCCGCAGCCCGTCGTTCTTGGCGTAGAACGCGAACATGGTCTGATCCAGCACCTTGGTCATGTGGTACAGGGAGCCGGGGTTCGAGGGGTAGAGGATCTCCTGGGGGACGCCGCCGCGCGGGCCGGGGACCTCCACGTCCAGGTAGCCCTCGGGGATCCGCATCCCGGCGGTGCCGTACCCGTAGACGCCCATGGTGCCCAGGTGCACCAGGTGGACGTCCAGGCCGGACTCCACGATCGCGCACAGCACGTTGTGCGTGGCGTTGACGTTGTTGTCCACCGTGTACCGCTTCGTCCGGGGGGTCTTCATGGAGAAGGGCGCGGCCCGCTGCTCCGCGAAGTGCACCACGGCGTCCGGGCGCTCCGCGCGCAGCAGCCCGAGGAACTCCTCGTAGTCCTGGGCCAGATCGAGCTCCACGGCGTCGATCCTCCGGCCGGTGACCTCCGCCCACGCCGTGCGGCGCTCGTCGAGGTCGCGGATCGGGGTCAGCGACTCGGTGCCGAGGTCGGCGTCGATGGCCCGCCGGGAGAAGTTGTCGACGACGAGCACGTCGTGGCCCCGGGCCGACAGGTGCAGAGCGGCGGGCCAGCCGCAGAAGCCGTCGCCTCCGAGGATCGCGATCTTCACGTGGTCTCCGTTCCCGGGCCCGTCCGGCCCGCTCAACTGGTCGTAGCTGTCAGCGTGGGCCACTCGGCTGAACCGGAAGTGAACGGACGCGCACCAGCTGCTGGTACGCGAAGGTGCCCGGGAGGACCTCCCAGCCCGGCCCGGCCAGCGCGCGCAGCTCGTCGGGGACGTAGGCCCGGCGCAGCGAGCGCAGCCCGTCGGTGCGCAGGAAGGAGCCCGGGGCCAGGGGCAGGACGCCCACCGAGTACAGCCGGTAGGCCGCCGGGCTGCGCACCAGGTCGTTGTGCACCACGAGGCGGCGGGCCAGCCGCTCCGAGTCCGCCACGAGCGCCCGCACCTGCGCGGGGTCGAGGTGGTGGAGCAGGTGGTTGGAGACCACGACGTCGAAGGTCTCGCCCGCCGCGACGAGCTCCCGGCTGGTGGTGCGCCGGAAGGCCGGGGGCGCGAGGTGCGGGCGTCGGGCCGACCAGCGGGCCGTGCGCCCCACCGCCCACTCGTGGGCGCGGGCGTCCGGGTCCACGCCCGTGACCCGCAGGTCGACGCCGTCGCGGTGCGCCCAGCGGGCCAGGGCCCGGGCGACGTCCCCGCCGCCGGAGCCCACGTCCAGGACGGTCAGGGGCCGGCCGGGGACCGCCAGCGGGCGGATCCGCCGCCGGTAGGTGGCCGACCACCCGGCGAGCAGGGAGTTGATCGCCTCGAAGCGCGCGTAGGTGCGCTGCAGGGCGCCGAGGTCGCAGCCGGGGTCGTCCATGAGCTCCCGCAGGCCCGGGTCCCGCCGCGAGAGGTCGGGGCGGGGGCGCGGGTCGGAGCGGGGCATCTGCCCATTCTCGTGCGGCCCGGCACGTTTCGCCAAGGAGCGGCGCCGCCGCCGAGCCCTCGCCCCCGGCGTCACTAGACTGGGCCTCCCGTCCGGTGCCGGACGGGAGACCGGAAGGGGAGTCCCGTGGGAGACACCGTGCGCGCCCCGGGCCCGCCGCCCGGGCCGTGGATCGGCCTCGCGAGCGCGTGCTGGGCGGCCAACGCCGCGCTGGGGGCGTCCGTGGGGGCAGGGCTCGTGCACACGGGACGGTTCCGCTGGATCCACCACGCCCTCTACATCGCCACGACGACGACGACGGCCCTGGCCACGCTCCTCGGCGCCGGCTCGTCCTCCGCCGCGGGGCGGGCGGCCGCCCGTGCGCTGGCGCCGGCGCTGCTGCCGCTGGCCGCTCTGCCGCACGTGGGCACGCCCGCCCAGGGCCACCCGCGCCGGCACGCCGTGGCCGCGCTGTCCGCGGCGCCGTTCTACGCCACCGCCCTGATCCGAGCCCGCGCCGACCGCGCGCGCTGACCGCACCGACCGAACCGGAGAGCACATGGAGTTCCTCGACGTCGTCTTCAACCGACGCACCACCAACGGGCCGTTCCTGCCGGACCCGGTGTCCCCGGAGCACCAGCGGCTGCTGCTGCGCACCGCCGCGGCGGCGCCCTCCCAGTTCAACAGCCAGCCGTGGCGCTTCGTGCTGATCGAGGACCGGGGGACCATCGACCGGATCGCCCGGATCAGCGCCGAGTCCATGACCCAGGTGATGGCGGAGGGGACGTTCTTCGACCGGTACAAGCGCTACTTCCGCTTCAGCAAGCAGGAGATGGAGGAGCAGCGCTTCGGGATGCTCTTCGACAAGCTGCCCGCCGTGCTGCGCCCGTTCACCAAGAAGGCGTTCACCCCGGGCGGGCAGGCCATGATGAACCGGCTGCGGGTGCCGCAGACGCTGGGCTCGGAGAACCACAAGCTCGTCGCCGGGGCGCCGCTGCTGCTGGGCGTGATGCTGGACCGCCGCGAGTACCGGCCCGGGGAGCTCTCCGGGTTCTACTCGCTGTTCTCGATGGGTGCGGCGATGGAGAACCTCTGGCTGACCACGGTGGAGCTGGGCATGGGCATCCAGTTCATCTCCTTCCCCATGGAGGCCCCGGCCCGGTGGGCCGAGATCGTGGAGCTGCTGGAGGTGCCCGAGGACCTCGAGCTCATGGCCGTCTACCGCCTCGGCTACGTGCCGGAGGCGCATCGCCGGCCCGCGATCGACTGGTCCTCCCGCGAGCGGCGGCGGATCTCCCAGTACGTCTACCGGGAGTCCTGCGCCACCCCGCAGGAGGGCTGGGACGACTGAGCGCCGCGTGCGGCGCGGCCCGGTCCCGCCGCACGCACCGGAGGCGCCCCGCACGGGCGGCGGATCGGCTAGCGTCCGTGCTGTGACCCGCCACACGGACCTGACCTTCCACCCGCTGACCCTCCAGGACACGCCTGCGTGGTCCGCGCTGATCCACGCGCTGGCCGCGGCGGACGGCACCGGGGAGACCTACGAGCCCGACGACCTGGCCGAGGAGCTCGTCTCGGCCGGCGTGGACGCCTCCGCGGACACCTGGGGCGTCCGGGACGGCCGCACCCTGGTGGCCTACGGCCAGGTGCACGTGAGCACGGCCCTGACCGCCGAGGGCCTGGCCCGCGCGCACCTGGGCGGCGGGGTGCACCCGCGGTGGCGCGGCCGGGGCATCGCCACCGCGCTGTTCGAGCGCATGGAGGCCCGCGCCCTGGAGATCGCCGGCCGGCGCCACCCGGGTGCGGCCGTGCAGCTGTCCGCCTCGGGCGGGGTCGACGGCGCGGACGCCCGGACCTTCCTCGCCGGGCGCGGCTACGCTCCGGCGCGGTGGTTCACCGACATGACCCGCCCGCTGCCCGGTCCACCCCTCCGCCCGGCCGTTGGCCCGGCCGGCGGGCGCGCGGAGCCGTACGAGGACACCATGGCCGAGGAGCTGCGGCTCGCGCACAACGACGCCTTCTCGACCCACTGGGGCTCGACGGCGCGCTCGCCGGAGGCCTGGGCGGACATGGTGGGCGCCCGCAGCGCCCGCACGGACCTGTGGCGGGTGGTCCGGGAGCCCGGCGGCCGGATCCTGGCCTACTGCTCCGTGAGCCAGTGGCGCGAGGGCGCCCTCTACGTCGACCGCGTGGGCACGCGGCAGGAGGCCCGGGGCCGCGGACTGGCGCGGGCGGTGCTGCTCGGCACGGTGGCCGCCGCCGCGGCGGACGGCGCGTGGACCACGATGGAGCTGACCGTGGACGCGGCGAACCCCACGCGCGCCGACGCGCTCTACCGCTCCGTGGGCTTCGTCCCCGTCCGGACCCAGGCCGCGTTCGCCCGCACCGTTCCGCCCGGGGCCTGAGCACGTCCGGAGGGGCGGGTCCCCGCCGCCCCTTCCGATAGTGTGCGTCACACAGTATTGTGTGGTCATGACGGCCGATCCGGGGGACCAGCTCGTCGCGGCGCACCAGCAGGAGCTGCGCCGCGGCACCGTGGTCCTGGCCTGTCTGCTCGTCCTGGACGAGCCCCGCTACGGCTACGCCCTGCTCCGGACGCTGGCCGACGCCGGGCTCGACGTCGAGGCCAACACCCTCTATCCGCTCCTGCGCCGCCTCGAGGCCCAGGGTCTGCTCGAGAGCGACTGGAACACCGAGGAGTCCCGTCCCCGCAAGTTCTACCGGATCACCGGGTCCGGAGCGCGGGTCCGGGACGCCCTGGACGCCGAGCGGCTCCGGCTGCACGGCGCGCTCGCGGCCCTGTCCCGCCCGTCCCGTCCCGAGGACCGATCGCCATGACCTCCACCGCTGCCCCTGCTGCCACCCCGGCCACCGAGAGCTACCTCCACGAGGTCTCCCGCCGTCTGCCGCCCCGGGCCCGGGAGGACGTGGCCCGCGAGCTGCGCGGCACCGTCGCCGACATGGTCGACGACGGCGTGGCACGCGGGCTCGCCCCGGAGGACGCCGAGCGGCGGGCCCTCGAGGAGCTCGGCGACCCGGCCCGGCTGGCCGAGGACTACGCGCCCGGCCCGCAGCATCTGATCGGTCCCGCGCACTACCAGGACTTCCTGCAGTTGCTGCGGATCCTCGTGCCCGTCCTGGCCGGGGTGTTCGGCGGGCTCACTTTGCTGGGTCGGCTCTTCGGGGAGGCGGGCCGGGAGGACCTGGTCGTCTACCTCGTGCTCTCGATCGCGCCCGCACTCGGGGCGGCGCTGCAGGGGGCGCTGATGGGGGCGGGCATCGCCGTCGTCGTCTACGCGGTCGTGGAGCGCGCGGAGCGCACGGAGCGGGCCGGGGCGGACGATGCCGGCGGGCCGGCGCCCGTGGCGGAGCCGGCCCGGCGCTGGACGATCGAGCGGCTGCCGCCGCCGCGCCCGGCGCGGGACACGACGGTCGGGGAGCTGGTCTGGTCCACCGTCGCCCTGGGGCTGGCCTTCGCCGCGCCCTTCCTGCTCTCGCGCCCGCTGCTGCGGGAGGGCCCGCTCGCCGGCGAGCCCCTGCTCGACCCGGCCGTGTGGACGCCGTGGGTGCCGCTCTACCTCGCGCTCGTGGTGCTGGCCTGGGGCTGGGAGCTGCTGCGCTTCCTCCGCCGGCGCTGGTCCTGGCCGCTGTTCGCGACTAACGCGGTGCTCGACCTCGCCATGGCCGCACTTCTCGTCACCGTGCTGCGCACCGAGTCGGTGGTGAACCCCGTCCTCCGGGAGCGCGGCTGGGTGGGCGACGAGTTCGCACGGATCGGCGTCGCGGTCGTGGTGCTCATCACCGTCTGGGACCTCGTGGCGACGTTCCTCGCCTGCCGCCGGTCGCTGGCCGGGCGCCGCTGAGCGGTCCTGGGAGGTGCTCGGCCCGCGGGAGCTCCGGGGAGCTCCCGCGGGCCGGGAGGACCTGCCGCTGCGGGGTGGTGAGCGGTCCGGGCGCGAGGCGCTTCGTGGGCGGCCCGCGCCGGTCGGGTGCGCCGTCGCCGATCAGCTGGTGCACCGTGTGATCACCAGTTCACAACGACTCCGACACCCTGCGCAAACGCCTAGTCTGGGGTTGATCAGATCGACCAAGCACAGGCGGAACAGAGGGGTGGCGGTGGTCAGCATGACGAATCCCGGGGGCGGGGGCGCCGGACTGGACGCGACGGACCGGAAGATCCTGGCGGCCCTGGACGAGGACCCGCGCATGACCGTGCTCGCCCTGGCGCAGCGCACCGGGCTGGCGCGCGGCACCATCCACGCCCGGCTCGAGCGGTACCGGGCCGGGGCCGCGCTGCGCCCGCACAGCACCCGGGTGGCGCCCGCCGCGCTGGGCTACGGCCTGGCCGCCAGCGTGGCGGTGGAGCTGGACCAGCACCAGCTGGACCAGGCGATCGCCGGGCTGCAGGCGATTCCGCAGGTCATCGAGGTGTTCGCCCCGGCCGGGCAGACGGACCTGCTGTGCCGGGTGGTGGCGAAGGACCCCGAGGACCTCTACCGGGTCTCCGAGGAGATCCGGCTGTGCCCCGGGATCCTGCGGACCTCCACGAGCATGTTCCTGCGCACCGTCATCCCGTACCGGGTGGCGCCGCTGCTGGCGGAGGACGGCTGACCGCTGGCCATCGGCCGGACCGGGGGGTACCGTAAGCACACTGGCGAATTCGCAGGAGTCCGCCACATCTGACCGACGAGACAGATCGAAGGAGATGCCATGAGCACCAAGGTCGAGAAAACCGTTGTGGTCGACGTGCCCCTGAGCACGGTGTACAACCAGTGGACGCAGTTCGAGGACTTCCCCCAGTTCATGAACGGCGTCAAGAGCGTCCGCCAGCTGAGCGACTCCCGGCTCGAGTGGGTCGCCGAGATCGCCGGCGTCCGCCGCCAGTGGGAGGCGCGGATCGTGGACCAGGTCCCGGACAGCCGGGTCTCCTGGGCCGCCACCGAGGGAGCCACCAACGCCGGCACCGTGATGTTCCACGACGCCGGCAACGGCCGGACCGAGGTGCACCTCGTTCTGGAGTACGAGCCCGAGGGCCTCGTGGAGAAGGTCGGGGACAAGCTGAACGTGGTGGAGAACCAGGCCGAGGGCGACCTGGAGCGGTTCAAGAAGTTCATCGAGGACGAGGGCTACGCCACCGGGGCGTGGCGCGGCTCGGTCAACGAGGGCGCGCCCGTCGGGACCCCCGGCGTCGAGGCCGCCGCCGCCTCCCGCGGTGACGACGGCAAGGCCGGGATCTCCGGCAAGGTGGTCGCCGCAGGCGTGGCCGCCGCCGGGGTGGCCGCCGCCGGCGCCGCCGCGGCCGCCAAGAAGAAGGACTCCGACGAAGGCGCGGAGCCGGTCACCTTCGAGGCCGAGGCACCCACGACCCCCACGGTCACGCCGGTGGCCCCCGAGACGGCCGTGCCGGGCGAGGTCCCCCCGGTCACGCCCACCGGGCCCGCGCTGACCGACCCCGCACTGACCGATCCGGCCGTGGACGCGGACGTGGACGTCGACCCCGCCTCCGGGCGCATCGACGGCCGTCCCGGCGGCGGCGCGGTCTAGGACCTGTCGCCGGCACGCACCGGGCCCCCGACCGCACCGCGGTCGGGGGCCCGGTGCGTGCCGGCCGCGGCCGGCCCGCTCGGCGCGCTCAGCCGGTGACCGCTCCGACCGAGGCCGAGCGCACCAGCTTGGCGTACTTGCCCAGCACCCCGCCCTCGAACTGCGGGGGCAGCGGGGCCCATCCGCTGCGGCGCCGGGCCAGCTCCTGCTCGTCCACCTGCAGGTCGAGGCGGCGGGTGGTGAGGTCCACCCGGATCCGGTCGCCGTCGCGCACGAGGGCGATCGGTCCGCCGTCGACCGCCTCCGGCGCGATGTGGCCGATGCACAGGCCGGTGGTCCCGCCGGAGAAGCGGCCGTCCGTGAGCAGCAGGACGTCCTTGCCCAGGCCCGCCCCCTTGATCGCGCCGGTGATGGCCAGCATCTCGCGCATCCCCGGCCCGCCCTTGGGCCCCTCGTAGCGGATGATCAGCACGTCCCCGGCGGTGATCCGCCCCGCCTCCAGGGCGTCCATCGCCGCCTGTTCGCGCTCGAACACGCGGGCGGGGCCCTCGAAGGCCTCGGCGTCGAACCCGGCCGACTTCACCACGGCCCCCTCCGGGGCCAGGGACCCGTGCAGGATCGTGATCCCGCCGGTGCGGTGGATCGGGTTGTCGAGCGTGCGGATGACCTTCCCGTCCACCGGGTCGGGGTCGATCACGGCGAGGTTCTCGGCGAGCGTCCGCCCGGTGACGGTGAGGACGCCGCCGTGCAGCAGCCCGGCGTCGAGCAGAGCCTTCATGACCACCGGGATGCCGCCGTGGCGGTCGACGTCGTTCATCACGTAGCGGCCGAACGGCTTGACGTCGGCCAGGTGCGGGACGCGGTCGCCGATCCGGTCGAAGTCCTCCAGGGAGAGCTCGACCCCCGCCTCGTGCGCGATGGCGAGCAGGTGCAGGACGGCGTTGGTGGACCCGCCGAGGGCCATGAGCACCGTGATCGCGTTCTCGAAGGCCTCCCGGGTGAGGATGTCCCGGGCCGTGATGCCCTGGCGGAGCATCTCGACGACGGCCTCCCCGGAGCGGTGGGCGAACTGGTCGCGCCGCCGGTCCGCCGAGGGCGGGGCGGCGGAGCCGGGCAGGCTCATCCCGAGGGCCTCGGCCACGGACGCCATCGTGTTGGCCGTGTACATCCCGCCGCAGGCGCCCTCGCCGGGGCAGATGGCCCGCTCGATGCGGTCCAGGTCCTGCCGGCCCATCAGCCCGGCCTTGCACGCGCCGACGGCCTCGAAGGCGTCGATCAGGGTGACGTCCTTCTCGGTCCCGTCCGTCAGCTTCACCCAGCCCGGGGCGATGGTCCCGGCGTAGAGGAACACGGAGGCCAGGTCCAGACGGGCGGCGGCCATCAGCATGCCGGGCAGGGACTTGTCGCAGCCGGCCAGCAGCACGGAGCCGTCGAGGCGCTCCGCCTGCATCACGGTCTCCACGGAGTCGGCGATGACCTCGCGGGAGACCAGCGAGAAGTGCATCCCCTGGTGGCCCATGGAGATCCCGTCCGAGACGGAGATCGTGCCGAACTGCAGCGGGTAGCCCCCGCCGGCGTGGACGCCCTCCTTGGCGCCCTGGGCCAGCCGGTCCAGAGACAGGTTGCAGGGGGTGATCTCGTTCCAGGAGCTGGCGATGCCGACCTGGGGCTTCTCCCAGTCGTCGTCTCCCATGCCCACGGCGCGGAGCATGCCGCGGCTGGCGGTGGCGTCGATGCCGTCGGTCACCTGGCGGCTGCGGGGCTTGATGTCGGGGCTCATGCGGTCTCTCCCGGGTCGGCGGCGCACCGGGCGGTGCGCGGGGCAGGGCGTGTCGCGAACCTATCAACGGAACTCGCGGAGCGTCGAGGGCAGTCCGCGCCCGGCACGGAAGTTTGTGGGCCCCGGGGGCAGACAACACCGCCCGCGGCTCCTAGGGTGGGAGCAGAAGAACCGTAAGCAACCTGATCGAAGGAGCCCGACATGCCCGAAGGACCCGTCTCGCAGCACGCCCGGTCGATGGCCGACGACGAGGGCGGGATGCCCGAGCAGCAGCAGACCCCGCCGGGTCTGACCGCGGCCATGGACCCCGTGCCCGACCACGGGGAGTCGTCCTGGCAGGGCCGCGGCCGCCTCGAGGGGCTCAAGGCCCTGGTCACCGGCGGGGACTCCGGGATCGGCCGGGCCGTGGCCATCGCCTTCGCCCGGGAGGGCGCCGACGTCGCGATCAACTACCTGCCCGAGGAGCAGGAGGACGCCCAGGACGTCGTCGGGTGGATCGAGAAGGCCGGCCGCACGGCCGTCCTGGTGCCGGGGGACCTGCGCGAGGAGCAGAGCTGCCAGGAGATCGTGGACCGCGCGGTCGAGGGTCTCGGCGGGCTCAACGTCGTGGTGAACAACGCCGGGTACCACTGGGCCCGCGGCGAGTCCGGGCTGCAGGGGCTGCGCACGGAGGACCTGGAGCGTGCGGTGCGCACCAACCTCTACGGCACCCTGTGGATCAGCCGGGCGGCGCTGCCGCACCTGGGGCGCGGCGACAGCATCATCAACACCACTTCCGTGCAGGCCTACGACCCGTCCGCGAGCATGATCGACTACGCCGCCACGAAGGCGGCCCTCAACAACGTCACCGCCAACCTGGCCGCCGACCTCGGCCCGGCGGGCATCCGGGTCAACGCCGTGGCCCCCGGGCCCGTCTGGACCCCGCTGCAGCCGGCCACCAAGGAGCCCGCAGCGGTGGCGCACATGGGCCGTGACACCCCCCTGGGGCGCATCGCCCAGCCGGCCGAGCTGGCCGGGGCCTACGTCTTCCTGGCCTGCCCGGCCGAGGCGAGCTACGTCAGCGGCACCGTCCTCGGCGTCACCGGGGGCCTGCCCGTCTTCTGAGCCGCGGCCCGACCATCCTCGACGGAAGGAGCATCCCGTGCCGAAGACCGGCAAGGACGACCACGCCAAGAAGTCCGAGCTGCCCTCCACGCTGCAGCGCTCGGGGCGGAAGGCCCAGGACACGTTCGCCAAGACCTACGACTCGGCGCTGGAGGAGTACGGCGACGAGGAGCGCGCGGCCCGCACCGCCTACAGCGCGCTCAAGCACACCCACGAGAAGGTCGGCGACCACTGGGAGGCCAAGGAGGAGTACGGTCCCTCCGACGAGCACGCCGCGGGCGGGCGGGACTCCGGCGCGCGGACCGCCGGGGGCGTGGACGCCAACGCCTCGAAGCACCACCTCTACGAGGTGGCGAAGCGGCTCGGCGTGGAGGGCCGCTCCTACATGACCAAGAAGGAGCTGGTCGAGGCCATCCGGAAGGCCAACGACGCCGCGACGCGCCGGGCGCGCGGGGACTGAGCCGCCCGGCCCGGGGTCAGAGGACGCCGATCAGCCCGCGCACCAGGGTCACCGCGCCGCCGAGGCCGGCGAGCACGAGGGCGGTGGTGCGTGCCGCGCTCAGCGGCACGCGGCGGGCGACGACCGCGCCGATCCGCACGCCCAGCACCACGGTGAGCACCACTCCCGGCGCCACCCACCACGGGGGCATCCCGCCCGTCCCGGCGGCCCCGAGCAGCGTCTTGGTGAGCACGGACAGGCCGCCCATCGTCATGAAGACCGGCTGCAGGGTCGCGGCGAAGGAGCGCTGCTCCCAGCGGGCCAGCCGGGAGTGGATGACCATGACCGGCCCGGCGACCCCGGCCGTGGTGTTGAAGAACCCGCCGATGGTCCCGGCCAGCACCGTCGGCAGCCGTCCCGGCCAGTCGGGCAGGCGGGGCAGGCCGAACATGGTGGTGAGGGCCAGCAGCACCACGCCGCCCACCACGACCTGCAGCCAGGCCGCCGGCAGCTCGCGGACCACGAGCGCGGCCGGCACGGCGCCCACGGCCGCGGCCGGGGCGATCAGCGCGAAGCGCCGCCAGTCGACGTGCTGCCACACCGAGAGCATGATGAGGAACCCGGAGACCGTCGTGGTGGCGTTGGTGACGAGCACCCCGGTGGCGGGTCCCAGCAGCAGCGCGAGGGTGGGCGCGACGACGAGCCCGACCCCGGTGCCCGAGACGCGCTGGAGCACCGAGCCCACGAGGATGGCCAGGGCGGCGACGACGACGAGTTCCACAGGCCCCATTCTGCGCCCCGGCCGCGGCCGCTCCGTCCGCCCCGCCGGTGGCGTTGGCGTTCCGCGGGGTGGTAAGTATGCTTGCGGTCATGCGAGGTCCCTCCCAGGGGACGACGTCCAGCGAAAGGTGCGCCATGAGCATCACCCGAGACCTGATCATCGACGGCGAGCACGTGCCCGCCCTCAGCGGCCGGACCGCCGAGGACATCAATCCCTACACGGGCGAGGTCTTCGCCACCGTCGCCGCCGGCGGTCCCGAGGACGTGACCCGCGCCGTCGACGCCGCGGCCTCGGCCGCGGAGGAGTGGGCCGGCACCACCCCCAGCGCCCGGCGGCGCATCTTCCTGCGCGCGGCCGACCTGCTGGAGGAGCGCATCGAGCAGGGCGCCGAGATCATGGCCAAGGAGGTCGGCGGCGTCCGCGGCTGGGCCGAGTTCAACACCCACCTGGCCGCCAACATCCTGCGCGAGGCCGCCGGGGCCACCACCCTGCCCCAGGGCGAGGTGCTCGCCACCGACATGCCGGGCGTGCGCTCGATGTCCGTGCGCCGGCCCTACGGGGTGGTCGCGGCGATCTCGCCCTGGAACGCCCCGTTCATCCTCGGCATGCGCTCCCTCGCCGTGCCCCTGGCCGTGGGCAACACCGTGGTGCTGAAGCCCAGCGAGGACGCCCCCCTGGCGTGCGGGCTATTCCTGGCCGACGCCCTGGTCGACGCCGGGCTGCCCGCCGGCGTGCTCAACGTGGTCACCAACGACCGCGCGGACGCCGCGGGGGTGGTCTCCACGCTGATCTCCGACCCGCGGGTGCGGATCGTGAACTTCACCGGCTCCACCGCCGTGGGCCGCACCATCGGCACCCTCGCCGCGCAGCACCTGAAGCCGGCGGTGCTCGAGCTCGGCGGGAAGAACAGCCTGGTGGTGCTCCGGGACGCGGACCTCGACTACGCCGTGGACGCCGCGGCCTTCGGCGCCTACATGAACGCCGGGCAGATCTGCATGTCGGTGGACCGGGTGCTCGTGGACCGCAGCATCGCCGAGGAGTTCACCGAGCGCTTCGCGCGCAAGGTGCAGGACCTGCCCACCGGCGACCCGACCGACCCGGGCACCGTGATCGGCCCGGCCGTCAACGCCCGGTCGGCCGAGCGCCAGTACGCGCTCATCGACGACGCCGTGGCCAAGGGTGCCGTGCTCCGGGCCGGCGGGCACCGGCTGGAGAACTCCCTGGTCCCCGCGACCGTCCTCACGGACGTGACCCCCGAGATGGACATATTCCACGACGAGATCTTCGGCGCCGTCACCACCGTCTTCGAGGTGGACGGCCCGGACGAGGCCGTGGAGTTCGCCAACAACACCAACTACGGGCTCACGGCCGGCGTCATCACCGAGAACCTGGGCGAGGGCATCGCGGTGGCGCAGCGGCTGAAGACCGGCATCGTGCACGTCAACGACCAGTCCGTGGCCGACGAGCCGCAGGCGCCCTTCGGCGGGATCCAGGAGTCCGGGTACGGGAAGTTCGGCGGTCAGGCCGGCGTGGAGTCGTTCAGCGAGCGGCGGTGGATCACCGTCCAGGAGCAGGGCCACGCCCGGTTCCCGTTCTAGGCCCCGGCCCAGCACCAGTGACACAGCAGGAGGACAGCATGGACCGCACGGCCGGGCGGCTGCGGGAGGTCGCCGCGTCCCGCTTCGGCATCGAGGAGTTCCGCGAGGGGCAGCTCGAGGCCATGGAGGCGGCGGCCGGGGGCCGGGACGTGCTGGCGGTGATGCCCACCGGCCACGGCAAGTCCGCGATCTACCAGGTGGTGGCCGCCGCCCTGCCCGGCACCGCCGTGGTGGTCTCCCCGCTGATCGCCCTGCAGCACGACCAGGTGGAGGCGATCAACGAGGACCTCGGCGCGGAGGCCGCCTTCGCGGTGAACTCCCGGGTCGGCGCCCGCCGCGAGCGCGCGGCGTGGGCGGCGGTGGAGGACGGGCGGGCGAAGTTCCTGTTCCTCGCCCCCGAGCAGCTGGCCCGCGAGGAGACCGTCGAGCGCCTCGCCGCCCACCGGCCGTCCCTGTTCGTGGTGGACGAGGCCCACTGCATCTCCTCGTGGGGCCACGACTTCCGCCCCGACTACCTCGTGCTCAGCGAGACCGTCGAGCGCCTGGGCCACCCGCCCGTGGTCGCGCTGACCGCCACCGCCTCCCCGCACACCCGCGCCGAGATCGTGGAGCGGCTGGGCATGCGGGACCCGCTGGTGATCGTGCAGAGCTTCGACCGGCCCAACATCGAGCTGCGGGTGGTGCGCCACCACGAGGCCGCGGACAAGCGGCGGGCCCTGCTCCGGCAGGTGGTGGGCCTGGTCGGGCCGGGCCTGGTCTACGTGGCCACCCGCCGGGAGACGGAGCAGTACGCAGCCGAGCTGCGCGAGCGCGGGGTGCGCGCCGAGGCCTACCACGCCGGGCGCCGGCAGACGGAGCGGGAGGACGTGCACGCCCGCTTCCTCGACAACGCGCTCGACGTCGTGGTGGCCACCACCGCGTTCGGGATGGGCATCGACAAGCCGGACGTGCGCTTCGTGGTGCACGCGGACATCCCCGACTCCCTGGACAGCTACTACCAGCAGATCGGGCGCGCCGGCCGGGACGGCGCGCCCGCCCTGGCCGTGCTGCACTACCGCTCCGAGGACCTGGGCCTCCAGCAGTACTTCGCCGGTGCCGCCCCCGACCCGGAGGACCTGGAGAAGGTCTTCCGGGCCGTCCGGCGCGAGGGCCCGGTCCGTGCGCGGGAGCTGCGCGAGCACACCGGCCTGGGCCCGCGCGCCCAGGCACGGGCCCTGCACCTGCTCGAGCACAGCGGCAGCGTCCGGGCCCAGCGCCGGGGCTACCGGGCCGCCTCCGGCGCCGAGGTCGGCCCCGCCGTGGCCGCCGCCCTCGAGGAGGCCGAGTCCCAGCACCGGATCGACCGGTCCCGGATCGAGATGATGCGCGGCTACGCCGAGACCGACGGGTGCCGGCGGGACTGGCTGCTGAACTACTTCGGCGAGGAGACCGACGGGTGGTGCGGCAACTGCGACCAGTGCGAGGAGGAGGGCTCCGCGGCCGAGGCCGAGGAGCGGGCCGCCGCCACGCCGCACGGCTGGGAGATCCAGACCCCGGTCGCCCACCGTGAGTGGGGCCACGGGATCGTGATGGGCGCGGAGCCCGACCGGATCACGGTCCTGTTCGACTCGGTGGGCTACAAGGAGCTCTCCCTGCGGCTGATCGAGGAGCAGGACGGGCTGCTGGTGCACGAGCGGGCCGGAAGCGCGTAGCGTTTCCCGCATGGACGACGCCGTTCCCGAGATCCTCACCACCACCTGCTGCGTGGTGGGCGGCGGGCCGGCCGGGCTGATGGCCGGGGTGCTGCTCGCGCGCCAGGGCGTGGACGTGGTGGTGCTCGAGAAGCACGCCGACTTCCTCCGCGACTTCCGCGGGGACACGATCCACCCCTCCACCACGGAGCTCATGGCCGAGCTCGGCTGGCTGGAGGGCTTCCTGCGCCTGCCGCACACGCGGGTGGACCGGGCGACCGTCGGGCTCGGCGGGGAGAGCGTCGTCGTCGGCCGCTTCGACCGCCTGCCCGTCCGGTGCCCCTTCATCGCGTTCATGCCGCAGTGGGACTTCCTCGACTTCCTCGCCGACCGGGGCGCGGAGCTGCCCGCTTTCCGGCTCATGCGCTCGACGCCCGCCGACGGCCTGCTCGTCGAGGACGGGCGCTGCGTCGGCGTCACCGCCCGGAACCGCGCCGGCGCGCCCGTGCACGTGCGCGCCGAGCTGGTCCTGGCCACGGACGGCCGGGACTCCGTGCTGCGCGAGGCCGCCGGGCTGCGGCCGGTCGCCTCGCCCTCGCGGATGGACGTCCTGTGGTTCCGGGTGCCCCGGGTCCCGGGCGCCGAGGCGCCGCTGTTCAACGCCGGCGACGGCGCCGTGGTCGCCCTGAACCGGGGGGAGTACTGGCAGGCGGCCCTGATCATCCCGGCCGGCCAGCACGACGCGATGCGGCGGCAGGGGATCGAGGCCCTGCGCGAGCGCGTGCGCGGGATCGCCCCGGTGCTGGCGGAGGGTCTCGCCTCGCTCGAGAGCTGGGACCAGGTGCGGCTGCTGCGGGTCCGGGTGGACCGGCTGCGCCGCTGGTGGCGCCCCGGGATCCTGTTCCTCGGCGACGCCGCCCACGCGATGTCCCCGGCCGGCGGGGTCGGCGTGAACCTCGCGATCCAGGACGCGGTCGCCGCGGCCAACCTCCTCGGGCCGCGGCTGCGGGGTGGGGGAGTGCGGGCCCGGGACCTGGCGCGCGTGCAGCGACGGCGCGCGTGGCCGGCCCGGGTGACCCAGCTGTTCCAGCTCGTGCTGGCCCGCCGGCTCGTGCCCGGGCCCGGGGGCGGCCCCCCGAAGCCGCCCCTGCCGGTGGGCCTGGTGCGGGCGCTGCCCGTCCTGCCGCACCTGGCCGGGCGGTTCATCGGCCTGGGCCTGCGCCCGGAGCACGTCCGCCCCCGGGCGCGCGCACGGGGCCGGGGACCGGGCCGGGCGCGGGGCGGATGAGCGCGGGGCGGACGAGCGCGGGGGAGGACCGGCGCGCCCGCGTGGACGAGTCCCACGTGGCCCCGCTCAACGCGCTGGTGCGGGGCTGGCGGGCAGGCGGCCGGTTCGTGCCGTGGGTCGACCCCGACGGCGGCGGCACGGGCGCCCGCGTGCTCGTGCTCATGGAGGCGCCCGGCCCGGCCACCGTGGCGGCCGGGGACCTGGGCTTCAGCTCCGAGGACAACCCCGGCCCCACCGCCCGGCTGTTCAAGGCCCTGCGCGAGGAGTCCGGGCTGGCGCGCGGTGACTACCTGCGCTGGAACGTGGTGCCCTGGGCGCTGTACGACCCGGCGGGCCGGCACCGGCCGCCGCGGGCCGACGACCTCGCGGAGGCGGAACCCGCCCTCCGGGAGCTGCTCGGGGCCCTGCCCGAGCTGCGCGTCGTCGTGACGTTCGGCGCCCCGGCGCTGACCGGGATGATGCGGCTGCTCACCGTGGCGGAGCCGCAGCGGCTGCTGCCGGTGCTCGGCGTCCCGCACCCGTCGCCGCGCAACGGGCACCGCCGGGCCGAGACGCGGCAGCGGATCCTGGTGGCGCTGCGCACGGCCGCCGCCGCCGCCCGCGCCGCGGGAGTCACGAGCGCGGGCTGAGCCGGTCCACCACGGCCAGGAGGTTCTCGAGGATGGTGTGCCGCTGCGCGCTGCCGTCCGGGAGCAGCCCGATCGACGCGTTGTGGTAGAGCCCGTCGCCCATCTGCTGCACGGCGGTGGCGACCACGGGATCCCCCACGTCGGCGAGGATCAGCGCGTACCACGCCTCCCCGAGCCGCTGCAGGCTCGCCCGGGCGTTCTCGTCCCCGGACTGGGCCAGCCGGGAGGCCACGACGAGGGCCCGGTCGAGCTGGCTGTCCTCGAACAGCGACGTGACGAGGAAGTACCGCGCGGCCCCCTCCGGGGCCGCGGCCATCGCCTCGAGGTCCAGCTGCAGGAGCTCCTCCAGCCGCTGCAGCGTGGCGTCCACGAGGGCCCGGCGGTGCGGGAAGTGGTAGAGCAGACCGCCCTTGGACACGCCCGCGGCGCCGGCGACGGCGTCGAGGGTCGCGGCGCGCTCGCCCTCGGCGAGGACGAGCTGCTCGAAGGCGGCCAGGAGCTTGTCCCGGGCCGCAGGTGGGCGCGGCATGTGAGGAAGACCTCCCTGGATCGGATGTGCCGCCCATTGTGCCAGCCCGCCGGTAACTGTACCGTCTAGACGGTACAGTTACGACGCTGTGCGACCCGATCCGATTCCCGGAGGTGAACCATGACCACACTGCTGACGCCCCGCCCCACGGCCGGCGCGCGCGAATGGGCCGCGCTCGCGGTCCTGATGATGCCTGTCCTGCTCGTGTCGGTGGACAACACCGCGCTGAGCTTCGCCCTGCCCACCATCTCCCAGGCGCTGCGTCCCACCGGCGAGCAGCTGCTGTGGATCGTGGACGTCTATCCCCTCGTCCTCGCGGGTCTGCTCGTGCCCATGGGCACGCTGGGGGACCGGATCGGACGGCGCCGGCTGCTGCTGATCGGCGGGACCGGGTTCGCCGCCGTCTCCGCGGCCGCCGCCTTCGCGCCCACCGCCGAGGCGCTCGTCGCGGGGCGGGCCGCCATGGGCTTCTTCGGCGCCATGCTGATGCCCGCCACCCTGTCGCTGCTCCGCAACATCTTCCTGGACCCCGCCCAGCGGCGGATCGCCATCGCGGTGTGGGCCGGCGGGTTCAGCGGGGGCGCCGCGCTGGGCCCGATCGTCGGAGGCTTCCTGCTCAACCACTTCTGGTGGGGCTCGGTGTTCCTGATGTCCGTGCCGGTGCTGGTCCCGCTGCTGGTGCTGGGGCCGCTGCTGGTCCCGGAGTCCCGTGACCCGCGCCCGGGACCGGTGGACGTGCCGTCCGTGCTGCTCGCCATGCTGGCGCTGACCCCGGTGGTCTACGGCATCAAGGCGGCCACCGCCTCCGGCGAGCTCTTCCACGGCCTGCTCAGCGCGGCCTTCGGCGTGCTCGCGGGCCTGCTCTTCGTCCGCCGCCAGGCGACCTTGGAGCACCCGGTGCTGGACCTCGGGCTGTTCCGGTCCCCGGAGTTCACGGGCGGGGTGACCGTCAACGTCCTGGGCAACGTGGGCCTCTACGGGTTCCTGTTCATGCTCACCCAGTACCTGCAGCTCGTGGTCGGCCTGGACCCGATGGCCGCGGGCCTGACCATGGTGCCCGGCCTGGCCCTGACCGTCCTCGCCGGCTTCCTGGCCGTGCGGGCGGTGCGCCGCTTCTCGGCGCGCACCGTGATCACCGCGGGCATGCTGGTGTCCGCGGCCGGCTTCCTCGTGGTCGCCCTGGCGGACCTGTCCGCCCCGGCGGGGGCCCTGGTGGTCCTGGCCGCCTTCTGCCTGGTCGGCACCGGGATCGGCTTCGCCGAGACGCTGTCCAACGACCTCGTGCTCACGGCCGCCCCGCCGCACAAGGCCGGCGCGGCCTCGGCGATCTCCGAGACCGGCTACGAGGTCGGCGCGGTGCTGGGCACGGCGGTGCTCGGCGGCCTGCTGACCGCCTTCTACCAGAGCCACCTCGAGCTGCCGGCGGCCCTGGGTGCCGGCCCGTCCGCCGCCGCGCACGAGACCCTCGGCGGCGCCGTCGAGATCGCCGAGGGCGCCGGGGCGCTGGGCCCGGCCGTGCGGGACGCCGCCTTCGGCGCGTTCACCGCGGGCATGCACTGGACGGCCGTCGTCATGACCGTGCTGGTCGCCCTGGCGGGGGTCACGGTCGCCCGCGTGCTCCGGCCAGCCACGCGCTGAGCAGCTCCGCGTCGATCCGGGCGGC
Source organism: Kocuria sediminis (assembly GCF_009735315.1). Classification (NCBI taxonomy): domain Bacteria; kingdom Bacillati; phylum Actinomycetota; class Actinomycetes; order Micrococcales; family Micrococcaceae; genus Kocuria; species Kocuria sediminis. Next base: position 139,467 of record NZ_WOGU01000012.1, read on the forward strand.
CCGCAGCCCCACGTGCCCGTCGGGGCGCACCACCGTCCCGCCCTCGCCCGGGCGGTCCTCGAGCCGGTGGACGTGCACCTGCGGCCCCGGTGCGCCGGGTTCCGCGCCGAGGGCCGCGGCGTCCGGCGCCGGCGCCGAGCGCTCCAGCAGGACGTGGAAGCCCGGCACCGCGGTGAGCCCGTGCAGCCGCACGGCCCGGCCGCCGCAGCGCACCAGCGCGTCCGGGAGGCGGTCGCCGGGCCGCGGCGTGCCGTGCACCCGCCCCGACGTCACGGAGAGCGGGCTGCCCCGGTACCGGACGTGGAACTGGGCGAGCACGCCCATCCCCGCCGCCGTCAGCCGGGACCACCCCAGCAGCGCCGGCGCGGCCGGGGCGGCCAGCGGGGCGACACGGCCGCGCAGGGCGCGGGGCAGGGGGCCGGTGCCCGCCTCGCCCCAGAACAGGGCGTGCGTCAGGGCCAGCACCAGCCGGTCCGCGGGGCGGCGCTCCTGCTCGTAGGTGTCCAGCAGCACCTCCTGCGCCGGGCCCCCCGGGACCGGGGTCGTGGCGCAGGCCAGCTTCCAGCCCAGGTTCAGCGCGTCGAGGATGCCGGTGTTCATGCCCTGCCCGCCGGCGGGGGAGTGGGCGTGGGCGGCGTCCCCCACCAGGAACACGTCGCCCTGCCGGAAGTGCCCGGCGAGGCGGTGCTGGAGCCGGACCCGGGAGGACCACGCCGTCCGGAGCATGCGGACGGGCAGTCCCGAGGCGTCGAGCACGGCCTGCAGCTCCTCCTCCGGAACGGGCGGGCCCGGCTGCCCGAACGGCGCCCCGGAGGACGAGGAGCGGACGGTGGCCAGCAGCCGCCACGGCGCCCGCTCGCCGATCGCGAAGAGGAACACCAGTCCTCCCGCCGCGGCCACCACGTGGGCCCGCCCCGGGAGCAGGCCCTCCAGCTCGAGGTCGGCCAGCAGGATCTCCTGCCGGTACGGCCGGCCGCGCCAGGTCACCCCCGCGGCGGTGCGCACGGTGCTGCCCGGCCCGTCGCACCCGGCCAGCCAGCGGAAGGACGCCTCCTCGAGCGCCCCGTCGCGGTGCAGCACGGCCCGCTCCCCGCTGCGCCCCACGAACTCGGTGCCCCGCTCCACGGTCACGCCCCGCCGGGCCAGGGCCTCCCGCAGCACGGCCTCCACCTCGGCCTGGCGGGCGAGCACGGGGTGCGGGAACGCGGTGCCCGGCAGGGTGACGTCCTCGAGCCGGGCCGTGACCACCCGCGGACCCAGGTGCAGATCCACCACCGGGGCGGTGTCGGCGCGGGTGAGCAGCTCGTCGACGACCCCGAGCGGGCGCAGCCCCTCGAGGGTCCGCGGGTGCAGGATCAGGGCCCGGGACGGGCGGAACTCCTCGGTCCGGCGCTCGACCACCCGCACCCGTGCCCCGCAGTCGTGCGCCTGCAGGGCCAGGGCCAGGCCGCTCGTGCCCGCCCCGACCACGAGCACGTCGGTGGGGTCCTCCGCCCCGGCCCCGCGGGTCATGGCGCCGGGGGCGGGTCCACCGCGGTGAGCACGCTCCACGCGGGGGCGCCGTGGTCCGCCAGCAGGTCCGGCTCCTGGAGCACCTCGTCGCGGTGCAGCCCCGGGAAGACCACCGCCTGCACCGACGCCGGCTCGCTGACCAGGGAGAGCACCCACCCCAGGGCCCGCACGTAGTCGCGGGCCCGCTCCGGGCCGTCCCACTCGTAGACGCCGCGGTAGCGGTCCCGGTCGTCGTGGGCCAGCCAGAGCTTGGAGACGAACCCCGGGAAGCCCGCGAACAAGGAGGTGTTGAGCTCGCTCTCCCAGCGGAACAGGGCGTGCCCCCGGCCCCGCACCGCGCGCAGCCGGAAGACGACGACGAGCACGGCGGGCTCCCGCGGGTCCTCGACGTCCACCGCGGTCTCGCGGTAGACCCGGGAGCCCGTCCCGTCTGCGAAGCCCAGGCGCAGTCCCCGGCGACCGGTCGGCTGGTGCAGGCGCCGCTCCGCGAGGAGAGCGGCCGTGGAGGACACGGACCCCGCCACGGCCCGGACCGCCGGTCCGGTCCCCAGGAACGGGCGGGCGATCGTCTGCGCTGTGCGTGGTGCTGTCATCGGATGATCCGCCTCCGGCTCGGGGACGTCCGGCCTCCAGGGTAGGGCCGTGGACTCCGGCCCGTGCCCCGACCTGGGAAGTCACCGCTTTGTTGCGCCGGCCACGGTGGTCCCCGGGCGTGCCGGGGCCGCCGCGGACGTAGGCTCGGCCTGCCAGGGCCCGTCCTGGCCCGTGCCGGAAGGAGCGATCGCGATGACGCCGCAGGAGCTGTTCGAGGACGCCGCCCGCCGCCCGTCCCAGGCGGCGCGGCAGGTGCTCGAGGGCATCCCGCTCGGGGCGCTGCACACCATGCCCGGCGGGACCTCCAACTCCGTGGCGTGGCTGGTGTGGCACGCGGCCCGGCAGCAGGACGCGCAGGTGGCCCGTCTGGCCGGCGCCGAGGAGGTGTGGTCGGGCCAGGGCTGGAACGAGCGGTTCGGTCTCGACCTGCCCGACTCCTCGATGGGCTTCGGCCACCGGCCGGAGGACGTGGCGCGGGTCCGGGTGGCGTCCGCGGAGCTGCTCCAGGACTATCTCGACGCGGTCGTCGAGCGCACCGTGGACTACGTGCGCGGACTCACGGACGCGCAGCTCGACGAGGTCGTGGACCGGTCCTGGGACCCGCCCGTCACCCGGGGGGTGCGCCTGGTCAGCACGGTCGACGACGCCGCCCAGCACCTCGGCCAGGCCGCCTACGTCCGGGGGCTGGTCGACGGCGGGTGGTCGGGGCCGTACTGACGGTCCCGGGAGCCCGTCCGGCTCCGGCGCCGCCGGTCCCAAACGGTTGTCTTTGCATCGAGACGTCGTGTGACAAGGCGCTGATGTGGGGACGGCACTTTCCTCGGTGGTCACCGTCCGTTCGCTTAAGCTGAGCACGCTGGGTCCCAGCACCTCGTCCCGCCGCTCCGTTCCTGCCGTCGCCGTCGGCGACTCCCTGGGGGAAACACCGCCATGCCCCGCGACACCTCTCGCCGTCCGTCCACCGCCGGCCTGCGCCGGCGCGCCTCCTCACCGGTCACCGCCCTCACCGCGTTCTCGGCGCTGGTCGCCGTCAGCGTGGCGGTCAGCTCCGGCATCGCCCCCGACGCCGGGACCGGGCGCGGCTCGGCCTTCGGCACGCCCTCGGACGTGGCGGAGCAGGCGGAGCGGACGGAGAACCGGTGGAGCCTGATGGCCGCCGGGCCGGAACAGCCGGGCCCGGCGCGGCCGCTGCGGGAGGCCCGCTCGGTCTCCCCGGTGCGGGACGGCGGTGCCGGCGAGGGGTCGTGGCGGGAAGGAGCGGGCCGCGGCGAGGGCGGCCGGCACGGGGTCTCCACCGTGCGCCCGGGACGGCAGCCGCCGCGGCTCTACCAGGGGGAACTGCCCGTCAACACGCTCATCGCCCCCACGAGCCCTGGGGTCGTGCTGCCCGGCGGGCAGTTCGGCTGGCGGATCGCCCCCGACCGCGGCGGGCGGGAGTTCCACAACGGCACCGACGTCTCCGCCCCGGCGGGCCTGCCGGTCGTGGCGGCCCTGGACGGGGAGGTGACGGCCGTGTTCTGGGACGTGTGGGGCGGCAACCGCGTGGAGGTCACCCACGCGGACGGGCTGAAGACCACCTACAACCACCTCGAGGACGTCCGGGTGCGGGTCGGGGACCGGCTGGCCGCCTCCGAGCAGCTGGGCGCGGTGGGGGCCACGGGCGTGCGCGTCACCGGCCCGCACCTGCACTTCGAGACCTGGGTGGACGGGCAGGCCGTGGACCCGCAGTCCTTCGACTGGGTCGACGGCATGCGCGTGATCCCCGCCTCCCGCAGCAAGTACTCCCTGGAGGTCCCCGTCCCGGATGCCGCCGCCGACGAGCGGGCCGCCGCGGACCGGACGGCGGCCGCCGAGAAGGTCGCCGCCGAGCAGAAGGCTGCCACCGACAGGAGGGCCGCGGAGCAGAAGGCCGCCGCGAAGAAGGCAGCCGAGAAGAAGGCCGCCGAGCAGAAGACCGCGCAGCAGAAGGCAGCCGCCGAGAAGCGTGCCGCGGCGCGGAAGGCCGCCGCCGACAAGGCCGCCGCTGACAAGGCCGCCGCTGACAAGGCCGCCGCTGACAAGGCCGCCGCTGACAAGGCCGCCGAGCCGACGAAGGCCCCGGCGCAGCCACCGAGGCCTCCCGCGCCGGAGCAGACCGACGAGGGCCCGGCGACAGCGCTCCCCGCCCCGCCGACGCCGCCGACGGGCACGGAGCAGCCGCCGACCACTTCGGCGCCGTCCACTCCTCCGGTCAGCCCGCCGGTACCGGGAACCGAGCAGAAGCCGGCGCCGACCACGCCGGCTCCGACACCGACCACACCCGAGGCCGGCTCTCCGACCACTGAACCCGGGGTCGCTCCCGTCGTGGTGGACACGGTGCGGGACACCGACAAGGACGGGACCCTCGACGTCGACGAGGACGACATCGACGGGGACAAGATCTCGAACGAGGCCGACGACGACATCGACGGCGACAAGGTCCCCAACGCCGTCGACCCCGACCTGGACGGCGACGGGCTGCGCAACGAGGCCGATCCGGACATGGACGGCGACGGACTCGTCAATAAGGAGGACACCGAGCCGCGACGTCCCGCCGCCCGGACGGCCCAGGCACCGGCCGTGGAAGCCGACGAGCCCCCTGCGAGGGGCGGGAACGGCGGGCCGGGCGATGCGACCGACCTGGCGGCTCCGGTCGAGGACCCCGCTGCCGGGGACCCCGCTGCCGAGGTCCCCGTGGCCGAGGTCCCCGCCCCCTGATCCGGAGTCGGGGCAGCCGCGTGCTCCCGGGGAGGCGGAGTTATCCAGGAGTGACGCGGCCACCGGCCCGCACGGCACGGGGGCGCACTAGAATTCTGCCGCCGGCGTTCGGATTTTCGCGCGGGGGTGATGGCGATGAGCACCACGCACCGGAGGGTCCCGGAGGACACGACGGCCGGGGCGCTCCAGGAGCTGGCGGAACGGCTGACGGGGCGGATGGTCGCACCGGGCGACCCCGAGTACCACCGCGCCCGGCGGTTCTGGAACAGCCTGCTGGACGTCCGCCCCCGAGCGGTCGTGCGGGCCGGCTCGGTGCAGGACATCGATCTCGCGGTGGCCGCCGCGCAGCGTGTGCGCCTGCCGCTGGCGGTGCGCGGCGGGGGGCACGGGGTGGCCGGCTCCGGCGCCCTCGGGGACTGCCTGCTGCTGGACCTCGGGCGGCTGCGGCAGGTCGTCGTCGACCCGGCGAACCAGCTCGTCAGCGTGGAACCGGGCACCACCATCGGCGGACTGGACCGGGCGACCACGGCCCACGGACTCGCGGTCCCGCTGGGGACGGTCAGCACGGCGGGGATCGCGGGTCTCGCTCTCGGCGGGGGCATGGGCTGGCTGACCCGCAGCAACGGGCTGACCCTCGACAACCTCGACTCCGCGGACGTCGTGACCGCCACGGGGGACCACCTGCACGCCAGCGAGGAGGAGAACCCCGAGCTGTTCTGGGGGCTGCGCGGGGGAGGGGGCAACTTCGGGGTGGTGTCCTCCTTCACCTTCAGCGCCCGCCGGATGCCGGCGCTCGTGCTCGCGGGCAGCCTCCGCTACCGCCGGCCGCGCTGGACGGACGCGCTGCGGGCCTTCGCCCGGTGGGCGCAGGACCTGCCCGACGAGCTGAACCCGATCGTCACCTTCGGGTTCGGGCCGCCGGGGGCCGCGGCCGGCGACGAGCCGTCGATGACGGTGCAGTTCTGCTGGGTCGCGGAGGACCACGTCGCCGGCCGGGACCTGGTCGACGAACTGCGGGCGGACGCCCCGCCGGATGCGGAGGACGTGGCCGCGGTGCCGTGGCTCGCCTGGCAGGGCGCCCGGGACGGGGTCTTCCCCAGGGGCTCGCGCGGGCGCTGGCAGAACCTGCCCCTCGGCCGGCTGGACGACGAGGTCGTCGACGTCGTCGTGCGCCTGGCGTCCCGGATCACCGTCCGGGGCACCGGCCTCGATCTCCACCGCCTGGGGGGCGCCTTCGGACGGGTCGCCGAGGAGTCCACCGCCTTCCCCAACCGCTCCGCGCCGTACTGGCTGACGGCCCACGGCGTCCGGCAGGATTCTGCGGAGGACGAGCGTCTCACCGCGTTCACCCGGACGGTCCACGAGGAGCTGCAGCCGTTCGCCGAGCACGGCCAGTACCTCAACCTCCTCGGCCCCGACTCCGCGTCGGTGGGGAACGGGGCCCAGGCCGTGCGCCAGGTGTACGGGCGGGAGAAGCTCCAGCGGCTGGTCCGCCTCAAGGACCGCTACGACCCGGGCAACCTCTTCCGGCTGAACCTCAACGTCGCGCCGAGCCGCCGCTGAACCGGCGGCGGGCCCGGACGCGGCCGCGTCATCTTCCGCGGCAACTCGGTCCGCGCCCTTCCGCGGGACCGGGCCGAGCACTACGGTCGGGGGCATCCGGTCCCGGCGCCGAGAGGTGAAGCGCATGCCGCTCTACGAGTACCGCTGTCCCGCGTGCGGGGTGTTCGAGCTCCTGCTGGGCATGGGCACGGCCGGGCGCGAGGCGTCCTGTCCCGGGTGCGGGACCGCGGCGCGCCGGTTGCTGGGCGCGCCCGGGCTCTCACGGGCCGGGTCCGCCGAGGCGCGGCTGATCGAGCGCACCGAGGCCACCGCGAGCGAGCCGGACGTCGTCACCGCCCTGCCGTCCGGGCCCCGGCGGCCCGCCCGGCACAGCACGAACCCCCTCCACCGCAGCCTTCCCCGCCCCTGAGGGGGTACCGCACCGTCCGCCACGCACACCAGGAGGCACGTCATGCCGGAGCTCATCTTTCCCCTCGACTCCTCGCGGCCCTTCGAGGACCAGCAGCTCGTCGGGCACAACCGCTGGCACCCCGAGATCCCTCCGGTGGCGACCGTGCGGCCCGGGGACACCTTCCGGGTGCACTGCCGGGAGTGGTTCGACGGCGCGATCGTCAACGACGACTCCGCGGAGGACGTCCTCAACGCTCCGCTGCGGACCGTGCACAAGCTCTCCGGCCCGTTCGCGGTGGAGGGGACCCGGCCGGGCGACCTGCTCGTCGTCGACATCCTCGACGTCGGGCCGATCCCGCAGGAGGACTCCGGGCCGCTGGCCGGACAGGGCTGGGGCTACACCGGGATCTTCGCCCGCACCAACGGCGGCGGCTTCCTCACCGACCGGTTCCCGGACGCCTACAAGGCGATCTGGGACTTCCGCGGCCAGACGGCCACCTCCCGGCATGTCCCGGAGGTGTCCTTCACGGGCATCGTCCACCCGGGCCTGATGGGGACCGCGCCCTCCGCGCAGCTCCTGGCGCGGTGGAACGAGCGCGAGGGCGCGCTCATCGCGACGGATCCGGACCGGGTCCCGCCCCTCGCGCTGCCCCCGGAGCCGCAGGACGCGCTGCTGGGCGGGGTCCCGGACTCCGACGTGGACCGGGTGGCCGGAGAGGCCGCCCGCACCGCCCCGCCGCGGGAGAACGGCGGCAACCAGGACATCAAGAACCTCACCAAGGGCACACGCGTGTTCTACCCCGTGTTCGTGGACGGCGCGAACTTCTCGGTGGGGGACCTGCACTTCTCCCAGGGCGACGGCGAGATCACCTTCTGCGGCGCCATCGAGATGGGCGGGTTCATCGACTTCCACGTGGACGTCATCAAGGGCGGGATGGAGACCTACGGGGTCTCGGAGAACGCGATCTTCCTGCCGGGCAACACGGACCCGCAGTACAGCGAGTGGATCTCCTTCTCCGGCACCTCGGTGACCCTCGACGGCGAGCAGCGCTACCTCGACGCGCAGCTGTCCTACCAGCGGGCCTGCCTGCACGCGGTCGACTACCTCACGAAGTTCGGGTACTCCCCGGAGCAGGCGTATCTGCTGCTCGGCGCCGCGCCGATCGAGGGCCGGTTCTCCGGGGTGGTGGACATCCCGAACTCGTGCGCGACCGTGTACATCCCCACCGCGATCTTCGACTTCGACGTCCGGCCCTCCGCGGCGGGACCCCACCAGGTGGACCGCGGCATGGGCGCGCCCCACGCGGCGGCCTGACCCGCGCGGGCGCGGGGTCCCGCAGGCGGCCTCCCGCGCCCGCGTTCGGCGGGGACCGGGCTCAGGGCAGGAGGTCCTGCTCCGTCCAGGACGTGGGCTGGTGCCCTCCGGCGGGGAGCAGGACGAGCCTCGCCGAGGGCAGGTGCTCGGCGAGACGGCGCGCGTGGACGGGCGGGACCACGTCGTCGTCCTCGGCGTGGACCACGACGATCTCCAGGTCCGCGAGCCGACGGCCCACCGTGGGCGGCAGCGGGAAGCCGGGGGCGTTCCAGTCGGGGTCCTCCGCGTCCCAGAACGGGGCGGCCACGATCACGACCCGCTGCAGCAGCGTGGGGATGCGGTGGCAGAGGAAGCGTAGGGCCTCCGTCCCGCCGAGGGAGTGGCCCACGATCACCCAGGGCTCGTCCGGGATCGCTCGTACGGCCCGCCCGATCGCCTCCTGCCACAGCTCGGGGTCGGGGTCGTCGGGCCGGGGCAGCTCGGGGGCGACGACGTCGGCCTCGGGCCACTGCTTGCGCACCGCCTCGAGGAGCGGGCTGCCGCCGGGGGCGGGCTGGGGGCCGGCACCGTGCAGGAAGAGGATGCGCTGGACCATGGTCACCTCGGGAACGGGGGAGGCGACGGCGGACGCCGCCTGTTCCAGCGTCCTCGCCGCCTCGGCGGGGTGTCAAGAGTCCCGCGCCGCTCCCGGGGCCGGGGCGAGGAGCGGCAGGCCCGGGCCCTCCAGCCGGTCAAGGGCGGCGGTGCGGCCGGTCAGCAGCAGCAGGAGCGCCTCCGTGCTGCCTCGGACCTCCGAGCCCTCGCCCGCGCGCCAGGCGGTGTCGGTGGCCACGAGCGCCAGCCCGCGCAGCCTCCGGCGGGCCCGGAAGGGGAACGGCATCGACCACACCCGCTCCGCGGCCGCCCGGGCCGCCTCGGGCGGCATGGCGTGGCGACGCCCCAGGGGCAGGGCGATGTCCTGGGTGTGGACCAGCACGTCCAGCAGCGGTTCCCGGATGCTCGTGCCCGGCGGGTGCCGCCTCGACCCGTCCAGCCGCCGGTAGTCGGCCACGATCTCCGCGGCGGGCCGCCGGCCGCGGTCCCGGGCGTCGAGGTACATCGCCCGGTCGAAGTCGCCGCGCCCGCGCCACAGCGCCCGCACGAGGTCGGCGGGACCGTACTGCGCCGAGGAGATGACGTGGGCGGCGACGTCCCGCACGGCCCAGCCCGGGCACAGCGTGGGGTGGTCCCACTCCTGCGGGCTCAGCGTCTCGAGCAGGTCCGCCAGTGCGGAGCGCTCGCGGTGGACGGCGTCCCAGATGGCGTCGCGGTCCATGGTAATCTCCCCCAAAGGTCAGCTTTCCTGACTAAATTTTCCGGCGGTGGACGCCGCGCCGTCAAGGGGTGGGCATGCGCGAGGACACGGGCACGAACACGGGGCTGCTGCTGTACTACCCGTACCGGGACATGGAGATCCGGGTGATGGAGGCCCTGCACGCCGGCGGGTTCGAGGACCTCTCCTACGCCCAGGCGAGGATCTTCCAGCGCATCGACCCCCAGGGCTCCCGGCCGGCCCGGCTGGCCGAGCAGGCCCGCGTGACCAAGCAGACCGCCAGCGTGCTCGTCCGGGCCCTCGAGCAGGAGGGCTACGTGGAGCGCCGCCCCGATCCGGCCGACGCCCGGGCCCGGGTCGTGACGATCGCCGCCCGCGGCCGGGCGGCCCAGGCCGTCGCGGCGGCCGTGGTCGCCGAGGTGGAGGCGCAGTGGCGCCGGCGGCTGGGCGCGCGCCGCTACGCCGAGCTGCGCCGGGCGCTCGCCGAGCTGCACGAGGACCCCGGCACCGGCTGACCACGGCTCGCCCGGCCGGCCGCGCTCCGCCCGAGTGACCACGGCCGGTGCGAGTGACCACGGGATCGCGTGGTCACTCGGGCGGACCGGGGTCACTCGGTGGCGCGGAGCCTCCGGCACGCCACAATGGGAGCATGACCGACGCCGTTCAGCCGTCCAGGACCAGCCGCGCCTACTGGACCGTGGAGCCCGGCCGGGGAGAGCTGCGCACCGCGCCGCTGTCCGCGCCGGGCCCGGACGAGGTCCTGGTGCGGGCGCTGCGCTCCGGGATCAGCCGCGGCACGGAGCGGCTCGTCCACCGCGGCCTCGTCCCGGCGCGCGTGCACGAACGCATGCGGGCCCCCTTCCAGGAGGGGGCGTTCCCGGGGCCGGTGAAGTACGGGTACCTGTCGGTCGGCGTCGTGGAGCAGGGCCCGGAGCGGCTCGTGGGCCGGCGCGTGTTCGCGCTGCACCCCCACCAGGACCGCTACGTGGTCCCCGCCGCGGAGGTGATCCCCGTGCCCGACGGCGTGCCCTCCGACCGGGCGGTGCTCGCCGGGCCGGTGGAGACCGCCGTCAACGCGCTGTGGGAGGCGGCGCCACGCTTCGGGGACCGCGTGGCCGTGGTCGGCGCGGGGATGATCGGGGCCTGCGCGGCGGCGCTGCTGGCGCGCTTCCCCCTCGCCCGGCTCCAGCTCGTGGACCCGCAGCCGTCCCGGGCCGGGCTCGCCCGCGCGCTCGGCGTGGCGCACGTGCGCCCGGAGGACGCGGCGGGGGAGTGCGACGTCGTCGTGCACGCCTCCTCCACCGCCGCGGGGCTGGCCCGGGGGCTCGAGCTGCTCGGCGACGAGGGCGAGCTGATCGAGATGTCCTGGTACGGCGACGAGGACCCCGCGGTGCCCCTGGGCGCGGACTTCCACGCCCGCCGGCTGCAGATCCGCGCCAGCCAGGTGGGCGTCGTCGCCCCCGCCCGCCGGGCCCGCCGCAGCACCGCCGACCGGCGCGCCACCGCCCTGGACGCCCTGCACGACCCCCGCTTCGACGCCCTGCTCACCGGGAGCTCGCCCTTCGAGGAGCTGCCCGCGACGATGGCGCGGCTCGCCGGGGACGCCCCGGAGGCCCTGTGCCACGTGGTGCGCTACGAATGAGGACCGACCGCCCGACCCGAGGAGCACCGTGTTCACCCTGACCGTCCGAGACCACATGATGATCGCCCACAGCCTCCCGGACCCCTTCTTCGGCCCGGCCCAGAGCCTGCACGGGGCCACCTTCGCCGTGGAGACCACCTGGGCCCGGCCCGTGCTCGACGAGCACGGCGTGGTCATGGACATCGGCGTGGCCTCCGAGCTGCTCTCGCGGGTGCTCGACGGGCTGCGCTACCGCAACCTCGACGAGCACCCGGACTTCACGGGCCGCCTGTCCACCACGGAGGTCGTCGCCCAGTACGTCGCCGAGCGGCTCGCCGCCCGGGCGGCCGGGATCGCAGGGCTCGAACGGCTGACCGTGACCCTGCGGGAGAACCCCGACGCCTGGGCGTCCTACACCCTCGAACTGCCCGTGCTGAGCGAGCGCGGCGGGCCCGCCCCCCGGTGAGCACGGGCTCCGCGGTGGTCGACGTGGTGGTGCCCGACGACGGCGGGCGGCCCACCGGCGGCTCGCTCTACGACCGCCGGCTCGTGGCGGCGCTCGGCGCGCTCGGCCGCACGGCCCGGCTCGTGCCGGTGGCCGGGGACTGGCCCGCCGCCGGCGCCGAGGCCCGGACCCGGTTGCGCACCGCACTGGGCGAGCCCGCTCCGGGGAGGGCGGTCGTGCTCGACGGTCTCGTCGGTTGCGCGGCGCCCGAGACCGTCGGCGACGCCGTGCGCCGCGGCGTCCCCGTGCACCTGCTCGTGCACCTGCCGCTGCCGGCCGAGACCGGCCTGGACCCGGCGGAGGCCGCGCGGCTCGCCCGGGCCGAGGCCGCCGCGCTCGCGGCCGCCACCGGGGTGCTCACCACGAGCACCTGGGCGGCCCGCGACCTGTTCCGCCGCTACGGCACCACGGACGTGGTGGTGGCCGAACCGGGGGCGCCCCAGGGCCCGGTCTCGGCCGGGTCGGCCGTGCCGCACCTGGTCTGCGTCGCGTCCCTGACCCCGCGCAAGAACCAGCTGCTCCTGCTGCAGGCCCTCGCCCCGCTCACCGGACTGCCCTGGAGCCTCGAGCTCGTCGGCCCCGCGGGCGGTCCCGCCTACGGGCGGCGGCTCCGGGCCGCCGTGCGCGACCTCCCGGAGCCGGCCCGGGTGCGCCTCCGCGGCCCCCTGCACGGGCCTGCGCTGGAGCGGCTGTGGGCCGGCGCGGACCTGCTGCTGCTGCCCTCGAGCGCCGAGACCTACGGCATGGTCGTCACCGAGGCGCTCGGCCACGGCGTGCCCGCGGTGGTGGGGGCCGGCACCGGCGCCGTCGAGGCGCTCGACGGCACACCGGGACCACGGGGTGCGCACGGTGCCGGCACTCCGGGCGGTCCCGGCACTCCGGGCAGTGCCCGCGGCCGGGCCGGCGCCGCCCTCGCCCCCGACGACCCGTCCGCCTGGACCGGGGTCCTCCGCGCCTGGCTGACCGACCCGGCCCTGCGCGCGCAGTGGCGGGCCGCGGCGCTGGCCCGCCGCGAGCGCCTGCGCGGCTGGGAGGACACCGCCCGCGACGTCCTCGCGGCGATCGCACGGCCCCTCGACCGGCCGGACGCCGGCGAGCACGACACCCGCCACGACACCGCGCCCGGTCGCGACACCGACCACGGCACCGCCATTGACCACGACACCGCCACCGACCGAACCAGGAGACCGTCATGACGCAGCACTCCGCACCCCACCGGCCCGTCGCCGGTGACTGGCTGGCCCTGCGCGAGCCCGCCGACGCCGCGGCCCGCGAGGACTCCCTGCCGCTGATCGCCCGTCTCGTCCGGCACTGGGAGGAGCTGCCGCCGGGCGATGACCCCGGCGCCGCGGGCACCGAGCCCGTCGTGGTCGTGGACCTCGGTGCCGGGACGGGCGCGAACCGGGCCTGGCTGGCCCGCCACCTCCCCGGCCCCCAGCGCTGGGTCCTGCTCGACCACGACCGCGAGCTGCTCGAGCAGGCCGTGGCCGCCGCCCGGGAGGAGGGGGCCGATGTGATCCCCGTCCTCGCCGGGATCGAGGAGCTCGGCCGGGTGCTCTCGGAGCATCCGGCGCCCCGGCGGCTCGTGACGTGCTCCGCCCTGCTCGACCTGCTGACCCGGGAGCAGGTGCGCGAGCTGGCCCGGGTGCTGGCCGAGGAGGCCGTTCCGGCGCTGCTCGCCCTGACCGTCGACGGCGAGGTCCTGATCGACCCGCCCCACCACCTGGACCCCTCGGTGCTGGGGGCCTTCGAGGACCACCAGCACCGCGGCGAGCTCGCCGGCACGGACGCCGTGCGGCTGGCCGCGGAGGCCCTGCGGGAGCACGGCATGGTCGTGGACGTGACCCCCACCCCCTGGTGGATCTCCGACCAGCCGTGGGCCCGGCCCCTCCTGGAGCGGTTCCTCACCGACCGCGCGGACGCCGCCGTGGAGCACCGGCCCGACCTCACCGCCGAGGCGCACGCCTGGCTGCGGACCCGCCTGGTGGACTGTGCCCGGGGACGGCTGCGGGCCACGGTCGGGCACGCGGACGTGCTCGCCCTGCCGCCCGTCAGCTGAGTCCGCGGGCGGTCCGTTCCAGCCACAGCACGTCCCGCCCGAAGGACACCAGCAGCAGGGCCAGGGCCACCGCCGTGGCCGCGGCGGCGAGCGGCAGGGGGACCAGCGGGACCAGGGCACCGAGCAGCACCCCGCCCTGGATCCCCGCCACCACCCGGCGGTAGGACGAGAAGGGCAGCGGCCGGCGCCAGGCGGGCCGGGCCCGCAGGCCCAGCAGGAACAGGTAGCGCAGCGCGCCGATCAGCAGCACCCACCACGCCCCCGGCAGGCCGAGCCGGGCGGACACGGCCAGGGCCAGGACGAGCAGCAGCGCGGCGTCGACCTCCTGGTCGAAGCGCGCCCCGGCACGGGTGGCGGTTCCGGTGCGGCGGGCCACGCGGCCGTCGATCCCGTCGAGCAGCCAGGCAGGCAGGGCGAGGGCGACCACGGCCCAGCACCAGGTCTCGTCAGGTTCCTGCGCCCGGCCCGCGAGCACGGGCGCCAGCCCCACGGGCAGCAGCGCCGCGCACAGGGCGACCAGCACCGACCGCGCCACCGTGACGCGGTCGGCGGGCCCGTAGGGCTCGGCACGGCGGCGCAGCGTGCTGCGCACCACCGCGCCCAGCACCGCGAGGCCCAGCAGCGCCGAGACCGCCAGCACGGCGGCCGGCGCCTGCGTGGCCGCACCCAGGACGACGAGGCCGGCCCCGAGTCCCGCGAAGGCCAGGAGGCCGTCCCGGCGGGCCGAGGGGCCGGACGCGGTGGAGCGGGCAAGCGGCATGCGGTCGCCTTCCGGGTCGGGATCTTCATCCTGGGCGGGAGCGCCCGCCCCGTCAATCCGGGCCGCCGCCGGCGGTGGCTAGACTGCGCCCATGTCCGCCGAGACCGCACCCCCGCGCCGCGGGCGAGGTGCCCTGCGCCGGAGCCTGCTGGCGGTCGCGCAGACGGTGACCGGGCTCGTCCTGCTGGCGGTGCTCTTCCGGACCCTCGGCACGGAGTCCGCCCGCAGCGCCGTGGGCGTGCTCAGCCCCCTCACCGTGGTCCTGGCCCTGCTCGCCGGGCTCGTGGCCACCGCGGCCCAGGCCCAGCGGTGGCGGCTCGTGGCCCGCAGCCGCGGAGCACGGATCGGGTTCCGCGAGGCCCTGGGCGAGTGCTGGGCAGCCGGACTCGTCAACCTGCTGCTGCCCGGCGGCGTGACCGGGGACGCGGTGCGGGTGCTGCGCCGGCGCCGGCGCGGCGACACCTGGCCCGGGGCCGGGGGCTCCGTGGTGGGCGAGCGGCTGGCCGGGACCTCCGTGCTCCTCGCGGCCGGCGTCGTCCCGGCCCTGGCGGTCGGCCCCTGGGCGGCCGCGGCCTTCGGTGCCGGAGCCCTCGCCGTGGGGGCGGTCGCCTGGCGGGCCACGCGCGGGTCCCCGCCCCGGGACCGGGCCGCCGTGTGGTCCCTGTCGGTGCTGGCCTGGGCCTGCTACCAGGGGCTGTTCCTGCTGGCGGCCCTGCGGACCGCCCCGCAGGCACCCCTGCCGGACCTGTGGGGGACCACGGTGCTCGGCCTGGCCGGCATGTCGGTGCCCGTGGGCGTGGGCGGCTGGGGTCCGCGCGAGGGGATCACGACGCTGGCCGCGATGGCCCACGGTCTGCCCGCCGCGACGGGCTTCGCGATATCCCTCGGCTACGGCCTGCTCGCCCTGGTCTCCGCCCTGCCGGGGGCCGTGGTCCTGACCCGCTGGCTCCTGCCGGTCCCTCGCCTCTCGGCCTAGGAGCTCCTCGGGACCGCGGAAGGCGACACGAGCCGCTTCGACCCCGGCCGCAGCCGGTGCGGCGCCTACAATCCGAGCCATGCACCCCCCCACCGTGCTCCCTGCCGTCCGCTCCGGGGACACCCGTCTGCGGCGCGCCGCAGGGCCGACGATCGCCGGGTGGGCCGTCGGCATCGTGGGGACCGGGCTCGTGATCTGGAGCCCGGACGTCCTGTTCGGCTACCGCAGTCCATCCGCGCACCTGGTGCTGGACTCGGTGGACGCCTGTGTCGCCCTTCTCGTCGCGTACCTCCTGCACGGGCGGTTCGTGCGCCGACGGCAGCTGCAGGACCTGCTGCTCGCCCAGGGGCTCGTGCTCCTGGTGATCGCCGGCATCGGCCTGGCCCGGACGGTCGAGGCGACCGGGCTCGGTCCGGCCGGCACCCTGGACGTCTGGGTGCCGCTGACGCTGCGCCTTCTGGGGGCGGCGCTCGTCGCAGCGGCCGCCCTGGTGGGGCCCCGGCGGGACGCCCCGTCCCGCTCCGACCTGTGGGTGGTGGGTGTGCCCCTGGTGCTCGCCACGGTGACCTTCTCCGCGCTGTGGGCCGTCAGGTCCTCGCTGCCGGTGGCCCTCGACCGGTCCGAGGCCCTGGCGGAGACGCCGCAGGCGATCCTCACCGGCCATCCCCTCCTGCTGGCCGGGCAGGGCGTGGCGGCGCTGTGCTTCTTCGTGGCCTCGCTCGTCTTCACGGCGCAGGCCGCGGAGCGCGAGGACTCCCTGCTGCGGTGGCTGGGCCCGGCGTGCGCGCTCGCCGCCTTCGCCCGCGTCAACTACGTCCTGTTCCCCTCGCTGTACACGGACTGGCTCTATGCCGGTGACGTGTTCCGGACCGGGTTCTACCTCTTCCTGCTGGTGGGCGCCGGCCGGGAGATCCAGGAGTACTGGACCGCGGCCTCCCGGACCGCCGTGCTGGAGGACCGGCGGCGGCTCGCCCGCGAGCTGCACGACGGCGTCGTGCAGGAGCTGTCGCTGATCCGGATGGAGAGCCACGCCCTGCCGCAGGAGCACCCTTCGAGGAGCCGCATCATGGCCGCCTCGGACCGGGGTCTGGACGAGGCGCGCGCCGCCGTCCAGGCCCTGGGGCACGACGAGGACGAAGCGCTCGGGTTCACCCTGCACCGGACCGCGAGGGAGCTGGCCCAGAGGTACCGGGTGGAGCTGGAGGTGGACGTCGACGACTCCATCGACGCCGACGGCGATCAGCGCCACGCGATCCTGCGCATCACGCGGGAGGCGGTCTCCAACGCGGTGCGCCACGGGCACGCCGGCAGGCTGTGCCTGCGCCTGACCAGGGACGGCGACCGCCGTCGCCTCGTCGTCCGGGACGACGGCGACGGGTTCGACGTCCTCCGCGCGACCGGGGCCCCTGCGGGCTACGGCCTGATCAGCATGCGGGACCGGGCGCGGGGGCTGCCCGGATCCCTGGAGATCGACTCGGAACCCGGCAGAGGAAGCACGGTGACGGTGACGTGGTAGAGGACGACCGGATGCGGGTGGTCATCGCCGACGACCACGCGCGGATGCGGGCGAGGATCCGCGAGGCGCTGGAGGCGGGCGGCTGCGAGGTGTGCGGAGAGGGCGCCAGCGCCGAGGACGCTGTCCGGCTCGTCGCCGAGCACGGGCCCGACGCGGTCCTGCTCGACGTCCACATGCCCGGGAGCGGCATCCGGGCCGCCCAGCAGATCGCCCGCGGCGCTCCCCGCACCGGCATCGTGATGCTCACCCAGTCCCGTGAGGACGAGGACCTCTTCGACTCCTTGCGGGCGGGCGCCGCCGGGTACCTGCTCAAGGACGCCGACCCCGCGACCCTGCCCGGTGCCCTGCGGGGCGTGCTGAACGGTGAGGCCGCGATGCCCGCCGCGCTCGTGGCGCGCGTGCTCGACGAGTTCCGCGCGCCGGGCCGCCGGGTCCTCCGGCGGAGGTCCGACGCCGCGGCCAAGCTGACTCCGCGCGAATGGGAAGTCATGGAGCTGCTCGCCGAGGGGCGGTCCACCGAGCAGGTCGCGGGCAAGTTGTTCGTGTCCCCGACCACGGTGCGGGTCCACGTGTCCACGGTCCTGCGCAAGCTCCGGGTGAAGGACCGCGAGAGCGCGTTCCGGGTGCTCAAGGGCGAGTAGGGCACGCCCCTGGACCGTCCTCCCGCGGAGAACGGCCGGCCGGCCCGCCGCGGGCGTTCAAGGATTTGAACGCGAGACCGGCCCTCCTCGGCTGTGCGTTTAGGCATTTGAACGCGGACGTCGGCCGCAGCGCCGTCGACGTGCCCCAGACTTCTCCCGGGGACCCGCTCAGGGGGAGCGGGCCGAAGAATCCGGGGGATCCACCATGTCTTTCGCACGTACTCCTGCTGCACCGTCCGGCACGGCCTTCCGGCGTGGAGCCGGCCGCGCCGTGGCGGCCCTGGCGATCTCCGCCGTGTTCGGCGGGATCGCCGTGGCCGCCCCGGCGCACGCCGCGCCGTCGTCCACCACGGGCGGGGTGTGCAACGGCGTCGTCAACCAGGCGGCGCACCGGGGCACGGTCCAGCAGGGCCTGCTGAAGGCGGCCGCGAAGCAGAACGCGGAGCGGATCGCCGCGCTGCAGGCGGAGAAGGCGGCACTGGTGAAGACCGCCGATGAGCTCACCGCCAAGATCGCCGCGGAGGAGAAGGGCCTGGCCGAGCTCGACGTCCGGGACGCGCAGGTCGACGGCGACATCAAGAAGACCGAGGACGAGCACGCCGCCCTTGTCACGGCGCAGGCCGAGGCGGCGGCGGCCGTGGCCGCCGCCGAGGAGGCCCTCGCGGAGCTGGAGCAGCAGCGCACCTCGCTGCAGGAGCGGCTGGCACCCCTGGAGGCGGACCTGGAGGTCGGGCAGCGGGCGCTCGACGCCCTGGTGGAGCAGGCCGCCGGCGCGACCGCGGAGGCCGCGGTGCAGCAGGAGCAGATCGACGCCGCCCAGGCCGAACTGGGGACGCTGGAGGAGGCCGCCGAGCAGGCCGACGCCGCCCTCTCCACCGCGGACCGGGAGGTCGACGACGCCGAAGGGCGGCTGGCCGCACTGGGCACGAGCGCCGCGGAGGCCGCCACCGCCGTGAACGGGGCGAGCGCTGCCGTCGTCGAGGCCGAGGCGGAGCTCCAGCGGCTGGAGGCCGGCGGCGCCGCAGCCCAGGACGAGCTCGCCGCCCAGCAGGGCCGGATCACCGATGCGAAGGACGCCCTGGCCGCGGCGCAGGCCACCGCGCAGAGCACCGCGGACGCGCTGGCCGCCCAGCAGGCGGAGATCGCCGAGGCGAAGGACGCCCTGGCCGCGGCGCAGGCCACCGCGCAGGGCGCCGCGGACGCGCTGGCCGCCCAGCAGGCGGAGATCACCGAGGCCGAGGCCGCGCTGGCCGCCCTGGGGGCCACCGCGAAGGCCGCCGCGGACGCCGCCGCCGCCAACGACGCGAAGCTCGCGGCGACCGGCGCTGAGATCACCGCGCTCCAGCAGCAGCTCGACGCCACCAGCACCGCCGTCACCGCCACCCAGGCCAAGCTCACGCAGGCCCGGAACGAGCTCACGACGCTGCAGGAGCGGAAGACGTTCCTGGACCGGGAGATCGCCCGCCTGGTGGAGATCAAGGGTGAGGGGCAGACCAGGAAGGAACGGGAGGCCCTCATCGCCCAGTACCGGACCGAGGTGAGCGCCCTGACCGTGCAGATCAGCGACAAGAACACGCTGATCTCCGGTCTGCAGGGAGATCTGACCACCCTGCAGAAGCAGGTGGACACCCTGTCCCAGCAGCTGACGGCGAAGCAGGGGGAGAGCGCCGCCCTGCAGCAGCAGGTCGCCCCGCTGCAGGCCACGCTGACCGCCGCCGACACCGCGGTGGCCACGAAGCAGGCCGAGCTCACCACCCTGCAGGGACAGCTGCCCGGGCTCCGGACCGCCGTGACCGACGCCGGCGCAGCGGTGACGGCCGAGGAGGCCGAGCTGAGCGGGCTGGAGGAGAAGCTCCCGGGGCTGCAGGACGCGGTCGCCGCCGCAACCACCGCGGTCACGGAGCAGGAGGAGCTCGTCGCGGGCCTCCAGGCCGCCCTGCCGGGCCTCACGCAGGACGTCGAGGCCGCCCGGCAGGCCATCACCGACCAGAAGACGGTGCTGGCCGGGCTGCAGGACGACCTGGCTGCGGCCGCGGGAGCGCTCGAGGCCGCGGAAGCGGCCGTGGCAGCCCAGGAGGCGAAGCTCCAGGAACTCCGGGCAGAGCTGCCCGCCCTGAAGGCGGCCGCCGAGGACGCCGCCGGGGCGGTGGCCACCAAGCAGGGCGAGATCACCGCGCTCACCACGGAGATGGACGCTCTCGTGGCCCAGGTGACCGCGCTGAACACGCAGATCACGGCGAAGGAGACCGAGGTCCTCGGCCTGCAGGGCCGCGTGGCTCCGCTCCTGGCCGAGCTGCAGAGGACGGACGAGGCGGTCACCGCTGCGGAGACGCAGCTGAAGACGCTGCAGGCGCAGGCGGTGACGCTGGACGGGCAGGTCACGGCGGCGCAGGGGAAGCTCCGTGAACTGCTGGGCGTCAAGAAGCAGAACAAGGACGCGATCGCGGCCCAGACGGCCGTCGTGAACGATCTGGCGACGCAGCTGGGGACGGTGCAGCAGCAGATCAAGGCCATCGACGGCACGATCGCACTCGGCGGCTGCGCCGCCTGACCGCCCGCCCACCGGGGCGTCCGGCGGACCGGCGCTGGCGGGTCGCGGATCGTCCGATCCGCGACCCGCCGGCGCCGGTCGCCACGCCCGAGCAGCGCGGAAGGAGGGAACCGTGCACCAAGGTGTCGAGATGGAGCACACGGACGACGACCGGCGCGGCCCCGGCCGGATCTGCCCGGACTGGTGCGTCGCTCGGCACGGTGAGCAGCTCGGGGAGGAGGACTGGGTCCACGTCGGGGAACCGCTGACCGTCGCCGAGGGCGTCACCGCGCAGCTGTGCCTGTCCGTCGACCCGGACAGCGGCGCGGAGGACGGCCCCTACGTCCTCATCGGCTCGAGCGAGTACACCTCCGCGGCGACCGTGGCGCTGGGGCAGTCCCTGATCGCGCTGGCGATCCGTGCGGGCTCCCGGCCTCCGCGGTGACCGGCCGCCGCGTGGGCCGGGTCCGGGGTGGTCATGGGGTCATCCGCCGGCGAAGGGCGGCAGGACGTCGAGCACCGCCGTGTCGGTGAGCACGGTGGCCGGGTCGGGGCAGGCGATCCCGTCGAGCAGGTAGCTGGAGCGGGCCAGCACCGCCGTCA
>NZ_WOGU01000013.1:0-90277 GCF_009735315.1 Kocuria sediminis
CGCCTCCCGGCCCCGGACAACCCGTCCCGGCCGCAGCGACTCAGCTAATTTACCTCCCCGCCCCGCCCCGCGCAACTCCCGCACCCCGCTCAGCAGGACACGACAGCACCAGAACGACATCGGAGAACAACCAGCCACCGGCACAACCAACCACCGGTACAACCGGCCGCCACCACGGGGCCACAACCTCGCCCACCCGCAGCAACTCGGAAGACACTACACCCACCCCCACACACCGTCAAAACACCCGTCACGGGCGCCTGGGCGACCGTGGACACCGTGGCGACGGGCCTGCGGCGGTGCGCCGAGGACCGGCCCCGGGCGGCCCGGGTCGGGGCCGTGCACGCGGTCCGCGAACGTCCATCCCGACCCCCTCGGACCGGGCGGATTCGTGCGTAGGCTGATGACACATCCGTGACCGTCAACCGAAAGGACAGCAGATGAGCACCTCACCGGAAGAACTGCCGGAGACCCCCGACACCTACGAGGGCGCAGCGGAGGTCGACCCCGACAACTGGCGCGACGACCCGCTCATCGAGGGAGCCGACGCGGAGGCGCCGGACGAGCGCGTGGATCCGGCCCACCCCGTGGTCCCGTCCGAGCAGCAGCTGCGGGACGAGACCGCCGAGGCCCGCTTCGAGGCCGGCGACGAGCAGATCCCGCCCGAGGAGCCGGGCATGGGCGAGGCCCTCGACGACCTCGACGTGCCCGAGAACTCGGGTTTCGAGGACGAGATCGACTCGAGCAACGACTCGTTCCACGCCGGCGGCGACCCGCTCTCCTGAGCACCGCCCCGGACACGAGGACGCCCCGGCCGTGACGGCCGGGGCGTCCTCGTGTCCGGGGGACTGTCCGAGGGGTGCGGGCGCGCGGCTCAGGCGAACGCGGAGAGCCCCGTGATGCTGCGCCCGATGATCAGGGCCTGCATCGTCTCGGTGCCCTCGTAGGTGTGCAGGGCCTCGATGTCCGCGAAGTGACGGGCCACGCGGTGCTCGATCAGGATGCCGTTGCCGCCCATGAGGTCGCGGGCGTTCGCCGCGATGGAGCGCGCCGCCCGGGTGGAGGTGTACTTCGCCAGGGACGCCTGCTCGCCCGTGAGCGTCCCGGCCTCCTCCCGCTCGGTCATCCGCGCCACGAGCAGCTGGATCTGCGTGAGCTCGCTGAGCATCCGGGCCAGGCGCTCCTGGACGATCTGGGATGCGGCGAGGGGCCGGCCGAACTGCACGCGCTGGGCGGCGTACTGGACCGCGGTCTCGTAGCAGGCCTGGGCGTGCCCCACGGCGCCCCACGCCACGCTGACCCGTGTGGCGAAGAGCACCGCGGCCGTGTCCTTGAAGGACCGGGCCGCCGGCAGCGCGTTCTCCTCGGGGACGAAGACGTTCTCGAAGCGCAGGTGCGCCTGGTGGATGGCGCGCAGGGCGAGCTTCCCGCGGATCGTCGTGCCGGTGTAGCCCTCGCTCTCCTGCGGGACCACGAAGCCGCGGACCTGGCCGTCCTCGTCGGAGCGGGCCCACACCACGGTGATCCCGCCCATGGACCCGTTGCCGATCCACTTCTTCTCGCCGTTGAGCAGCCAGCCGCCGTCCACCCGGGTGGCGCGGGTCTCCAGGCTCACGGAGTCCGAGCCGTGCGTGGGCTCGGTGAGCGCGAAGGCGCCCAGCAGCTCGCCGGTGGCCATCCGCGGCAGCCAGCGCTGCCGCTGCTCCTCGGACCCGCACATCGCGATCGAGCGCATGGCGAGCCCGCCCTGGACGCCCGAGACGGTGGCGATGGACCCGTCGCCCCGGGAGAGCTCCATGCTGATCAGCCCGGCGGCGGTCTTGGACATCCCGGGGTAGCCGTCGACCGCCACGCCGTCGCGCAGCAGGTCGAGCTCCCCCAGCCGGCGGACGAGGTCCAGGGAGTACTCGGCGCTGTCCCAGTGCCCGGCGATCACCGGCAGCAGGTCCTCCTGGACGAAGGCCCGCGCCCGCATCCAGTGCTCGCGGTCGGCGTCGGAGACGGACTCGAAGGCGCCGGCCGCGTCCGTGCCGAGGGCCTCGTCGAGGACGTAGTCGGGTTCCACGGTGCCGGCGGGGAACAGGTTCTCGCCGGTCTCGGGGGTGGCGGTCATCGGAGCATCCTTCGGTCGGTCGGCGGTCGGGTGGAGGGCGGTGCCCGGTCAGCGCTGGTGGAAGCGGCGGCCGAGGACGCGTTCGGCGGCGCCCGTGCGGTCGAGGTACGGGGTGATCCCGCCCAGGTGGAAGGGATAGTTGGCGCCCAGGATCATGCACAGGTCCACGTCCTCGGGTCCGGCGACGACGCCCTCGGCCAGCATCGCGCCGATCTCCTCGGCCAGGGCGTCCTGGACGCGGGCGAGCAGCTCCTCGGCGGAGGCCGGGACGTGCGCGGCGAGCGCGGGGTGCTCGGCGCGGGTGCGCTCGAGCAGCCGGGCGGCCTCGGCGGCGAGGTAGCCGTCCGCCCCCGTCTCCGGGGCCTGCTCGGTGGGCAGGACGTGGGTGAGCCCCGCCTCGACCACCGCGTCCATCCACGGGGACCGGGCGAAGCGCTCGGGGTAGGCCCGCTGCATGGTGGCCCCGACGTGGTGCAGCACCGCCGGCCCCACGAAGTCGAGCAGCCGCAGCGGCGTCATCGGCAGCCCCAGCGGGTCGGGGGCGTGGTCGGCGGTGGCCACGTCGGCGCCCGCGTCGACCGCGCGCACCACCACGTCGAACATGCGGGTGAGCACGCGGTTGACCACGAAGCCCGGGGCGTCCTGGACCCGCACGGCCGTGCGGCGCAGCGTGGCGGCGAGGTCGAAGGCGGTGGCCAGCGCCACGTCGCCGGTCCGCTCCCCCGCGACGATCTCGAGCAGCGGGGTGACCTCCACGGGGTTGAACACGTGGAAGCCGACGACCCGCTCGGGGTGGCGCAGGTCCTCGGCCATGGCGGTGACGGACAGGGAGCTCGTGTTCGTCGCGAGGATCGTGTCCGGCCGGACGACCTCCTCCCACCGGGCGAAGACGGACTTCTTGACGTCGAGGTCCTCGAAGACGGCCTCGATCACGAGGTCGGCGTCGGCGAGGTCCTCCGGTCCGCTCGCGCCGGTGATCAGGCCGCCGAGCTGCTCGGCCTGCTCCGCCGTGATCCGGCCCTTGGCGGCCTGGGCGGCGAAGCGCTCACGGGTCCGGGCCACGCCGGCGGCGAGCCGCTCGTCGTCGAGGTCGGTCATGACCACGGGGATCCGGGCGCCGGCGGCGATGAGGGAGGCGAGCTGTCCGGCCATCAGCCCGGCGCCGATGACGGCGGCCTTGCGCAGGGGCTTCGGGGCCGCCTCGGGCACGTCGGCGGCCCGCCGGGAGCGGGAGGAGACCAGTTCGAAGGCGTAGAGGGAGGCCTTGGCGACGTCACCGCGGACGAGCTCCGCGAAGGCCGCGACGGCCTTCGCCCCGTTCTCGGTGCGGCTCTCGGTGCGGGCGTCGGCGACGAGGTCGATCGCCACCAGCGGGGCGGGAGCCGCGCCGTGCCACGTGCGCTCGGCGCGGACGCGGGCCTGGTCGACGGCCTGCTGCCATTCCTGGTCCTCCGCCCCGCCCGGTGCGCCGGGACGTCGGCGGGGCTCCCCGGCGTCGATCGCGGCAAGCCGGCCGGCCACCCACTGCTGCCAGGCGGGGTCCCACTGCTCGGTCCCCGGCGCCGCGTCGAGCACGACGTCCACGAGGCCGAACTCGTGCGCCTCCTGCGCCCTCACGTGGCGCCCGCGCATGGAGTCGAACACGATGATGCGCAGGGCCGCGGCCGGGCCGACGAGGTGCGGGAGCAGGTGGACGCCGCCCCAGCCCGGGAAGAAGCCCAGCCGGCACTCCGGCAGGCCCAGCGGGCCGGTGCGCGGGTGGGCCACGCGGTGGTCGGTGTGCAGGGCCAGCTCGAGACCCCCGCCCAGCGCCTGCCCGGTGAGCAGGGAGAAGGTCGGCACCTCCGCGTCGGCCAGGATGCCGAAGGCCTCGTGCCCGAGGCCGACGTAGGAGTCGGAGACGCCGCTGAGCTGCGCGTGCCGGATCTCCTTGAGGTCGGCGCCCGCGCCGAAGGACCGCGCGTTGCCGGTGACCACGATCGCCTCGACGGCCGACTGGTCCACGGAGCGCAGGACGTCCCGCAGCTGCCCCAGGGCCTCGGAGCCCCAGATGATCAGCCCGCCGGGCTGCGTCGAGTCCAGCCGGACGAGGGCGACCGGGAGGTGCCGGCCGGGCAGCACGAGCTGCTCGACGGCGACCGTGACGGTGGAGGGGAAGGACGGGGCGTGCGGGGCGGGTGCCATGGACGGACTCCTGGGACGGGACGTGATCGGCACCACTCTGACTGATACGGAGTATCACGTCAAGGTATTGAGTCTCAGTGTCACCGCCCGACACTGCCTCCGGCATTCCGAGGCATTAGTATCGCTACTGATGATCGATGTGCTGCCTCCAGAGACCGAACGCCTCGTGTTCCGCCGCTTCGACGCCGCGGACCTCGAGCCCATGTACTCGTACCAGCGCCGCGAGGACTACGCGCAGTACGCGTGGCGGGGCCCGCGCACCCGCGAGGAGTGCGAGCGCTCGCTCGCCGAGAACAGCGGTCTGCGCCCCTGGAGCCGGGACGGCGACCACGTCCGCTTCGCCGTCTCCCCGAAGGGCTCGCGGGAGCTCGTGGGCGAGATCGTGCTGACGCTGACGGAGGCGGAGGCCGACCAGGTCGAGATCGGCTGGGTCGTCCACCCCGATCACGCGGGCAAGGGCATCGCCTCCGAGGCCGCGCGCGCCGCCGTCGAGTTCGCCTTCGCCTCGCTGGGCGCCCACCGCGTCTGCGCGAGCCTGGACGCGCTCAACGTGAGCTCCGCCAAGGTCTGCGAGCGCATCGGCATGCGCCTGGAGGCGACGCTGCGCCAGAGCCACCGCCAGCTGGGCGAGTGGCGCGACGAGCTGGTCTACGCGATCCTCGCCGACGAGCTCTGAGCCCTCACCGGAGGGCGTCCCGCACGGAGGCCAGGACCTGTTCCGTGTCCGCCGCCGGGTCCAGCACGGTGACGACGACGGCCGGCCGCGCGCGGGCCGCCGGCTCACCGGCCGGTGCGGCCCCGGGGTGGCCGAACCCGGTGACGAGGGCGCGCGCCAGCCGCTCGGTCTGCGCGGCCAGCTCCGCCGAGGGGTCGGTCTCGGGGGCGCGCAGCCAGCCCCGCAGGTGGGCGTTGTGCACCGCGACCGCTGCCGCGGACAGCGCCGTGGCGAGGATGGCCCGGTCCGGGGTCTCGGGCAGCGCGGAGCGCAGGTAGCGCTGCAGGACCTGCTCGTAGCGGTGCGAGGTGATGAGCTCCCGGTCCCGCAGCTGCGGCACCTGCCGGAGCAGGGCGTTGCGCGCGAGCGCGCGCTCGCGGTGGTCGAGGTGGTGGCGGAAGACGAGCAGCACGCCCTCGCGCAGCGCCACGGCGGGATCCGCGCCGGGGACGGCCCCGGACCGGGCCAGCAGCTGCTCGAGCCGTTCGAGGTTGGCGGCGTGGTCCGCGAAGACGATGTCCTCCTTGGACCCGTACTTGCGGAAGAACGTGGCGCGGCTGATCCCGGCCGCCTGCGCCAGCCGGTCCACGGTCGTGGCCTCCCAGCCCTGTTCGGCGAGCAGGCGGATCGAGCCGGTGACGACGTCCGGGGTCGCCCGGGGGGTCTCGGTCATGGTTCCTCCTCCGCTCGATCGTAGACCGGCGGCCTCCCCCGCCCCGACGTCGTCCTCCTGACCGCCGGGCCTCCGGAGCCGGGACCGGCAGGCCGCCGCGTCCCCGGGGCCGGGCCCCGGGGACGCGGCGGGACGAGCGGCGCGGTCCTCAGCCCGCGGCGCGGTCGGCGTTGGCGTGGATCGCGTCCCGGACGTACTGCGCCAGCCCGGGCGCCAGGTCCTCGTAGGTGCTCGTGAACCGCGGGTCCGCCACGTACATGTCCCCCAGCGCCCGGTGGAACTCCGGCGAGAGGTCGTAGAAGCGGTCGTGGATCTGGCGCCGCGCGGCCTCCGCGGCGTCCATCGCCTCGGCCGAGGTCGCGGGCAGCCCGGCGCGCAGGGCCTCGACGAACCGCTGGTTGATCGCCGCGGTCTCGGCCGCGATCCGCCGCCAGTCCTCCGCGTCGTAGCCGGCGGTGCGGCGGCGGGACTGCTCCCACGCGTCGGTGTCGCCCCAGCGGCGCTCGGCCTCGGCCGCGTACTCGTCGCTGAAGCCCTCCCCGAACAGCTCGCGCCGCTCCTGCGGGGTCAGGTCGATTCCGGTCATCTCCTTCTCCAGTGCTCGGTCGATCGCGGTGACGAGGTCGGCCAGCTCGGCCAGCCTCGACAGGACGGACTCGCGCTGCCGGCGCAGGTGCGCCAGCACGGCCCCGGGCTCCTCCGCGGCCAGCAGCTCCTCGATGCGCTCGAGGGGGAGGCCGAGCCGGCGGTAGACCACGACGTGCCGCAGCCGGAGCAGGTCCTCCTCCGTGTACAGGCGGTAGCCGCCGGCCGAGCGTTCGCTCGGGCGCAGCAGGCCGACGTGGTCGTAGTGGTGGAGCGTGCGGACGGTGACGCCGAAGCGCTCCGCCACCTGGCCCACCGTGAGCCGCTCGCCCGTCGTCACGGGCCGCTGTCCGTCCATGTCCTCCACCCTGGGCCCTCCCGTCGCGTGAGGGTCAAGCCCGTCGGCGCCGCGGGGTGCGCACCGCGCTCAGCCGGTGAACGGGAGGACGGGCAGACCGGGGACGTCCACCCGGACCGAGAACAGGGATCCGGCGGCGGGGTCCTCGCCCGCCTCCAGGTTCTCCCGGGACGTGGTGATGTAGAGGGTGCGCAGGTCCGGTCCGCCCAGGCAGCACGCGGTCGTCTGCCGGGCGCCCACCTCCACGACGACGTCGAGCTCGCCCTCGGCGGTGTAGCGGTGGACCTGGCCGGCGCCGTGCAGCGCCACCCAGACCGCTCCCGCGGAGTCGACGGTCAGCCCGTCGGGGTGCACGTCCTGCCCCTCCTCCAGCTGCGGCACCACGAAGGTCCGCCGGCGGTGCAGCCCCTGCTCGGGCGACCAGTCGAGCACGTCGACCTTCCCGGTGGGCGTGTCGTTGTAGTAGGCGCGCGTGCCGTCCGGGGACCAGGCGATGCCGTTGGAGACCGTGACGCCCTCCAGGACGGGCTCCCACCGGAGGTCGGGGTGCACCCGGTAGAGGGTGGCAGCGCCCTCGGCCTGGTCGTAGGCCATGGAGCCGGCGTAGAAGCACCCGTCGGGGCCCGCGCCGCCCTCGTTCATCCGCACGGCGCCGGGCTGCCAGAACAGCTCGGGCGGGTGAACGGTGCCGTCCGGGTCCTCGAGCGCGACCCCCGTCTCGACCGCCAGGACCGCGCCGCCGGTGGCGCGCGGTCGCACGCAGGCCACCACGTCCCCGACGTGCCGGCGCAGGACCTCCCCGTCCTCGCCGAAGGACAGGACGTCCCCGGCGAGCATGTCCACCCAGCGCAGCCCGCCCCACCGGTCGGACCAGCACGGGCCCTCCCCGTGGTAGGTCACGGAGTCGGTGATCCGCTCGGCGCTGAGCCGCTGCACCGCCATCTCAGAGACTCCTCTCGCCCACCGTGGGCAGCGCCGTGGTGGGGATCCGGTCCCGGTCGTAGGTGATCTCGGTGTAGCCGTGCGGCGCGGGCCGGCCCTGCCGGTCCAGGTTGACGAAGACGATCTTGTCGATGCTGAGGATCAGGTCCCGGGTGATCATGTTGCGCACCTGGGCGCGCATGGTCAGGGAGGTGCGGCCGAACTCGGTGGCCGTCAGGCCCATCTCGATGATGTCCCCCTGCTCGGCCGAGCTGACGAAGTTGATCTCCGACATGTACTTGGTCACCGCGCGCTGGTTGCCGAGCTGGACGATCGCGTAGATCGCCGCCTCCTCGTCGATCCAGCGGAGCAGGCTCCCGCCGAACAGGGTGCCGTTGGCGTTGAGGTCCTCCGGCTTGACCCACTTGCGGGTGCGGAAGGTGATGTCCTGGGTGCTCATGGCCCCACGATACTGAGCGGGCGCGCGGCCGGCCTACAGCTCCACCGTGCCGCGCACCACCGGGCTGACGTGGCCGCCGATCCAGATCGTGTCGGCCTCCCGCCGGGCGAGCACCCGGCCCGTGCGCCCGAGCACGGTGCCCTGGGCGGCGACGTAGGCCTCCGGGGCCCAGCCGTTGTCGGTGAGCCAGCGGGCCAGGCCCGCGTTGAGGCTGCCGGTGACCGGGTCCTCCACCACCCAGTCCCCCACGAACGCGCGCACCTCGACGTCGCACTCCCCGCCCGCCGGGTGCGCCCCGACCACCCCGAGCTTGAGCCCGGCCATGGCGGACCAGTCGGCCCGCAGCCCCAGCACGGTCGCGGCGTCGGCGACGCGCACCCCGATCCAGCCGGGGCCGTTGTCCAGCCAGGAGACGTCGAGCAGGGCCGAGGGATCCAGGCGCAGGCAGCGTGCCACCCGGTCCAGGAGCTCCGGCTCCGCCACCGGCTCGTAGCGCAGCAGGGGCGGCGCGGCGAAGGACAGCTCGTCCCCGCGGCGCCGGACGGGCACCAGGCCCACCTCGCACTCCTGCACGACCTCCTCACCGGCAGGCCGGCCGCCGAGGGCGAGCCAGGCGGCCGCGGTCCCCAGCGTGGGGTGCCCGGCGAACGGCAGCTCGCCGCCGGGGGTGAAGATCCGCACCCGGTAGTCGGCCTCCGGAACGGTCGGCTCGAGCAGGTAGGTCGTCTCGGACAGGTTCGTCCAGCGGGCGAAGCGCGCCATCGTGTCCTCGTCCAGGGCGTCGGCCCCGTGCACGACGGCGAGGGCGTTGCCGCCCAGGGGCGTGGGCGAGAAGACGTCCACCCAGCTGATCGCGTGGCTCGTCACGGTCTCAGAGCACCGGCCCGCGTCGGTGCGCCCGGGCCGCGGGGCGCCGCGCCGGGCGCTCGCCGCGAGCGGCCACGGCACCGCGGGCCGCGGCGCGGTCCCGGCGCAGCCGCTGCACCACCATGCCGACCAGGACGGAGCCGACGGTGCTCAGGATCAGGGGCAGCACCGCACTGGGCTGCCGGCTGTTGTCGTACATGGTCTCTGGCCTCCTGCCGGGAGGCGGCGCGCGGCGCCGCCGGGATCGGTGCTGACGATCCTACGCACGCCCGTCCGGCTCCGGCCACACCCCGGAGCTGCCGCGCCGGTGGCTGCCCACCAGGTGGGTGTCCACGATCCCGACGGCCTCCATCAGCGCGTACATCGTGGTCGGCCCCACGAAGCGGAAGCCCCGGGCCCGCAGCGCCCGGGAGAGGTCCTCGGACTCGGCGGAGCGGGTGGGCACCTCGGCGGCCGTGCGCGGGCGCGGGGTGGCCGCGGGACGGAAGGACCACACGAGCCCGGGCAGTCCGCCCTCGGCGCGCAGGGCCACGGTGGCCCGGGCGTTGCCCACGGCGGCCTCGATCTTGCCGCGGTGGCGCACGATGCCGGCGTCGGCCAGGAGCCGGTCGACGTCGGAGTCGCCAAAGCCGGCCACGACGTCCGGGTCGAAGTCCGCGAAGGCGGCGCGGAACGCCGGGCGCTTGCGCAGGATGGTGGCCCAGGACAGCCCGGCCTGGAACCCTTCGAGGCAGATCCGCTCGTAGAGGCCCCGCTCGTCGCGCACCGGCATGCCCCACTCCGTGTCGTAGTACGCCTGCAGCAGCGGGTCCGTCGCGGCCCAGACCGGGCGGGTCAGGCCGTCGGCGCCGAGGACGAGGTCAGGTCGAGGGTCCATGCCCTGCATGGAAGCACACCGCCGGCTCGTTCCGCACCTGCGACCCTTACCCCCAGGGGTATAGGATGGCGGCCATGCACCCGACGGACACGACGGCGCAGCGCCGCGCCCTGCAGCGGAGGGTCGTGCGCGTCCTCGCCCTCGGCCAGGTCCTGGGCGGGGTGGGGGTGGGCGCGACCCTGGCCCTGGGCGCCCTGCTCGTGACGGAGGTGTCCGGCTCCCCGGCGTGGTCCGGGATGGCCGCGACCATGAACACCCTCGGCGCGGCGCTGCTCGCCGTGCCGCTGGCCCGGCTGGCCCGGGCGCGCGGGCGCCGGATCTCCCTGAGCACCGGCGCGGTCACCGCGATGGCCGGGGCGGGCGTCACGATCGGCGCCGCCGTCCTCACCAGCTTCCCCGTCCTGCTGCTGGGCCTGGCCCTGCTGGGCGCCGGGTCGGCCCTGAACCTGCAGTCCCGCTTCGCGGCGACCGACCTCGCCGCCGACGACACCCGCGCCCGGGACCTGTCCCTCGTCGTGTGGTCCACCACGATCGGCGCGGTGCTGGGCCCCAACCTCTTCGTGCCGGGCGAGCTCCTCGGCCGGGCCCTGGGGCTGCCGGAGCTCACCGGCGGGTTCGTCATCGCGCTAGCGGCCCAGGCCGCGGGCGCGCTCGTGTACCTCACCGCGCTGCGCCCCGACCCCCTGCTGCTGGCCGTGGCCGAGGGCGAGGCCGCAGGGACGGGCAGGCCCTCGCCCGCCGGCGGGCTCGCCGTGCTGCGCTCCTCCGCGCCCGCCCGCCGCGCGGTGCTCACCGTGGCGCTGAGCCACGCGGTCATGGTCGCGCTGATGTCCATGACGCCCGTGCACCTGACCGGCCACGGCGCGTCGCTGGGCCTCGTGGGCCTGACCATCAGCCTGCACGTGGCCGGGATGTACGCCCTGGCCCCCGTCTTCGGCTGGCTCGCGGACCGGGTCGGCCGGCGCCCGGTGGTCCTGCTGGGCCAGAGCGCGTTCACGGCCTCGCTCGTGCTGGCCTGGCTGGCCGCGGCCGCCCCGGCGCTCGTGGCGGTCAGCCTGGTGCTGCTGGGGCTCGGCTGGTCGGCCTCCACCGTGGCCGGCTCGGCGCTCGTGACGGAGGCCGTCCCGCCGGCCGAGCGGCCGCAGCTGCAGGGCGTCTCGGACCTGTTCATGAACCTCGCCGGGGCGGCCGGCGGCGCGCTGGCCGGACCCGTGCTGGCCCTCGTCGGCTTCGACGGGCTCAGCGCGGCGCTGCTGGTCCTCGTGGCGGTCGTGGTGCTCCTGCACCGGGGCCGGCAGCCGGCCCCGGTGGCCTGAGCACCCGGCTCAGCGCAGCACCGGCAGCTGCAGCGGGTAGCGGTAGACCTCGCCCTTGTTGGCCTTGAGCACGGCCAGGACGTGGCAGACCACGAGCAGCACCCCGGCGACGAGCCACAGCACGATCGCCACCGGGAAGAGGATCACCGTGAACAGGCAGACCCAGGCGGCCGCGTTGAGCAGCCACATCGACAGGTTGAAGTTGAAGGAGCCGGCCGCGGTGGCCCGCAGGAACGCGTTGCGGTCCTTGTGGACGAGCCACACCACGAGCGGGCCCACGAAGCCGAGCCAGCCGACGGAGATCAGCGCGCCGACCAGGCCGGAGAGGTGGGTGAGGATCGCGATCGTGCGGTCGTCGCCCTGCGCCCGGTACTGCGGCGCCGGCCCGCCGGCCCCGTAGCCAGGTCCCTGGCCGTAGCCGGGCCCGGTGCCGTGGCCGGACGGGCCGGGGCCGCCCTCGCCCGGGCGGGGGGCGGACGGAGGAAGGTAGGACATCGCGTGCTCCTGGTCGGTGCGGTGGGATGCGGTGCTGCCAGCGTAGACCGCCGTCCCCGGGGGCGGTATGGGGGTTGACCGCAGTCCTGCGGGGCACCACGACCGACCACCACGCCCGGGCGCCGGACGGGCGGTCAGCGCGCCGCGCCGCGGCGCCCCGCGCGGCGGTCGTAGACCGCCCCCACGGCCAGGGCCAGGGCGACGGAGCCCAGCAGGAGCGCCCCCAGGGCCGGCGGGCCGGTCCGCAGGCCGGCGTCCGGGACGGCGTCGAAGTAGAGCACCGCGCGCACGCTCGTGGCCATGTGGTGCAGCGGCTCCGCCGCGGCGATCGCCCGGAAGAACTCCGGCAGCGCCTCCAGCGGGACCACGGCCCCGGCGGACGGCAGGCCCATGAGCACGAGGTAGACCATGGCCAGCACCAGCCCCGCGCTGCCGAGCACGGTGACGAGGGCGAGGGTCACGGCGGAGACGGTGGCGATCGACAGCCAGCTCAGCAGGAAGAGGAGGAACCCGTGCGGCAGGGGCACCCCGAGCCCGGCGCACACCGCCATCATCGAGCCCGCGGCGGGGGCGCCGGCCACCACGACCACGCCCCACTTCATGAGGAAGGTCGCCCGCCGGGACGGCCGCGCCCGCAGCCGCTGGCGGAAGACCGGACCGAGCTCCAGGGGCGCCACCCCGAGCCGCCCGTCGATCAGGATGCTCGCCCCGATCGATCCGCTCAGCCCCAGCACGAGGAGCAGCACGGCGTAGTAGAACGCCCCCATGCCCAGGGCCGTGCCGTCCTCCGGCTCGTGGAAGGCCTCGACGACCACGTCGACCGGGTCCGCGAGCACCGCGGCGGAGGCGGAGCTGACCTGCGGGGCGAGCTCCGCGGCGAGGCTGCCGGGCGTGCCCTCCTGGGCGACGGCGACCTGCCGGGCGAAGGCCTGCGCGCCGGGCCCGGCCTGGGCGGCGGCCGCGGCGAGCTCCCGCGACTGCTCCGCCTGGGCGTCCGCGAGCCGGCGCTCGACCGCCGCGGACGCCTGCTCCTCGGCCTCCTCGGCCGCCGCGGCGAGCTGCTCGCCGAGGCGCACGCTCACCTCCTGCAGGGCCGGCTCCACCGCTCCGGCGGCCAGCCGGGTGCCCAGCGTCCCCGCCTGGGGGTCGGTGAGGACCGTGATCCGCGGCCGGTGGGAGTCCTCGCTCGTCAGGGCGCCCTGCACCAGCCCGGTCGCGTCGGCCGAGAAGGTCTCGGGGACCACCACGGCGGCGTAGACGCGGCCGGAGTCCAGCTGCTGCTGGGCCGTGTCCCAGTCGAGGACCCGCAGGTCGAGCTCGTCCGACCCCTCGGCCCCGTCCACGAAGCCATCGACGACCTCACGGCCCAGGTTCCGGTGCTCACCCCCGGCGGTGTCCACCCCGGCGTCCCGGTTGACGAGCGCCACCGGGAAGTCCCGGAGATGGGCCGTGGGGTCGGAGAGCCCGCCCATGTACAGGGCCGTCCCCGCGACGGCCAGGGCCAGGACGGTGAGCAGCGGCGCGGCCCAGAAGCTGACGGAGCGCCAGGGCGGGCGCTCCCGGGGCTCCGCCAGGTGCCGGGGAGCGGACGGGGCGGGGACGGTGGGCATGGGCACGGCCTTCCAGCAAAGATTGGATACACTGATGTATCGAACAAGACGACCGCCAGGATACACCTCTGTATCGAGTGCCCGGTGCGAGCCGGGGAAGGAGCCACCCCATGAGCACCGGACCGGGCCGGGACGAGGGCGCGAAGCGCTCCCGGACGGCCACCCGCCGGCGCCTGCTCGAGACCGCCGCCGGCGTCTTCGCCGAGCGGGGCATCGAGGGCGCCAGCGTCGGGGAGCTGTGCGCGGCGGCGGGCTTCAGCCGCGGCGCGTTCTACAGCAACTTCGACTCCAAGACCGACCTGGCCCTGGCCATGTACGAGGACCACGTGGAGCAGCTGGTGTCCCGGCTCGGCGAGCAGCTGGAGCGCTGGCTCACCGCGGGCGCCTCCGCGGAGGAGGTGGTCGTGCGGATCCTCGAGGGCCTGTCCGACCACACCTCGGACACCACCTGGCACACCGTGCGGCTCGAGCTGCTGCTGACCGCCCGGCGCTCGCCCGCGGTCCGGGAGGTGCTGGCCGGACACCGCGACGCCCTGGTGGACGCCGTCGTCGACGCGCTCACCCGGGTGGCGCGGCGGCAGCGGCTGCGGTTCACCGTCGAGGTCGCCGACCTCGCCCGGATGCTGCTGGCCACCTACGACGGCGCGCTCAACGCCCGGCTCGCGGACGGCCCCGAGGGCGCGGCCGAGCACGATGTGGCCCCGGCGATCTGGCTCGCCTTCACGCGCCCGGAGGAGGCGGACGGCACGCCGCCGGCGGGCCGCCGCTGAGCGGAGGCGCCCGGGCGGGCCGCGCGGGCTTACGATGTCCCGCAGACCGTTCCCGGCCCGCCCGCGGGCCTCGTCCCCGAGGAGGGACCGTGGCCCTGCAGCTGCGCCCCAACAAGTACGCCTACCGGGCCATCGTGCTCGCCGGGCTCGCCGCGGTGCGGCTCTTCCGCGTGCCGCTGCTCGCCTCGGGCGAGGAGCACCTGCCGGACGACCAGGTGGTGCACGGACTGGACCGCGAGGTCCGGCCCGGCCGGGGCGCCGTCGTGGCGGTGACCCACTTCGGCTACCTCGACTTCGTGTTCGCGCAGCTGGTGATCTGGCGCCGGCTGCGGGCCCACTCGCGGTTCCTCATCACGCGCAAGCACACCGGCAGCACCTTCGTGACCGCGGTGTGCCGGCTGTGCGACCACGTCGTCGTCGACCGCGCCAACGGCGCCCCCGCCTACGCGGAGGCCCTGGCGAAGCTGCGGCGCGGGGAGTTCCTCGCCGTGTTCCCCGAGGGCGGGGTCAGCCGCAGCTGGACCGTGCGGCCCCTGCGCACCGGCGCCGCCCGGATGGCCGCGGAGACCGGCGCCCCCGTCATCCCCGTGGCCGTGTGGGGCGGGCACCGGATGCTCACCCGCGGACGGGGCGGGATCCGGCTGCGCGACGTCTGGCGGACCCCCGTGCGCGTGCACGTCGGCCCGCTCCTGCGCGTCGCCGCCGACGAGGACGTCCGCGCCGCGAGCGCGCGGCTGCGGGAGGCGCTGCAGGAAGGGATCGACCGGTGCATCGACAGCTACCCGGTCACCCCCGCACCCGGCGCGTGGTGGATGCCGGCGCACCGGGGCGGCGGCGCCATCACCGTGGCCGAGCAGGCCGCGCACGACGACCGCGAACGGGAGTCCTACAAGCGCACCGGCTGAGTCCGGCGGGACCGGGCTCAGCGGAACCCGGCGCGCAGGACGAGCTCGAGCTCGAAGCGGGTCTGCGGGTCGTTGAGGACCTCCCCGAAGACCTCCCGCAGCTGGTTCACCCGGTAGCCCACCGTCTGCTCGTGGATCCCCAGCTCCGCCGCCATGGCCGCGCGCTGCCCCTGGTGGGCGAGCCAGGACAGGAGGGTGGCGCCGAGCCGCTCCCGCTGCCCCGGGCGCAGCTCGTCCAGCGGGGCCAGCCGCTGGGCGGCGAGGTCCTCGACCACGGAGCGCTCGCCGTGCAGCACGAGCTGCACGAGGTGCTCCGAGACCCACACCGGCCCCTCCCCGGCCGGCGCCTCCCGCCGCATCAGGTCGCGGGTCAGCGCCGCCAGCCGCAGGGAGTCGGCGGCCGCGTACCAGGGCCGGCCCGGGCCGATCACGGCGCTGCGCCCCGTGAGCGCCCGCTCCAGGTCCTGGCGCCCGGACGGGGAGGACGGCTCCGGCACCACGGCCACCACGTCGCCGGGGCGCGAGGTGAGCAGCGCCCGCTCCCCGAGCCGGGAGCGCAGGCCCACCCGGCGGTCGGCGGCCAGCGTCACCACGACCACGCGCTCCGGCACCGGCCAGCCGGCGGCCGCCGCGGCGCTGCGCACGGAGTCCTCCACCACGTGGCCGCGGACCAGCATGTCCGCGAGGGCGTCCAGCAGCCGGTCCCGCTCCCCCGCGCGCTCGGACTGCTCCAGGGCGTACCCCTCCGCGCTGGCCGCGGAGAGCTCCTCGATGTAGGCGAAGACCGACTCGGCCAGCCCGATCAGCACGGAGGCCTCGAACCCGGCGTCCATGGCCACCCGGGACAGGGAGCGCAGCGTGGTGCGGGCCCCGGAGCGGTAGGCGGCGAACAGGGCGTCCATGGGGCGCCCCTCCCGCACCTCGCCGCGGCCGAGCCCCTCGTACACCCTCCGGTCCTCCTGCTGCAGCGCCGGCCGGACGGTCCCGGGCAGGTGCAGGAAGCGGGTCAGGGCCACCTCGACCCCCTGCCGGATGCTGTCCCCGAACAGGCCCTCCAGCGGCCGGGCGTAGACCGGGACGTCGTGGCGCACGGCGGCCAGCAGCTCCTCCGTGACCGCGGGCAGGTGGGGCACCAGCAGTGGGGTGAGGGCCGGGGGCAGGGACGTCCAGGGCAGCTCCCGGTCCGTCCGGCCCGGCTGTTCCGGTGCAGCCACCGGCGCCCCCTTTCATTTCGACGACACAGTTTCTCTGCCGAAAGAGTACGTGACGGAACGAGAATCAGCACCGGATTTGCGGCACAGTGATTAGGTGCCCTCCATACGACTGCTCTCCCGCCTCGCCTCGGCCTTCACGACCCCGCGCTCCCCGGAGGACTTCCTCCGGCTCGTCGACCCCCTCGCCAGTGCCCGCCAGCTCCGCGGCCTGGTGACCTCCGTGGTGCCCGAGACCGCGGACTCGGTGACGATCCGGTTCCGTCCCGGCAAGGGCTGGAACGCCCACGAGGCCGGCCAGTGGGCGCGCATCGGCGTGGAGATCGACGGGGTGCGGCACTGGCGCTCCTACTCGCTCAGCACCGGCGCCGGGCAGGACCCGGCCATCACCGTGACCGCGATGGGCAAGGTCTCCACCGCCCTGGTACGGGGGACCCGCCGCGGCGACGTCCTCTTCCTCGCCCCGCCGGAGGGCGACTTCGTGCTCCCCGAGCGCCCCCGCCCGCTGCTCATGCTCACCGCGGGCAGCGGCCTCACCCCGGTCATGTCCATGATCCGCACCCTGGTGCCCCGCCGGGCGGACGCCGACCTCGTGCTCGTGCACTCCTCCCGCTCGCCCGAGGAGTCCCTCTTCCGCGAGGAGCTGCTGGAGCTGGCCGACCAGTTCCCGGGCTTCCGCCTCGTCCAGTGGTTCACCGGGGAGCGCGGCCGCCGGCTGGACCTCGCCGGCGCCGGCGACCTCGACGCCGCCTGCCCCGACTGGCGGGACCGCGCCGCCTACGCGTGCGGGCCCGCGGACTTCCTCGACGCCGCCGAGGCCCTGTGGCAGCGGGAGGAGGGCGAGCTGCGGGTCGAGCGCTTCGCCGCCGTCGTCGCCCCCGGCTCCGGCGGGGAGGGCGGCCGCGTGACCTTCGAGAAGTCCGACACCGAGGTCGAGGCCGACAGCGCCACGACCCTCCTCGCCGCCGGCGAGGACGCCGGCCTCATGATGCGCAGCGGCTGCCGCATGGGCATCTGCCACGCCTGCGTGACCCCCCTGCTGTCCGGGCAGGTCCGGGACACCCGCACCGGGGAGGTGCACGGGGAGCCCGGGCACCTCGTCCAGACCTGCGTGTCCACGGCCGCCGGCCCCGTCAGCCTCGACGCCTGAGCACCGCCCCCTGAATGTCCTTCCCCCGATCCGCTTCCCCTGATCCCGTTCCCGAAGGAGCGACACCATGACCATCGTCACCCCCCTCCTGCTCGACCAGGGCCGGCCCGCCGGACGGGCCAAGCCCTCCGCCGCCGCCCACCTCTCCGACGCGCAGATCGAGGAGCTGGGCCGGGAGCTCGACGCCCTGCGCGAGTCCGTGATCGCCACCCGCGGCGCCCGCGACGCCGCCTACATCCGCCGGGTGATCGCCACCCAGCGCTCCCTCGAGCTGGCCGGGCGGGCCGCGCTGCTGTTCGCCAAGCACAAACCCGCCTGGCTCGCGGGCACCGGCATGCTGACCCTCGCCAAGATCCTCGAGAACATGGAGATCGGCCACAACGTCCTGCACGGGCAGTGGGACTGGATGCGCGATCCCGACATCCACTCCACCACCTGGGAGTGGGACTTCGTGACCCCGGCCGAGGCGTGGCAGCACACCCACAACGACCTCCACCACACCTGGACCAACGTGGTCGGCAAGGACCGGGACGTCGGGTACACCATCCTGCGCATGGACGAGGACCAGCCCTGGACGCCGCGCAACCTGGGCAACCCGCTCTACAACGCGCTGCTCGCCCCGGTCTTCGAGTGGGGCATCGCGATCTACGACCTGGAGCTGGACGAGGTCCGGGAGGGCCGCAAGCCGGTCGCCGAGCTGAAGCGCGGGCTCAAGGCCCTCGGGGCGAAGTTCGTGAAGCAGGCCGCCAAGGACTACGCGGCCACGCCCGCCGCCGCGGCCGTGACCGGCTCCGCGAAGCAGGCGCTGACCGCGACGCTGACCGCCAACGCCGCGCGCAACATCTGGGCGCACGCGGTGATCTTCTGCGGCCACTTC
Source organism: Kocuria sediminis (assembly GCF_009735315.1). NCBI lineage: Bacteria > Bacillati > Actinomycetota > Actinomycetes > Micrococcales > Micrococcaceae > Kocuria > Kocuria sediminis. Next base: position 18,088 of record NZ_WOGU01000013.1, read on the forward strand.
CCGGCCGGGGCGGACACCTTCACCGAGGAGCAGATCGAGGGCGAGACCCGCGGGGACTGGTACGTGCGGCAGATGATCGGCTCGGCCAACATCTCGGGCTCGCGGCTGATGCACCTGATGACCGGCAACCTGTCCTTCCAGATCGAGCACCACCTGTTCCCGGACCTGCCCTCGAACCGCTACGCCGAGGTCGCGGTGAAGGTGCGCGAGATCTGCGAGCGCTACGAGCTGCCCTACACCACGGGCCCCCTGCCCAAGCAGGTGGCCTCGGCGTGGGCGAAGGTGTTCCGCCTGGCGCTGCCCTGACCCGTTCGCCCGGCCCGCTTCCCGCGGCGCCGCCGGACACGGCCGCACCCTACCCGGGTGCGGCCGTTCCCGTGCCCGCCGGCGGCCCGGCCGGCGCCCAGGGCCCTGTCGGGCGGCGTTGGTACGCTCACGGGACCCGCACGAAAGGCAGGCCATGAGCTCTCCCCAGCGCGTCCTCATCACCGGTGCCACCGGCTACGTCGGCGGGCGCCTGGCGCCCCGCATGCTGGAGGCGGGCCACACCGTGCGCGTGGCCGTGCGGTCCCCCGGTAAGCTGCGCTCCGTGCCGTGGCGGGACCGGGTGGAGGTCGCCGAGACGGACCTCAACGACCTCGACGGGATGACCGCCGCCTGCCGGGACGTCCACACCCTGTACTACCTGGTGCACTCCATGGGCGGCTCCCGCCAGTTCGAGGAGCAGGAGGCGCAGATGGCCCGGACCGTGGCCGAGGCCGCGGAGCGGGCCGGGGTGCGCCGCATCGTCTACCTCTCCGGCCTGCACCCCTCCGGGGTGGAGCTGTCCCAGCACATGCGCTCGCGGGTGCGGGTCGGGGAGATCCTCCTGGCCGGGGCGGTGCCCGCGGTCGTCCTCCAGGCGGGCGTGGTGATCGGCTCCGGGTCGGCCTCCTTCGAGATGATCCGGCACCTGGGCGACACCCTCCCGGTCATGCCGGCCCCCTCCTGGGTGACCAACCGGATCGAGCCCATCGCCGTGCGCGACGTCCTGTACTACCTCATCCACGCGATGGACCTGCCGGAGGACCTCAACCGCACCTTCGACATCGGCTCCCGCGACGTGATGACCTACGCGGACGCCATGCGCCGCTACGCCCGCGTGGCGGGACTGCGCCGGCGCGTGGTCTTCCACCTCCCCCTGCCGGCGCCGCGGCTGTCCGGGTTCTGGGTGGGCATGGTCACCCCGATCCCCCTGGCCCTGGCCGTGCCGCTCGTGCAGTCCCTGCAGCACGACGCGGTGGCGGACGAGCACGACATCGACGCCTACATCCCCCCGCCCCCCGAGGGCCTGGCGGGCTACCGCCGGGCCGTGTCGCTGGCCTTGAAGAAGATCGAGGACAACTCCGTGGAGACCACGTGGGACGTCCACTACAGCTCCTCCGAGGCCGCCGCGGACCCCCTCCCCTCGGACCCGGACTGGGCCGGGCGCACGGTGTTCGTCGACGAGCGCAGCCGGACCGGACCGGCCCGTCCCGAGCAGGTCTGGCGGGTCATCGAGTCCATCGGCGGGCGCAACGGCTGGTACTCGCTGCCCCTGGCCTGGCAGGTCCGCGGGGTCATGGACAAGCTCGTGGGCGGCGCCGGGCTCAACCGCGGCCGCCGCGACGCCACGGACCTGCAGGTCGGCGAGTACGTGGACTGGTGGCGGGTCGAGGCGCTGGAGGAGGGCCACAAGCTACTGCTGCACGCGGAGATGCGGGCCCCCGGCCGGGCCTGGCTCGAGCTGTCCGTGGAGCCCGAGGGCGAGGGCAGCCGCTACCGGCAGCGGGCCATCTTCTTCCCGAAGGGCCTGCCCGGCCGGCTCTACTGGTGGGGCGTGTGGCCCTTCCACGGCTTCATCTTCCCCTCCATGGCCCGCAACATCCTGGCCGCGGCCGCCGCGCGGGACGGCTCCGGCCCGCACGCCCCGGAGCGGACCCCCGACCAGGCCGCCACCGCGCAGACGGCCACCGAGCAGGACATCGAGGGGGCCGCCGCCGCGCGGGACGCCGGGGCCCGCGGCTGACCGGGGCCCGCGGCTGACCGGGGCCCGGCTCAGCCGGGGCCGGCCACCGGCCGCGGGCCCGGGCGGCCCCACTCGGCCCAGGAGCCGTCGTAGACGGCGACCTCCGTGCGGCCCGTGAGGTGGGCGCCCAGGGCCAGCACGCACGCGGTCAGCCCCGAGCCGCAGCTGGTGACCACGCGCCGCCCCTCGGGGGCCGCCGCCGCGATCCGCGCCCGCAGCTCGGGCAGCGGCAGCAGCCGCCCGTCCGGGCCCTGCAGCTCCGTGTACGGCAGGCTGACCGCCCCGGGCATGTGGCCGGGGCGCAGGCCGGGCCGCGGTTCGGGCTCCGTGCCCGCGAACCGGCCGGCGGAGCGGGCGTCGAGGACGACCGCCCCGGGCTCCCCGAGGGCGTCGGCGACGTCGTCGGCGCCCACGAAGAACCCCTCCTGCGGCACGAGCTCGACGTCGCCGGGCTCGGCGGGCGGATCCGCGTGCGTGCCCACGGGCCGTCCTTCGGCGGCCCAGGCCGGCAGCCCGCCGTCGAGCACCGCCGCCCGGTCGAAGCCCGCCGCCCGCAGCATCCACCACACCCGGGCGGAGGCGAAGATCCCCTTGCCGTCGTAGGCCACCACGGTGCTGGTCCGGGAGATCCCCAGCGCACGGGCCGCCGCGGTCAGCCGGCCGGCCGGGGGCATCGTGTGCGGCAGCTCCGCGGACGGGTCGGCGAACGGCCCGTCCAGGTCCAGGAGCAGGGCGCCCGGGATCGCCTCCTCGGTGCGGTTGAGCGTGGAGCTCGCGTCCACCAGCACGAGCCGGGGGTCGCCGAGGTGGCCGGCCAGCCACCCGGTGCCCACCACGGGCCCGGGCAGCTCGAGGAACGTCTCGGAGTGCGGGGTGCCGGTGCTCATGCGGGCCAGGGTAGCGCCTCGGGCTACGAGGCCGCGCCCGTGAGCGCCCGTTCGAGGTCCTCCAGCTGGTCCTCGACGTCCTCGATCCCCACCGACAGCCGCACGAGGTCGGTGGGCACCGCCAGCGGGGTGCCCCGGACCGAGGCGTGCGTCATCTCCGACGGATAGCAGATCAGGGACTCGACCCCGCCCAGGCTCACGGACAGCGAGTACAGCCGCGTGCCCTCGGCCACCGCGCGGGCCGCAGCCTCTCCCCCGGCGAGGCGGAAGGAGACCATGCCGCCGGACCCGCGCATCTGCGTCGCGGCGAGCGCGTGGCCGGGGTGCTCGGGCAGCCCGGGGTAGAGCACCCGGGACACCTCCGGGCGCTCCAGCAGCCACTCGGCGATCCGCTGGGCGTTCTCCTGGTGGCGCTCCATGCGCAGGCTCAGGGTCTTGAGCCCGCGGGCGGCCAGGTAGGAGTCCTGGGGCCCGGCCACGGCGCCGGCGGCGAACTGCTGGAAGCCGACCGTCTCCGCGAGCGGCGCGCCGCGCCAGGCGGCGGCTCCGACGACCACGGCCCCGCCGAGGACGTCGGAGTGCCCGCCGATGTACTTGGTGGTGGAGTGCACCACGGCGTGGGCGCCGAGCAGCAGCGGGTTCTGCAGGTACGGGGACGCGAAGGTGTTGTCCACCACGAGCAGCGCCCCCGCCTCCCGGGCCAGCTCCGCCCAGGCCGCGACGTCGGCGATGCCGAGCAGCGGGTTGGAGGGCGTCTCCAGCCACAGGACCGCGGTGTCCCCGGGGCGGACCGCGGCGCGGACGGCGTCGAGGTCGGTGATCTCCACGGGCGTGTGGCCGATCCCCCACGGGGCGAGCACCCGGGTGATCAGCCGGTTGGTGCCGCCGTAGCCGTCGGCGCCGAGCACCACGTGCTCGCCCGGGCGCAGCACCGCCCGCAGCAGCGCGTCCTCGGCGGCGATCCCGGAGGCGAAGGCGAACGCGCGATCGCCGTGCTCCAGGGCCGCGAGCTGCTCCTCGAAGCCGTTGCGCGTGGGGTTCGAGCCGCGGCTGTACTCGTGGCCGGCGCGCAGGACGTTGATCCCGTCCTGGGCGAAGGTGGAGGTCTGGTAGACCGGCGGGATGACGGCCCCGGTCAGCGGGTCGGGCTGCTGGCCGGCGTGGACGGCGGTGGTGGTGAAGCCGCGTCGGCGGGTGGTGACGGTCCGAGTCATGGTGGGGCTCACTTCCGGAGGGTCGGAACGGTCTCGGGCACGGCGTCGAGGGCCTGGCCGAGGTCGGCCACGAGGTCCTGCGGGGCCTCGAGGCCGATCGAGAGCCGGATGGTGGTCTCGGCGATCCCGCCCGCCCGGCGCTGCTCGGGCGTGAGCCGGCAGTGGGTCATCGCGGCCGGGTGGGCCACGAGGCTGCGGGTGTCGCCGATGTTGGCGACCAGCTTGAACAGCCGCAGCCCGTCGATGAAGGGCCCCACGGCGGCGTCCGGGGCGGCGAGGTCGAAGGAGAACACGGAGCCGGTGCCGCGGGGGAAGTCCCGGGCCGCGATCCCGGCCCCGGGGTCCCCCGGCAGCCCGGGGTGGTGCACGCGCGCGACGGCGGGGTGATCGGCGAGGAACTCGGCCACGGCCAGTGCCGAGGCCGTGTGCCGGGCCACCCGCAGGTCGAGGGTCTCGGTGCCCTGCAGGATCTGGCTGGCGTTGAACGGGGAGAGCGTGGTGCCGAGGTCGTGCACGTACTTGGCCCGAACCAGGTGCAGGTAGGGGCTGGCCCCGGCGCACTTGTCGAGCAGGCTCTGCCCGCCCCAGCGGGCGCGGGCGCGGGTGAACTGCGGCCACCGCGCCGGCTGCGCGGACCAGTCGAACGTCCCGCCGTCCACGACCGCCCCGGCGAGGGCGTTGCCGTGGCCGCCGAGGAACTTGGTGGCCGAGTGCACCACGACGTCCGCGCCCTTCTCCAGCGGCCGGTACAGCGCCGGGGAGGCGAGGGTGTTGTCGACGACGACGGGCACCCGGGCCGCCCGGGCGACGTCGGCGATCCCGGGCAGGTCCGGCAGCGTGGCCAGCGGGTTGCCGATGGACTCGAGCAGGAAGGCGCGGGTGTCGGGGCGCACGGCCGCGGCCCAGGCGCCGGGGACGGTGGGGTCCACGAAGTCGACCTCGACGCCGTGGTCAGCCAGCGAGTCGGTGAGCAGGTCCACGGTCCCGCCGTAGAGCTTCTCGGAGGCGACCAGGTGCCTGTCCTCCCCCTGCCCGAGCAGGGCCAGCAGCGCCACGGCCACCGCGGACTGCCCGGAGCCGGTGGCCACGGCGCCCACCCCACCCTCGAGGTCGCTGATCCGCTGCTCGAGCACGGCGACCGTCGGGTTGCCGGTGCGGGTGTAGGTGAAGCCCGCCCGGGTCTGGGCGAACATCTGCCGGGCGGCCTCGTAGTCCGGGAACTCGAAGGCGGCGCTCTGGTAGATCGGCACCGTGAGGGTGCGCTGCCCGGGGTCGTGGTCGGCGCCGGCGTGGATCTGCCGGGTCGAGAGGTCCAGGTCGGTCACGGGGAGGGACATGGCGCGGCTCCTGTGCACTTGCTCTTACCCGCACCGGTCACCCGCTGCGCGGCAACGGGGATGCAGGCCGCTTCCTCATCCGAACCACCCGGTGAGCATGGGGTTGGTGCGCGACCCAGTCGGAGCTTGGCAGTCGCGTCTCGTGAAGCTGGGACCACAGTATGCGCGGGGCGGGCCGGCGCCGCTCCACGACCGAAGATGACGTCCGTGACGGATCGTGACGCCGCTCGCGACGCATCCTGTGACGCCCTTGCGATCACCCCCGGTGGCGTCCCGCGCACCCGGTGCCGCGGCGGGTTACGCCCGGGTGTCGATGTCCTCGAAGATCAGGAACGTCTGGGTGTCCACCACGCCGGGCAGCTGCTGGATGTGCTCGAAGATCACCTGCCGCAGGTGCACCGTGTCCACGGCGCGCACCAGCAGCATGACGTCGAAGTTCCCGCCCACCAGGGCGATGTGGTGCACGGCCGGGATGGCCTGCAGCTGCCCGCACAGCTCCCGCCAGGTGTTCTGCTGGAGCTTCAGCGTCACGTAGGCCGAGGCCTGCAGCCCGGCGCGCACCGGGTCGATCACGGTGCTGAAGCGCAGGATCACCCCCTCGTCGCGCAGCCGGTTGATGCGGGCGTAGGCGTGGGCGCGGGAGACGTGCACGGCCGCCGCGATCGCGGTCACCGACTGCCGGGCGTCCCGGGAGAGCTCGGCGAGGATCTTCCGGTCGGTCTCGTCCAGCGGGACGGGGGTCGAGGGCACGGCGGGCTCCTTCGGGGTGGGGTGGGAGGGCGGGAAGCGGTGTCGGACGAATGCGTGTGTCCCACGCCACAGTAAAACATTTCGTCCACGGAGACGGCACCGCCGCCCGCAGGATTCTGGACTTTCCCGCGCGCCTGGATACGAACCGCTCATCCTTCTCATACTGGGCGGACAGAACTTCAGCGGCCTTCCCGCCTCCCCGCGTCCGCGCCCGGACCGGGGACCGACCGAGGGGACACCATGAGCCAGACCGTCGAGACCCCCGAGGACCCGATCCTCCGGGCCTCCCAGACCTTCGGCATCACACCGGAGCAGTACATGCTCCCGGCCCGCGGCGAGATCCGGATGGTGGACCCCGCCGGCCGCCTGCTGCCGGCCGAGGAGCAGGGCACCGAGCCCGGCCACGAGTACCCGCTGCCCGCCGGGGACGTGCTGCTGGGCGCCTACGAGAAGCTGGTGGTCGGCCGCCGGGTCAACGACCAGAACTCCGCGCTGGTGCGCCAGGGCCGGATGGCCGTCTATCCCTCCAGCCACGGGCAGGAGGCCTGCCAGGTGGCCGCGGCCCTGTGCCTGCGGGAGGGCGACTGGCTGTTCCCCACCTACCGGGACACCGTGGCCGTGATGACCAGGGGCGTGCGGCCCATGGACGTGATGTCGATCTTCCGCGGCGAGTGGCACGGCGGCTACGACCCCCACGAGCACCACGTCGGCATCCAGTCGACCCCGCTGACCACCCAGCTGCTGCACGCGGTGGGCGTGGCCCACGCCGCGAAGCTGCGCGGTGAGGACACCGTGGTCCTGGCCATGTGCGGCGACGGCGCCACGAGCGAGGGCGACTTCCACGAGGCCCTGAACTTCGCCGCCGTGTTCAAGCTGCCGGTCGTGTTCTTCGTGCAGAACAACGGCTACGCGATCTCCGTGCCCCTGTCCCAGCAGTCGGCCGCCCCGAGCCTCGCCCACAAGGCGGTCGGCTACGGCATGGCCGGGGAGCGGGTGGACGGCAACGACCTGGTTTCCCTGCTCGCCACGCTGGGCCGCGCCGTGGACCTGGCGCGCTCGGAGTCCGAGCCCCTCCTCGTGGAGGCCCACACCTATCGCATGCAGGCCCACACCAACGCCGACGACGCGACCCGCTACCGCGACGACGCCGAGGTGCAGGAGTGGATCGCCAAGGACCCCGTGACCCGCATGCGCGCCTACCTGGCCGGGGAGGGGCTGCTCGACGACGCGGCCGAGCAGCGCATCGCCGCGGCCGCCGAGGACGTCGCCGCGGCCCTGCGCGACGGCATGAACGCCGACGTGGAGGTCGACCCGCGCGAGCTCTTCCGCCACGTCTACACCGAGCAGACCCCGCAGCTCGCCGAGCAGGAGCAGTTCCTCGCCGCCGAGCTCGCCCGAGAGGAGATCGCACAGTGAGCACCCTCCAGGCCCCCGCCCCGTCCGGGCGGACCCCGGCCGTCAAGCCGGCCACCTTCGCCCAGGCGCTCAACACCGCCCTGGCCGACGCCCTGGCCGCGGACGACGCCGTCGTCGTCTTCGGGGAGGACGTCGGGACCCTCGGCGGGGTCTTCCGGATCACCGACGGGCTGACGAAGCGCTTCGGCCGCACCCGCTGCTTCGACACCCCGCTGGCCGAGTCCGGGATCGCCGGGATGGCCGTGGGCATGGCGATGAACCGGATGCGCCCCGTGATCGAGATGCAGTTCGACGCCTTCGCCTACCCGGCCTTCGAGCAGATCGCCTCGCACATCGCGAAGATGCACAACCGCACCCGCGGCGCCGTGACCCTGCCGATCGTCATCCGCATCCCCTACGCCGGCGGCATCGGCGGCGTGGAGCACCACTGCGACTCCTCCGAGGCCTACTACGCCCACACCCCGGGCCTGAAGGTCTTCACCCCGGCCACCGTCGAGGACGCCTACCTCATGCTCCGCGAGGCGATCGACTCGGACGACCCCGTGGTGTTCTTCGAGCCGAAGAAGCTCTACTGGTCCAAGGCGCCGGTGGACCTGGCCGAGCTGAGGGACCGCTACGAGAACCGGGCCCCGGAGCGCCGGGAGGGCCGCGCCGTCGTCGCCCGCACCGGGCAGGACGCCACGATCCTCACCTACGGGCCGTCCGTGCCCACCGCCCTGGCGGCCGCCGCGGCCGCCGAGGCCGAGGGCCGCTCCCTCGAGGTCGTGGACCTGCGCAGCATCGTCCCGTTCGACGACGAGACCGTCGCCGCGTCGGTGCGCCGCACCGGGCGCGTGGTCGTGGTCGCCGAGGCCCCCGGCTTCGCCTCCGTGGCCGCCGAGATCGTCGCCCGGGTGCAGGAGCGCTGCTTCCACTCGCTGGCCGCGCCGGTGCGGCGGGTGACCGGCTTCGACATCCCGTACCCCTCGCCCAAGCTCGAGGAGTACTACCTGCCCAGCGTCGACCGCATCCTCGACGCCGTGGACGACCTGCAGTGGGAGGACTGACCATGACCGTGAAGACGTTCACCCTGCCGGACCTCGGCGAGGGACTCACCGAGGCCGAGCTCGTGAGCTGGCTGGTCCAGGTGGGCGACACCGTGGCCGTGGACCAGCCCATCGCCGAGGTGGAGACCGCCAAGTCCGCAGTGGAGGTGCCCTGCCCCTTCGCCGGGACCGTGCAGGAGCTGCACGGCGCCTCCGGGCAGACCCTCGACGTGGGCGCGCCGCTGATCTCCGTGAACACCGGGGACACCTCCGGGACCCCCGCCCCGCAGGGCGGCGGGCCCCGCGGCGGGCAGTCCTACCGCGAGGAGGAGCGCGCCGGCGCGGACCCCCGCTCCGCGGCCGAGGCGGGCACCGTGGCCTCCGGGACCTCCGACGACGCCGAGGGCTCCGGCAGCGTGCTGATCGGCTACGGCACCCCGGCGGCGGGATCGGCCGGGCGCCGGCGCCGCCCCAGGCGTTCCGGCGCCACCGCCGGGGCCTCCGGCCCGGTCGCCGACGGGCTCGGCGACCGGCTCACCCGGCAGCTCGCCGAGCAGGCCGCCGGGCAGGCCGCCGCCGCCGGGGCCGCCCACGACGCGATGGCCTCGGCCCCGCGGCTGGCCCCCACCGTCGTCTCCCCGATCGTGCGCAAGCTCGCGAAGGACCGCGGGATCGACATCTCCACCGTGCGCGGCTCCGGGCCCGGCGGGCTGATCCTCCGCCGGGACGTCGTGGCCGCCGCCCCGGAGACGGCCACGCCGGAGGCCGCCGCGCCGCAGCCCCTCGCCCCGGAGACGGCCGCCGGGGCGCCGTCCCCGACGGACCCGCGCACGGGGCTGGGCGTGGCCGGGCGCGTGCCGGTCTCGGGGGTGCGGAAGGTCATCGCGCAGGCGATGAGCCGCTCGCGCACCGAGATCCCCGAGGCCACCGTCTGGGTGGACGTGGACGCCACGAAGCTGGTGGAGCTGCGCGCGGCGCTCAAGGCGCAGGACCCCGCCACCGCGCCGGGGCTCATGGCCCTGATCGCCCGCTTCGTGCTCGCCGGCCTGACCCGCTACCCCGAGCTCGCCACCCGCATCGAGACGCGCGAGGACGGCAGCCAGGAGATCGTGCGCTTCGAGGGCGTGAACCTGGGCTTCGCGGCGCAGACCGACCGCGGGCTCGTGGTGCCGAACATCCGCAACGCCCACGCCCTGAGCGCCCGCGGCCTCGACGCGGAGCTGCGGCGGCTCACCGAGCTCGCCCGCTCCGGCAAGGCCTCCCCGGCGGAGCTGTCCGGGTCCACGTTCACCCTCAACAACTACGGGGTGTTCGGCACGGACGGGGCCGCGGCGATCATCAACCACCCGGAGGTGGCGATCCTCGGGGTCGGCCGGATCATCGACCGGCCGTGGGTGGTCGACGGGCAGCTGGCCGTCCGCAAGGTCACCCAGCTCTCCCTGGCCTTCGACCACCGGGTGTGCGACGGCGGGACGGCCGGCGGCTTCCTGCGCATGGTGGCCGACGCGGTCGAGAACCCGATGTCGGTGCTCGCGGACCTGTAGCAGCTCCGCCGGCCCGGGCCTGCGGGCCCGGGCCGGCGGTGGCCGGGAGGCTCAGCGGCTCGGGACGGACCCGCGGCCGGGAGCGGCGCCGGGGTGCAGCAGGACCCTGCCCCCGGTGTCCCGGGTGATGTTCCAGGCCCATTGCAGGGCGCCGGCCCGGGTGCTCGCCCGGAGGCCGCCCCAGCGGGAGCCCGGCGCTCGCACCTCCCAGCCGCCCAGGGGGCTGCGGGCCACGACGCGGTCGACGGACGCGGACACGACGGCCACGCCCCTCAGTCGCTCTCGGGACCGGAGCAGTACAGGCACTCGGGTTCGGCGGCGCCGCAGGCGCACCGCAGCGCGAGAACGCCCCAGGACAGGGCGGCGGTCCCGCGGAGGCGGGGGCGGGACGGGGCGGGGACGACGTTCGGCAGGAGTTCGACGGTCATGGGTGCAGGTCCTCGGAGGATGGGCCGCTGAGCGGTGGTCGTGCAGGAACGCACCGGCGACGGCCGCGGTCAGGACGGGGCACCTGTGTCCTGGCTCACGGCCGACGGTCCGGTGCCTCCAGTATCGGCCCCCGCTCCCGTCGGCAAAAGCAATGCTTTCCGACGACTACTGGTTAGTATTTTTGTGCCCTCACCCAGCGGCGCGGAGGCGCCGGTTCAGTGCGCGAGCTCCCAGGACCACAGCAGCAGCATCGTCACCAGGAAGCCGGTGAGGTAGTTCAGCCACAGGAACCGCCGCCAGCCGCGGTTGGCCCGCGCGCAGCCGGCGTCCGTGATCGTCAGGAACGGCACGAGGTTCGCCAGGTAGGGCAGCACCAGCAGGGACGCCAGCGGCCCGGGCCAGGGCACGAGCAGCAGGAGCAGCCCGGCGGCGAGGTAGAGCACCAGGGCGGCCCACACGGTGGGGCGGGCGCCCAGGACCGTGGCGATCGAGCGCAGCCCGCCCTCCCGGTCCGCCCGGACGTCCTGCACGGCCCCGAACGCCTGGGAGGCCATCGACCACAGGAAGAACCCCGCGCACAGGGCCACGAGGCCCACCGACGGGTCCGCCCCGGCGAGCACCAGGCCGTAGACGGCCGGGGACACGAAGTGGGCGGCGGAGGTCGCCGAGTCCAGGAACGGGACCTCCTTGAAGCGCAGTCCCTCGAGGCTGTAGGCCACGACCGCGAACAGGCTCGCCCCCAGCACCCCGGCCGCGGCGGCCCCGCCGGCGGGGAGCAGGTACGCCAGGAAGGGCAGGGCGGCCAGCACCGAGCCCACCAGGATCATCCGGTGCTCGGAGCGGTCCACGAGCGCGCCCTCGACGCCGCCCTTGCGGGGGTTGCGGAGGTCGGACTCGTAGTCGAAGACGTCGTTGATCCCGTACATCAGCAGGTTGTAGGGGAACAGGAAGAACAGGGTCCCGACCACCAGGGGCAGGTCCACCCGGCCGGTCGTCAGGACGTAGGCCGCCGCGAACGGGAAGGCGGTGTTGACCCACGAGACCGGGCGGGACGTGGCCACCAGGGTGCGCACGGTGCCCGTCAGCCGGCCGCGCCCGGCCAGTCCCCACCACAGCGAGGGCAGCAGCAGCAGCGCGGCCAGCGGATAGGCGAAGTCCTCCACCGGCACCAGGCCGATCCGCAGCCCGGTGATGTGCCCGGCCCCGTAGTCGAAGAGCCCGGCGGCGATCATGAGGTTGTCGAACACGACCGTCAGCAGCGCCAGGACCCCGAAGGAGATCCCGAGCACGGCCAGGGCCCGGCGCGGGGCAGGCGCCGGGGAGGGCCGGCGGACCAGCAGGGTGGCCGGCGTCAGGGCCAGCGCCAGGAAGACCGGGATGATGAGGGCGTAGGTCACGGGGCGTCCGCCTCCTCGCGGACCGGCTCGGCCGCGGCGGAGCGGCGCGCCAGCGCCTTCTCCGTCAGCCGGACCAGGTTCATGGTGAGGTAGCAGAGGAACAGCAGGAACACGACCTCCTCGACCGGGATCTGCGGGGCCACCATCCAGCCGGTCGCGTACGCGCTCCGGCTGTGCAGGAAGATCCCGAGGCCGATCCCGGCCACGTCCCACGCGAGGAAGAACACCACGCCCGCGGCCAGCACGAGGGCGCCCCGGCGGGGGTCGTGAGCCAGGAACAGCCTGCCCCGCACGTCGAGGAGCACCATCCCGGCCAGGCTGAGCAGCAGGAAGCCGAGGTACGCGAAGCTCATCCGCGCGGCACCAGGGGTTCTGCCAGCGGCCCGGTGGAGGTGTCCCCCCGCAGGTCCTTGAGCAGGATCTCCGCGCTGATCAGGCACATCGGCAGCCCGATGCCGGGAATGGTCGAGGCCCCGCAGTAGTGCAGCCCGGCCACCTTGCGGCTGCGGTTGGCCCCGCGGAAGAACGCGGACTGCCGGAGCACGTGGGCGGGGCCCAGCACGTTGCCCCGCCAGGAGTTGAAGTCCCGCCGGAAGTCCTCGGGGCCCACCGTGTGGCGCACCACGATCCGCTCGCGCAGGTCCGGCACGCCCGCCCACGCGGCGACCTGGTCGATCACCCGGTCGGCGATCTCCTCGACGCGCGCGGCGCCGGTGCCGTCGGGCCCGCCGGTGCCGAGCCCGGGGTCGGCCGGCACGGGGATCAGGACGAAGAGGTTCTCGTGCCCCTCCGGGGCGACCGAGGGGTCCGTGGCCGAGGGCTTGCACACGTAGACGGACGCGGGGTCCGGCACCCGCGTGGGCTCCTCGAAGATGGCCCGGAAGTTGGTGTCCCAGTCCTCGCTGAAGAACAGGCTGTGGTGCGGCAGCTGGGGCAGCTCCCCCCGCACCCCGAGCATCACGAGCACCGCCCCCGGGCCCGTCTGGCGCCGGTCCCAGTACCGCTGCGGGTAGCTCTGCAGCTCGGGCGGCAGCAGCGCGGTCTCCGTGTGGTGCAGGTCCGCGGCCGAGACGACGACGTCGGCGGCGAGCTCGTGCTCGGTCCCCTCCGCGTCCCGCCACACCACGCCGGTGGCCCGCACGGGACCGTCCGCGGCCGCGGAGGTGCGGATCCGCACGACGTCGGCCCCGGTGCGGATCCGGGCCCCGTGGGCGACGGCGAGCCGTTCGGCGGCCTCGATGATGCGGCGGAACCCGCCCCGCGGGTACTGCACGGAGTCGGCGAGGTCCATCCAGCTCATCAGGTGGTAGAGCGAGGGCGTCATCCGGGGCGCGCTGGCCAGGAAGACGGCCGGGTAGCCCAGCACCTGCCGCAGCCGGGTGTCCCGGACGGTGGCGGCGGCGAAGTCGTGCAGGGACCCGGAGAGGTGGCGGGCGAGCTCCGGCAGCCCCCGCAGCACCGCCCGGTTGAGCAGCGGGGTGAAGGCGGCGTAGGAGGTGTAGAGGAAGTGGCCCACGGCCAGCTCGTAGGTGCGCTTCGCCGAGGCCAGGTAGGTGCGGATCCGCGCGCCGGAGCCGGGCTCCACCGACTCGAACAGCGCGACCGTGTGCTCGAGGTCGGAGCGGATGTCGATCGGGTGCTCGTAGCGCTCGCCGTAGACCCGGTAGGCGGGGTCGAGGCGCACGAGGTCGAGCTCCTGCGCCGCGCTGGAGCCCATGAGCCGGAAGAAGTGGTCGAAGACCTCCGGCATCAGGTACCAGGAGGGCCCGGTGTCGAAGCGGAACCCGTCCCGCTCCAGCAGCCCGGCCCGCCCACCGGTGCGCGCCCCGCGCTCGAGGACGGTGACGTCCCAGCCGTCCTTGGCGAGCAGGCCCGCCGCGGCCAGCCCGGCGATCCCGGCGCCGACCACCACGGCGCGCCGCCCGCGCGGGGCGGGGGCGCGGCGCCGGGTCCTCGCCCTGACCACCGCGGACGCGGCGAGCGCGGCCTTGCGCGGGTCGGGCACGCGGATCCGGGAGCTCAGCAGCTCCCGGGCGGGGGTGGCACGGATGCGCACGGACAGCTCCCGGAACAGGTCGTGGGCGGCGAGGACGGCGGCGCGGGAGGACACGGGCAGGTCGTCGATCACCGCCCGGGCGGCGGCGAGGTCGGCGTCGATGTCGTCGAGGAGCCGGTTCTTCTCGGTCTCGGAGAACGCGCCGGGCTCCACGCCGGGGAAGTAGACGCGGCCCAGCTCGCCGTAGTCCTCGGCGAGGTCCCGCAGGAAGTTCACCTTCTGGAACGCGGCGCCCAGGCGGCGGGCCCCGGCGACGAGCTGGGCCCGCAGGTCCGGGGGCACCTCCCGGCCGGCGAGGAAGACCTGCAGGCACATCAGGCCCACCACCTCGGCGGAGCCGTACACGTACTCGTCCAGGGAGCCGGGGCTGTGCCGGTCCTCGCTGAGATCGGCGCGCATCGACGCGAAGAACGGGCGGACCAGGTCGGCGCCGATCCCGGCGTCGCGGGCCGTGCGGGCGAAGGCGTGCACCACGAGGTTGCTGCTGAACCCGCGCGCCATCGCGGCGTAGGTCTCGGCCTCCAGGTCATCGAGCAGCTCCCGCGCCCCCTCGGCCGGGACCCCGGCGCCGGCGCTGGCGCCGTCGACGATCTCGTCGGCGATCCGCACGAGGGCGTAGACGGCGTAGACGTGGGGGCGGATCTGCGGGCCCAGGAGCCGGCAGGCCAGGCCGAAGGAGGTGGAGTACCGGCGGATGACGGTCGCGGCGGCCTGCCGGGCGGCGTCGTCGTAGCGGGCGGCGGCCTCGGCCGGGGACCCGGCGTGCTGCGCCGCGCTCACCGGATGCGCTCCGTGGCCCCGCCCACGATGCGGCGCAGGTCCTGGTCGAGGGACTCGGGCAGTCCGGCGGCCTCCAGCAGCTCCCGCGCCTCGGCGGCGCACCCGGCGACCATGTCCTCGACCTCCCGCCGGGCCCCGCACCGCTCGATGAGCGCCCGGGCCCGGGCGGCCTCCTCGTCGCTCATGTCCGGCCGGCCGAGGATCGCGTCGAGCTCCTCGCCGTCGGCCGTGCACTGGGCGGCCAGCACGAGCATGGTGCGCTTGCCCTCCCGCAGGTCGCTGACCGCGGACTTGCCCGTGGCCTCCGGGTCCCCGAAGACGCCGAGCAGGTCGTCCACCAGCTGGTAGGCGGTGCCCACGGTGCGGCCGAGCCGGCCGAGCGCGGCGACGTGCTCCTCCGGGGCGCCGCCGAGCACTCCCCCGGCCTGCAGCGGCGTCTCGAAGGAGTAGACGGCGGTCTTCAGGCACGTGGCCGCGAGGATCTGCTCCCGTTCCGGGCGGGCCCCGGGCAGCGTGTGGTCGACGTCGAGCAGCTCGCCGGCGGCAGAGCTGAACAGCGCCTCGTCGAGCAGCTCGAGCAGCCGGGGCAGGCGCTCGGGGGACAGCCCGGAGCGGGCCACGAGCCGGTACGCGCCGGCCAGGGCGAGGTCCCCGGCGATCACCCCGACGCTCGCGCCGTACTGCCGGGCCTGCTCCGGGGCGGATCCGGAGGCCGACGCACGGGCGGCCGCGGCGGCGTTGATGGTGGGCTGGTGGCGCCGCTGCTCGTCCTGGTCGATGACGTCGTCGTGGACGATGAGAGCGGTGTGCAGCAGCTCGAAGGCGGCGCCCACGGCCTCGACCACGGGGTCGGGCTCCGGATCGGGATAGGCGGCCGCCGCGAGGCGGACGAGCCGGGGCCGGATCCGCTTGCCCCCGCTGCTCAGCCGGGCGACCTCCTCCCACAGCTGGGCGAAGCCCGGGTCCACGGCGCCGGCGCGGCCGGTGGACTCGGCGAGGAACCGGTCCAGGGCCGGGACCGCGGAAGCCCCCGCAGCGTCCGGGCCGGCGCCTGCCCCGGTGCCCGGACGGGCGCTCGAGAATGCCGATTCGCGCGAGAAGACCGTCACCATGCCCCCATTCCACCACAGTCCTTCGAAAGTCGAAGTGTTCGTCCGGGTCATCCCGGGGCGGCGGACGGCCCGGCTGCCGGCGCTGCCGTTCCCGCTGCCGTGGCCGCTACCGCTGTCGCCGCGGCCGGTGCCGGGGGTCCGCCCTCCGCGGCGCGCCGGCCGGCCCGGCGCACGGCGTCCGTGAGCTGGGGCAGTCGCCGGCGCAGGACCTCGATCTCGTCGTCGCCGCAGTCCTCCAGCACCGCCAGGACCTCCTCGGTCATCGGCGCGAACATCTCGCGGCCGGCCCGGTAGGCGTGCTCGGTGGCCCGCAGGCTCACCTCCCGGCGGTCGCGCGGATCGATCGAGCGCACGATGTGCCCCGCGGAGACCAGGCGCTTGATGACCGTGGTGGTCGCCGACCCGCTGAGCACGAGCCGGCGGGCGATGTCCCCGGCCCGCACCGGCCGCCCCTCCCGGTTGGCCTGCATCACCTCGTTGAGGGCGTGGACGTCCTTGTGCGCCAGGCCGTAGCGGCGCCGGACTTGGTCCGCGTAGCGCTCGGCCTCGGTGCTGAAGTGCTGGAGCAGGAAGAGGACGTCGAACCCCCTGCGATCCCGGTGCGCGTTCGGCTCCGGCGGTGCGCCACCGGGCGTGCTCGTCGTGCCCTCCTCGGCCTGCATGTGCCGATTGTAGGCGGCCGCTGCGCCAGAATGGGTCCATGACGGACAGCAGAGACCGGACCGGACCGCCCCCGCCCCCCGCCCCCGGGCCCCGGTCCCCCACCGTCTCCGTGGTCGTCCCCGCCCGCGACGACGCCGCGCACCTCGCCCGGTGCCTGCGCCTGATCGCCGCCCAGACCCGCCCGCCGGACGAGATCGTGGTCGTGGACAACGCCTCCGGCGACAGCACCCCGGAGGTGGCCCGGGCGGCCGGGGCGCGCGTGGTGCTCGAGCCCCGGCCCGGCATCCCCGCCGCCGCGGCCACCGGCTACGACGCCGCCCACGGGGACGTGGTGGTGCGCTGCGACGCCGACACCGTGCCGGGCCCGGAGTGGATCGCCGGGTTGCTGGCCGCCCTCGAGTCCTGCCCCGACGCGGTGGCCGTCGCCGGGCCGGGCCGCTTCCGCGACCTGCCGCCCGGGACGGGCCGGCTGCTCTCCGAGCTCTACATGGGTCTGTACGTGCTCAGCACGGCCTCGGCCCTGGGCCATCCGCCCCTGTTCGGCACCAACATGGCCATGCGCCGGTCCTGGTGGCTCGAGGTCCGGGACCGGGTCCACCGCCACGACCCGGAGCTGCACGACGACCTCGACCTCAGCTTCCGCCTGGCCCCGGGGCGCCGCATCCTGTACCGGCCCGGCCTCACGGTGGGGATGTCGCCGCGGGCGCTGCGCGCCGGGCGCCCCGCCGTCCGCCGGCTGGCGCGGGCCGTCCGGACGTTGCGGGTGAACTGGGCCGAGGAGCGCCCGCGGGAGCGCTGGCAGGCGCGCCTGGGGCACCGTGCCGGCCGGAGCGGCGCATGAGAGGGACCGTGCTCGCGGTCCGCTGGGCGGGCCCGCTGTCCGTGCTGCTCACGGCCGTGTTCTTCAACGTCGCGGGCGCCGCCGTGATGATGCTGGTGTGCCTGGGCATCACGATCACCTGGCGGGCCCGGCTGCCGGCGTTCCTGGAGCTGGCCACGGACCTGCTGCTGCTGGTCGCCGCGTGGAGCTCCGTGTTCCTGCTCTACGAGCGGCTGGAGCACTGGGACCTGGTGGTCCACTTCGCGGCGACCGCCGTGCTGGCCGAGCTCGCCTTCCGTGCCCTCGAGCGCTGGGGCCGGCTGCGCACGCCCGGCCCCGTGACCCACGTCCTGGTGGTCACCGCCCTGGGCACCACGCTGGCCCTGGTCTGGGAGTACGTGGAGTTCGCCGGCTACGCGCTGGTCGACCCTCGCGTGCAGGTCGGCTACACGGACACCATGGGGGACCTGGCCGCCGGCAACGCCGGCTCCCTGGTTGCCGGGATCCTCGGCGCCTGGGCCCGGCATAGGGTGGACCCACCGAACGGGACCGCCGAGGAAACGGAATAGCCCATGTTCTGGACGAATCTGCTCAAGACCTCCGCGCAGACCGCGGCCGCCGCCGCGGCCGGCACCGCGGCCACCGCGTCGGGGGTGGACAGCACCTGGTACGCGGACCTGCGCAAGCCGCCCCTGCAGCCGCCTCCGGCGGTCTTCCCCGTGGTGTGGACCGCGCTCTACGCCGACCTGGCGGTCACCTCCGCGGCGGTGCTCACCGAGCTGCAGCGGCGGACCCGCCCGGGGCGGCACGGGCACCGCGACCGCAACGGGGTCATCCGCCGGCCGCGCCCCGGGGACACGCCCTCGGCCGCGGGCCGGCGCCGGCGCGGCTACCGCACCGCGCTCGCCGTGAACCTCGCCCTCAACGCGGGGTGGAGCTGGGTGTTCTTCAGCAGGCACGACACCGCCACGGCCACGGTCGCGGCGGCGGCGCTGACGGCCAGCTCCGCCGATCTGGCCCGCCGCGCGGGGCAGGTGCGGCCGCTGCTCGGCGTCGCGCTGCTGCCCTACGCCGGCTGGTGCGGCTTCGCCACCGTCCTCAGCGGCCGCATCCACCGGCTCAACGCCTGAGCGCAGGGACCCGGGGCGCAGGGGGAGGACGCGGACCGGGTCAGCGGGTGGAGATCGTGGTCCGGCCCTGGCGGTAGGCCACCGTCCCGCCCTGGAAGCGCTGGACGGTCGAGCCGCCGGAGCTGCGCGCCTGGCCCACCGGATAGCCCAGGCGCCCCGCCTCCCCGCCCAGGTCGGCGTGCGCGCGGCCGATCGCCCCGCGCACGGCGTGCGCCCCCGTGGCCGGCGACCACAGGATCCTGCCCCGCTCGAAGGCCTGGTGGGCCCCTCCTGCCGGGCCGCCGCGCTCGTCGCCCAGCGGGCGCCCCAGCACCCCCTGCTCACCGCCCGTCGCGGCGTGGCGCGCCCCGATGGCCCCGCGCAGGACCGCCGCACCGGTCCCGGGACTCCACACGACCCTGCCGCGCTGGAACGACTGGTGGACCCCACCGGCGCCGTCGCCGCGCTCCCCGGAGCGGGGATAGCCGAGGTGGCCGCCGACGCCCCCGGAGCGGTTCCAGGCCCCGCGCACGGCCCCGTGCACCCAGTGGGCGCCCGTGGCCGCCGTCCAGTAGATGGCGCCCCGGGCGAACTCCTGGGAGCACCCGCCCTGCGGCAGCCCGCAGAGCTCCGGAGCGCGCGGCTCCCCGGTGGCGGAGCGGATCCGCTCGTGCAGCCGCCCGATGGCGCCGCGCGTGGCGTGCCCCTGCTGCACCGCCGCCCGGGAGACCGCCGCCGCCGGATCGACCAGGCCCGCCCCGCAGCCGCCCGGGCACTGCCCGGGCAGCGGCCGGGCCGTGGCGACCAGGTGGCTTTTCACCTGGGCCGGGGTCAGGCCGGGGGCGGCCTGACGGAGCAGGGCGACGACGCCCGCCACCGTGGGGCTGGCCATCGAGGTGCCGTACTTACCGGCGTAGCTGCCGGCCCCGGGCCGGGTGGCCCCGCTGTTCGTGGTCGACCACACCGGGCGGGAGACGTCCCCGCCGGGGGCCGTGAGGGTGACCGCCCCCCAGTTGGAGTACGGGGCGCGGGTGCCGTAGGCGGTGGAGGCGGCCACGGAGATCACGCCCCGGCAGTTGGCCGGGGACTCCGTGCGCGCGTCCCGGTCGTGGTTGCCCGCCGCCACGACCACGCTCGTCCCGGCGGAGAGCGCCCGGTCGACGGCCTCCTGCAGGACGGCCGGGCAGCTGCCGGAGAGGAAGCTGAGGCTGAGGTTCACCACGGTGGCGCGGTGGGGGTTCACCGGCACCCCGCTGCCGACGTCGTGGCCGGCGGCCCAGGCGACGGCCACGGCGATGTCCGACACGTAGCCCTCGCCGCAGGCGCCCAGGGCACGCACCGGCAGAATCCGCGCGTCGTAGGCCACGCCGGCCACGCCGGTCGCGTTGCCGCCGCGCGCCGCCGCGGTGCCGGCCGTGTGGGTGCCGTGCCACGAGGAGGGCACGGCCGCGGCCCCGGGCCGGCACTCGTCCGCGCCGGCGTGGTCCCCCTCGTCCCGGGGATCCGGGTCCCATCCGTCGCCGTCGCGGGCGGAGCCCCGCTGCACACCGGGTTCGAAGTGGGTGACGAAGTCGTAGCCCGGCAGGACCTGGGCGTCCAGGTCGGGGTGGGCCGTGATCCCGGTGTCCACGATCGCGATGGTCTGGCCCGCACCGGTCGCCCGGTCCCACGCGCGGGGCAGGCCGAGGCCCGCGCGCGTGGGGTGCAGGTTCCACTGCGACGGCGCATAGTAGGGGTCGTCGGGCACCGAGGCGACGCCCACCAGGTGGTCGGGCTCGGCGTACTCGACCGCCGGGTCCTGCTCGAGGGCACCGGCCAGCGCCTCGGCCTCCTCCGCGTCGAGGAACTCGTCCGCCGCCACGACCTTCGCCGCCCCCACGGTCTCGGCGATCTCCTCCAGCTCCGGCGCCGGGTCCGGGCGCTGGACTCCCGTCGCGCCGTCCCGCTCGGCCCGCTCGGCGGCGGCCCGGTAGACCCGCTCGCGGGCCCGCGGGGCGGGGGTCGCGCCCGCCCGGAACTTCACGACGACGCGGTCGGTCCCGCCCCCGGCCGGCTCGCCCGGCCCGGCGCGGTGCCGGTCCGCGGGCACGGGCGGGTGCTGGGCGGTCGTGGCGGCGCTCGCCGGCGGTGCGGTCCCGGGCGCGGGGGCCGCCGGGACGGTGTGCCCGGGGCGGGGCCGTGCCTGCGCGGGGACCGTGGCGGCGAACGGGGCGAGGACCAGGACTGCCGCGAGGAGGCCGGACAGCGCGCCGGGCAGGACGCGGCCGTGGAAGGACGTCATGGGGTCTCCAGCCGTGGGGGGAGGCAGAGCGCCGCCGGAGGCTGAGCGGCGCACCGGTCGCGGGGGCCGGGGCGGCCGGCGCGGCTGCGCTCAGCGTACGAAGCGGTTGCTTCTGTGACGGAATGGGACGTCCCGGACCGCCGCGGGGAGCCCGGCCACGGGCGCACGGAAAACGGCGCCGTCCACCGCGGGGTGGACGGCGCCGTCGGACCGGGTCACCGGTCAGCCGGCGGAGGCGATCCCCCACCACTGCGCCGGCAGGACCGTCGTCCAGCGGGCGCCCGTGCCGGCGCTCCAGACGATCCACCCGTTGGCGAACTCCTGGAAGCACGGGGTCCCGCCGAGCGCGCACAGCTCCCGTGAGCGGGGCTCTCCGGCGCTCGCGGCGATCTTCCGGTGCAGGGCGCCGATGCCGCCGCCGGTGCGGAAGGGCTCCCCGCCCTGCGCCTCCACCAGCGCGGAGACGGGGTCCACGATGCCGGCGCCGCAGCCGGGGGCGCAGCCGCCCGGGGCCTGCCGGGCCGTGCCGGTCAGCGCGGCGCGGATCCCGTCCACGCCGAGCTCCGGGGACCGTTCGCGGAGCAGGGCCACCACGCCGGAGACGGCCGGCGCGGCCATGGAGGTGCCGTTGCGCTCGGTGTACGCCGGTCCGGCCGGCGCCTGGGCCCCGGCATTGCCCGTGGACAGGATCTGTGCGTACGGGTCGCCGCCGGGGGCGGCGAGCGTCACGGAGCCGGAGTTGGAGTAGGGGGCCAGCGCCCCGGAGACGTCCGTGGCGGCGACCGAGATGACCCCGGCGCAGTTGGCCGGCGCCGACAGGGCGGCGTCCATGCCCTGGTTCCCGGCGGCCACGACCACGGGGATCCCGCGCGACAGGGCCTCGTCGATCGCCGTCTGCAGGACCGGCGGGCACTCCCCCGGGACGCCGAGGCTCAGGTTGATGACCGTGGCCGGGTGCGGGTTGGCGGGCACGCCCGGCACCGCGGCGCCGCTGGCCCAGGTGACGCCCGCGGCGACGTCGGTGATGTAGCCCTGGCTGCAGGCGCCCACGGCGCGCACGGGGAGGATCCGGGCGTCCGGGGCCACCCCGGCGATGCCCTGCCCGTTGCCGGCGTCGGCCGCGGCGATGCCGGCCGTGTGGGTGCCGTGCCAGGTGGAGGTCGTCGGCATGGGGCTGGCGGGGCACAGGACCGCGTCCGGGTAGTCGCCCTCGTCGGACGGGTCCGCGTCCCACCCGTCGCCGTCCCGCCCGTTCTCGGCCGTGGAGACGAAGTCGTAGCCGGGCAGGACGTTGGCGTCCAGGTCCGGGTGCGCGGTGATGCCGGTGTCCACCACGGCGATGGTCTGCCCGGCCCCGGTGGCCAGGTCCCACGCGGCGGGCATGCCCAGCCCGGCCGGGTCGTCCCACAGGCTCCACTGCCGGGTGGTGTAGGACGGGTCGTTCGGCACGGCGGCCGTGCCGGCCAGCAGGTCCGGCGCCGCGTACTCCACGGCGGGGTCCTGCTCCAGGGCCGTGGTCAGGGCCTCGAGCTCGGCACCGGCGAGCATCCCGCCGGTGCGTAGCACCTGGGCGCCGTCCGCGGTGGTCGTGGTCTCGGCGAGCCCGCCGCCCCCGGCCCGCTCCGCGGCCCGCGCGTAGACGCCGTCCCGGGAGCCCTGCGGAACGGTCCCGTCGCGGAACTTCACGACGACGCGGTCGGTCGCCTCCGCCGGCGCGGTGGCGGGGGACGCGGCCTCCGGGAGCGCGGTCGCCGCGGCGGAGCCCAGCGGGACGAGGGCGAGAGCGGCAGCCAGTGCCAGGGAGACGGTGGTGCTGCGGGTGGGCGTCACGGGAGTTCCTCCGGCCGGTCGGGCGGGAGGCGGCACGGAGCACACGGTTCCACCCCCCGATGGACTGGAGCGGGAGCGACCCCCTGCGGAAACGGAGCCCCCACTCCTGTGCTGTGCTCAGCGTAGGGAGGGTGTGCGCGTGTGACCGAATGCGAACCCGGCCGGGGCCCGGTCCCGGCGCTCAGGCCTCCCGGGCCACGCGCAGGGCCGCGCCGATCAGCGGCAGCTGCAGCGGCAGCCGTACGATCGCCACGGTCCGCCGCGCCGGCGAGGCCCGGCGGGCGCGCCAGGCCATGGTGACGTTGCCCGGCCACACCCCCGCGAACAGGGCCGCCGCGGCCCAGCCCCCGCCGCGGCGGGTGCGCGGGTGGAGCAGCAGCGCACCGACCCCCAGCTCCGCCACGCCGGAGCCCAGGGTCCACGCCCGGGCGGGGCCGGGCAGAGCCCGTGGGATCAGCCCGTCGAAGGGCGCCGGCCGCACGAGGTGCAGGAGCCCCATCCCGGTCAGGGCCCCGCCCAGGAGCAGGGCGCGGCGGGCGGCGGCCGGGGCGGAGGACATGGGCTCACCCTACCGGCCCGGCCGTGACGCACGGCACAGTGGCACCGGGCATGGATCCGACCCCGATTTTGTTGACGCGTACAGCAAATGTTGCCGACCGGGAAGGAACCCCCATGACCACCGACGTCCTCCAGGACCGGACCGTCCTCGACGCCCCCTCCGCCGATCTCCTCTTCCACCAGGCCCGCACCGCCTCGGAGTTCCTCGACGAGCCCGTCGGCGAGGAGCAGCTGCGCGCGATCTTCGACCTCGCCAAGATGGGCCCCACGGCCATGAACATCCAGCCGCTGCGCGTGACGTGGATCCGCTCCGCGGAGGCCAAGGAGCGTCTGCTCCCTCTCCTGGCCGAGGGCAACCGGGCCAAGACGGCCGGCGCCCCCGTGGTCGCCGTGCTCAGCTACGACACCGACTGGCACGAGCACCTGCCCGTGGTGTTCCCGCCCGCCGCCGGCAACCAGGCGATGTTCGCCGGCAACGAGGAGCTGCGCGACCGGATGGGTCGGGACAACGCCCACCTGCAGGCCGGGTACTTCGTGCTGGCCGTGCGCGCCGCGGGCCTGGCCGCGGGCCCCATGGGCGGCTTCGACGCCCCCGGGGTGGACGCCGCGTTCCACGCCGGGACCAGCCTGCGCTCGTTCATGGTCGTGAACATCGGCGCCCCCGCCGCCCCGCGCCACGACCGGCTGCCGCGGCTGGACTTCGACGCCGCGACGACGACCGTCTGAGACCGCCCCGGGCGGGCCCGCCGACCGCGGGCCCGCCCGGCCGTGCCCGGGAGTTCCCCGCACGCCTTCCCCGCGTGCTCCGCGCGTCCTCCGTGGCGGCTGTCGGTGCCAGCACGGATACTGGACGGGATGACGCCCGCACTCCTGTCCCTCGGCACGGCCCTTCCGCCGCACGTGCTCGAGCAGACCGACGCCCAGGACCTCTACCAGGCCCAGCCCGGCACCGACCGGCTCAACGCCCGGCTGCTGCGCACGGTGTTCGGCGCCTCCGGGGTCGCGCGCCGGCACACGGTGCTCTCCGAGCTGGTCGACCCCGACGCCCGGGACGGCTCGCCCTACATCACCGGGGACGGCCGGTTCCGGGCACCGCTCACCGGTGCCCGCAACCGCACCTACATGGAGGAGGCCCCCGGCCTGTTCGCCGAGGCGGCCCGGGACGCCCTGGCTCGCTGCCCCGCGGTCGATCCCGCCTCCATCACCGACGTGGTCACCGTCTCCTGCACCGGCTTCTTCGCCCCCGGCCCCGACTACCACCTGGTGCGGGACCTCGGGCTCAACCCCGCCACGCGCCGGTCGCACATCGGCTTCATGGGCTGCCACGGCGGGCTGATCGGGCTGCGTCAGGCGGCGGCCATCGCCACCGCGGACCCGGACGCGGTGGTGCTGCTCGTGGCCGTGGAGCTGTGCACGCTGCACCTGCGCCCGGCCCGGGACGCGGACGCCATCCGGGGCGCTGCCCTCTTCGCCGACGGCGCGGCGGCGGCCCTGATCGGCTCCCGGGTCCCGGACGGGTGCGTGCCGCTGCTGCAGCTCGACCGGTTCCGCACCCTCGTCATCCCCGACGGCGAGCAGGCGATGGCGTGGACCATCGGCGACTCCGGGTTCGAGATGATCCTCGGCGCGGCCGTGCCGCAGGTGCTGGAGGACAACATCCACGCCGCCCTGGAGGCCCTGCTGGAGGGACCGGAGGGTGCCGTGGACCGCGGGGGCATCACCGACTGGGCCCTGCACCCGGGCGGCCGGGGCATCCTCGACAAACTCGAGCACACGCTGGGTCTGCCCCCCGAGGCGCTCCGCGAGTCCCGGGACGTGCTGGCCACCCGCGGGAACATGAGCAGCGTGACCGTCCTGCACGTGCTGCGCCAGGTGATCGACCAGGCCCCGCCGGGCGAGGAGCGCACCGTGTGCGCCCTGGCCTTCGGCCCCGGGCTGACCGTGGAGTCGGCGCTGTTCACGATCCCCGCCCGCCCCGCGGCACCCGCCGCGCACGCCCACCCGGCCGCGGCCGTCCCGACCCGCTAGGAGGCTCCTCGTGGACCATGACGTGATCGTCGTCGGCGCCGGACTGTCCGGTCTGCAGTGCGCCCGCCTGCTCGAGCAGCACGGTCTGGACGTCGCGGTCCTCGAGGCCTCCGACGGGGTCGGGGGCCGGGTGCGCACCGACCTGGTCGACGGCTTCCGCTGTGACCGCGGCTTCCAGGTGCTCAACCCCGCCTACACCGAGCTGCGGCGCAGCGTGGAGGTCGCGGCCCTGGGCCTGCAGCCCTTCGACGCGGCGGCCGGGATCCCCCGCGGCGACGGGATCGACGTCCTGGCCGACCCGCGGCGGGTCCCCCGCCGCCTGGTGGAGACCCTGCGCAGCCGCTGCGTGGAGCTGCGGCGGCTGCCCGCCCTGCTGGCCTGGCTCGCCCCCGGCCTGGACCCCGGCGCACGGCGGCAGGAGGAGCACGACCGGCCGTGGCACGAGTCCCTCGACCGCGCCGGGGTGCGCGGCCCGCTGCGGGACCTGGTGCTCGAGCCCTTCCTGGCGGGGGTGATCCTGGAGGACGAGGGGCGCACCTCCGCGGCCTTCGTGCGGGAGCTGGTGGGCTGGTTCCTGCTCGGCACCCCCGGTCTGCCGGCCGGCGGAATGGGCGCGCTGCCGGAGTGGCTCCACGACGGGCTGCGCACGCCCGCCGTCCTGGACACCCGTGTCCGGGCCCTGGAGCGCACCGGCACCGGCTGGTCCGTGGGCGCCGGGGACGGCACCTGGCGGGCGCCCACCGTGGTCGTCGCCACGGAGGCCCCGGCCGCGGCCGGGCTGCTCGACCTGCCGGCGACCCCGATGAAGGGCGAGGCCACGTGGTGGTTCGCCGCGGAGGCCGCCCCCTCCGAGCTGGCGTGCCTGGTCCTGCCCGGACGCACCGGCGGGCCCCTGGTCGACACCGCCGTGGTCAGCAACGCGGCCCCCAGCTACGCCCCGGACGGCCGGGCCCTCGTCCAGGCCAGCGCCCTCCTGCCGCGCGGCGCCGCACTGCCCGCGGAGGCCGAGGTCCGGCGCCAGCTGGGCCGGATCTGGGGGACGGACGCCTCCGCGTGGGACCTGCTCACCGTGCACGAGATCCGCGACGCCCTGCCCGAGCAGCCGCCCGGGCGCGTGCTGGACCGCCCCGCCGCGCTCGGCGACAGCCTCTACGTGTGCGGTGACCACCGCACCACCGGGTCGACCCAGGGCGCCCTGGCCTCCGGGCGCCGGGCCGCGGAGGCGGTCCTCTCCTGAGCCCCGCAGCCTGAGCCCCGCGGCACCGCGGACCGGCCGGGTGCACCGGGTGCACCGGGTGCACCCGGGTGCACCGGTCAGGGTGCCTCGGTCAGGACCCGCCGGACGGAGGCCGGCGGGGCAGGGAGAGCTCCCCGGTCTGCACGACCTCGGCGGCGATCTCGCTCATCTTGCGGTTGGTGTCCTGGCTGGCCAGCCGCAGCAGCTCCTGGGCCTGCTCGCGGGTCACCCGGTGCCGGGCCATGAGGATGCCGATCGCCGTCCCGATCTCCCGGTTGGTGCGCAGGGCCGCCTCCAGGTGGGCGGCCCGCTGGTGGGTGACCGCCACCGAGATCCCGAGGCCCGCCTGCGTGGCGAGCAGCGTCCCGGCCCACATGGCGTGCTCGTCGAAGGCGTCCGGGGCGTCCGAGTAGAGGTTCAGGGAGGCGATCAGCTCGGGGTCCCCGATCAGCCGCAGCCGGTGGGACAGGACGCTGGTGACGCCGACCTCCCGGACGACCCGGGGCCCGTAGCCGGGCCAGCGGCCGTCGTGGGCGAGGTCTCCCGAGACGAGGACGCTGTCGTCCAGGACCGCGTCGACGCACGGGCCCGAGCGCAGCTCGTACTGCAGGGCGTCGGCGGCGGCGGCCTCGGGGCCGGTGTGGCCCAGCGTCCGGAAGCTGCCCTGCTGCAGGACGGTGACGCTGGCCCAGCGCGCGCCGTCCACCCACTCCACCGCGCACCGGACGACCGCGTCGACCAGGGAGTCGGCGGGGCCGGCCCCCAGCCTCTCGCCCAGGCGTGTCAGGGCCTGGGCGACCTCGCCCAGCTCGGGGAGGTCGGTGCGCGGGCGGGGAAGGATCACAGCAGCTCCGAGGCGTCGCCCCCGGCGGAGGAAGCCCCCGGGGTGGTGGAAGCCTCGCTGCTGAAGCTGCGGATCAGTCTATCCGGGCGCGGGCGGGTCCCGTCCCGGTGCGCGCCCACCGGGACGGGCAGCGGGGGCGTCAGCCCCGCAGCATCTCGCCGACCCGCCGGACCCCCTCGGCGATCTCCGCCTCCGGGGTGGCCGAGTAGGCCAGGCGCAGGCTCGTGGTGGCGCGGCCGTCGGCGTAGCAGGCGCCGCCGGGCACCAGCACGACGCCGTGGTCGACGGCCCGCCGCAGCAGGTCGCCGCCGCCGGTCCACGGTCCGAGCTCCAGCCAGGTGAAGAAGCCGCCGGCCGGCCGCGTCCAGCGCACGCCCTCCGGCATGTGCGTCTCCAGGGCCTCCATCATGGCCGCGCAGCGGGAGCGGTAGAGCGCCACGGCCCGGTCCAGGGACGGCCGCCAGTGCTCGCTGGCGACGTACGCGGCGGCGAGCTCCTGGCTGAGCACGGAGGGGTGGATCGTGACGGCCTCGGCCGCGATCTGCAGCCGTGCCCGCACCGCCGGCGCGGCCGCGATCCACCCCACCCGCAGGCCCGGGGAGAAGATCTTCGAGAAGCTGCCCAGGTGGATCACCGTGTCCGGGGCTAGGGAGTACAGGGACGGCAGCCGGTGGGCGCGGTCGAAGCCGAGCAGCCCGTAGGGGTCGTCCTCCAGGACGAGCACGCCGCGCTCGGCG
Source organism: Kocuria sediminis (assembly GCF_009735315.1). NCBI lineage: Bacteria > Bacillati > Actinomycetota > Actinomycetes > Micrococcales > Micrococcaceae > Kocuria > Kocuria sediminis. Next base: position 46,189 of record NZ_WOGU01000013.1, read on the forward strand.
CACACGTCCACGAGCCGGCGGCGCCGCTCCTCGGGAGTCGTCACCCCCGTGGGGTTGGAGAAGTTCGGGACCGTGTAGACGAACTTCACCGTGCGGCCGGCGGCCCGCAGCCCGTCGATCCGCTCGGCCACCGCCTCGGGGTCCAGCCCGTCGTCGTCGACGTCCACGTGCTCGACGTCGACCTCGTAGCTGCCGAACACCCCCAGGGCGCCCACGTAGGTGGGGCCCTCGGCGACCACCACGTCCCCCGGGTCGCAGTACAGCTTGGTCACCAGGTCCAGGCCCGCCTGGGAGCCGGCGGTGATCTGGATCCGGTCCGGGGCGACCTCGGCGCCCTCCAGGCCCATGAGCTCCACGATCAGCTCCGGCAGCCGCCCGATGCCGGCCCCGGAGCCGTACTGCAGCACCTCGGGCCCGCGCTCGGCGAGGATCCGGGCGGCCATGTCGGCGACCACCTGGTGCGGGAGCGCGCTCATGTCCGGGTTGCCGCCGGCCAGGGAGATCATCCCGGGCTGCAGCGCGATCTCGAACACCGCCCGGACCGGGGACGGGCGGAACTCCTCGGCGCGGTGGGCGAAGAGGGGTACGGAGTCGGTGCGGCGGCTCACGGCCGCGCCGCCGGTCACCGCTGCTCCTGCCCGGCCTCCGGCGCGGCGGCCCCGTAGACGTGGCCGGCCAGCCCGTAGGCGGGCCCGTCGGGGGCCGCGCCGGGACCCATGGCGAGCAGGGTGATCAGCTCGTAGGCCACGTGCGCGGCCGCCACCCCGGTGAGCTCCGCGTGGTCGTAGGCGGGGGCCACCTCGACGACGTCGGCCCCGACCACGTTCGTGCCGCGCAGCCCGCGCAGGATCTCCAGCACCTCCCGGCTGGTCATCCCGCCTGCCTCCGGGGTGCCGGTGCCGGGGGCGTGGGCCGGGTCCAGGACGTCGATGTCCAGGGAGACGTAGAGCGGGCGGTCGCCGACGCGCTCCCGCAGGTGCGCCACGACGGCGTCCACCCCCAGCCGCATGACGTCGGCGGAGGAGACGATGCCGAAGCCGAAGCGGGCGTCGTCGTCGAGGTCCTCGGTGCCGTAGAGGGGCCCGCGGGTGCCCACGTGGCAGGCGGCGTCGGTGTCGAGCAGGCCCTCCTCCCAGGCGCGGCGGAACGGGGTGCCGTGGGTGTACTCGGCGCCGAAGTAGGTGTCCCAGGTGTCCAGGTGCGCGTCGAAGTGCAGCAGCGCCACCTTGCCGTGGCGGGAGTGGGCCGCGCGCAGCAGGGGCAGGGCGATGGTGTGGTCCCCGCCGATGGCCACGAGCTGGGTGGTCTCGCCCATCAGCTCCTTGGCCTGGGCCTCGATGGAGGTGATCGCCTCGCCGATGTCGAACGGGTTGGCCACGATGTCCCCGGCGTCGGCGACCTGCTTGCCTGCGAAGGGGGAGACGTTCTGCGCGGGGTTGTACGGGCGCAGCAGGCGGGAGGACTCCCGGACGTGGTTGGACCCGAACCGGGCGCCGGGCCGGTAGGAGACCCCGGCGTCGAAGGGCACGCCGACCACGGCGATGTCCGTGTGCTCCACCTCGTCGGTGCGCGGCAGGCGGGCGAAGGTGCCCAGCCCGGCCCAGCGCGGGGTGAGGGCGGCGTTGACGGGACCGACGACGCGGGTGCCGTCGTCGCCGGTGGTGGTGATGCGCTCGGGGTTCATGGTGTGCGGTCCTCTCGACGGGGGATGGTGGACGGGCGGGGTGGGCGGGACGGGCGGGGTGCTCAGGAGCCGAGGATCCACAGCAGCACGGCCTCCTCGGGTCCGGGGTTCTCCCAGGTGTGGGGCTCGGTGCCGGGGAAGCTCACGGTGTCCCCGGCCTCGAGCTCGTAGGTGCGGTCCGGGACCACGAGCCGGAACCGGCCGCTGATCAGGTGCAGCACCTCGGTCTCGCAGTCCATGCTGTACATCGACTCCTCGCCGCGGCCCCCGGCGGCCACGCGCGCCCGGATGACCTGCACCTTGCGCTGGCCCGTGGGCGTGACGAGCTGCTCCTCGATGCCCTGGCCGCCGAGGTCCACGTGCGGCGCGTCGGCGAGCCGGACGAGCTCGACGTCGGCGGGGCCGGCGAAGACCGCCCCCACGTCGATGCGCAGCACCTGGCACATGCGAACCAGCGAGTCCACGGAGGGGGACGTGATGTCCCGCTCCACCCGGCTGACGAACCCCTTGGTGAGGCCGGCGGCGGAGGCGAGCTGGTCGATGGTCATGTGGTTGCGCAGCCGGTGGTTGCGCAGGCGCGACCCCACGGCGGCGGAGTGGCCGGTGCTCTCGATGGGCAGGGCTTTCACGGCGACGGCTCCTCGCTCACGGACGGTCTTACCGGGTCGTAACACCCCGGACCCGTTTTCAAAACATGATCTGCATCATACTATGTGGGACAACTTTTGTTTCTTATTGAGAAACTCGCCGATCGACCGCAGGAGTCCCCGGCTCCGAGGAAGAAGTGACACCCATGAACGTGCTGATCATCCTGCTCTACCTGGTCGCCATGGTGACGGTGGGCCTCTGGGCCAGCCGGCGCGCCAAGAACGCGGAGGACTACCGGGTGGCCGGCCGCCGGCTCGGCCCCGGCTTCTACACCGGCACCATGGCCGCCGTGGTCCTGGGCGGTGCCTCCACGGTCGGCGGCGTGGGCCTGGGCTACACGTACGGGATCTCCGGCATGTGGCTCGTGGTGGCGATCGCCACGGGCCTGGCCGCGCTGAGCCTGTTCTTCGCCGGGCGCATCCAGTCGCTGAAGGTGTTCACCGTCTCGCAGATGCTGCAGCTGCGCTACGGGGAGCGCGGCGGGGCCAAGGCGTCCTCGTTCGTGATGCTGGCCTACACGGTGATGCTCTCGGTGACCTCCACCTCCGCGTACGCGGCGATCTTCTCGGTCCTGCTCCCCCTCGACCGCACCTGGGCGATCCTGCTCGGCGGCGTGGTCGTGGTGGCGTACTCCGTGCTCGGCGGCATGTGGTCGATCACGCTGACGGACATGATGCAGTTCGTGCTCATGACGGTCGGGCTGTTCCTGATCCTGCTGCCCTTCTCCCTCTCCGCCGCGGGCGGCTGGAGCGGGCTGGGCGAGCGGCTCGACGCGTCGTTCTTCACCTGGGGCGGCATGGGCACGCAGGCGATCATCACCCAGTTCGTGGTCTACGGGTTCGGCATGCTCATCGGCCAGGACATCTGGCAGCGCGTCTTCACCGCCCGGTCCCCGCGGGTCGCCCGCTGGGGCGGGCTCAGTGCCGCCGCCTACGTGGCGCTCTACGGCGTGGCCGGCGCCGTCATCGGGATGACCGCCGCGGCCGTGGCCCCGGAGCTGTCCTCCCCCGACGACGCGTTCGCCACGATGGCCCAGCAGTACGTCCCGGCCGGGCTGGGCGGGATCGTCCTCGCCGCCGGGGTGGCCGCCATGATGTCCACCGCCTCGGGGGCGCTCATCGCCGCGGCCACGGTCGCCCGGGTCGACGTCGTGCCGACCCTGAAGTCCCTGCGCCGGCGCGACGCCGCCCCGGCGCCGGAGGGCACCGCCGAGGCGCTGCGCGGGGACCGGCTCTACGTCCTCGTCTTCGGCGTGGTGATCACCGCGATCTCGATCTTCGTGTCCGACACCGTCACCGCCCTCACGATCGCCTACGACATCCTCGTGGGCGGGCTGCTCGTCGCGATCCTCGGCGGCCTGGTGTGGCGCCGGGGCACCGGCCTCGGGGCCGCCCTGTCCATGCTCGTGGGCTCCGTGGTGACCGTCGCGTCCATGACGGTCTTCGGCGTGCTGGCCAACGCGCCCATCTACCTGGGCCTGCTCAGCTCCGCCCTCGTCTACGTGGTCGTCTCGCTGCTGACCCGCCCCACGCACGCCGAGGTGCTGCAGCACTGGGACGAGCGCATCGCCGCGTCCCGCCGGAGCCCCGGCGCCGACGACGCCACCGGCCCCGCCGGCCGGACGGAGGTCCGCTCGTGAGCGCTCGGCGCACCACGGCCCGCGCCGTGCTGGAGACCCTCCGCGGCTACGGGGTCGACACCGTCTTCGGCATCCCCGGCACCCACTCGCTGGAGTTCTACCGCCCGCTGCGGGACCTGGGCATCCGTGCGGTCACCACCCGCCACGAGCAGGGCGCCGCCTACGGCGCCGACGGCTGGAGCCAGATCTCCGGGCTGCCGGGGGTCGTCATCACGACCTCCGGCCCCGGGCTGCTCAACTCCCTGTCCGGGGCGGCCACCGCCTACGCCGAGTCCCGCCCGATGATCATCCTCTCCCCCGGACGGCCCGTGGGTCACGACTTCCGGGACATCGGCTCGCTGCACGAGACGAAGAACCCCTCCGCTGCCGTCGACGCCATCGTGGGCCGCAGCCGCCGGGTCACCAGCGGCGCCGAGGCCGTGACCATGGTCCACGACGCCTTCCGGGACTTCGCCCACTCCCGGCCCCGTCCCGTGCACATCGAGATCCCGCTCGACGTGCTGGAGGCCGAGCTCGACTACACGGACCGGCAGGTGGCCCCGCGCCGGCTGGGCGCCCCGCAGCCGGCCCCGCTGGAGGACGTGCGCCGCGCCGCCGAGGTGCTGCGCGGGGCGGCCACCCCCGTGATCCTGGCCGGCGGCGGCTCGCTGGCCGCCGGGCAGCGGCTGCTGGAGCTCGCCGAGCTGCTCGAGGCGCCGGTCATCACCACGACCAACGGCAAGGGAGCCATCCCGGAGCGGCACCGCCTCTCCCTGGGCGCCGACCTGCGCCTGTCCACCGCGCACGAGTTCCTGCGCGCGGCCGACGCCCTGCTCGTGATCGGCTCCAAGGTCGGCGAGGCCGAGCTGTGGGGCGGGGACATCACCCCGGCCGGGCCGATCGTGCGGGTGGACATCATGCGGGACCAGATGCTGTGCAACCTCGACCCGGACATCGAGCTGCCCGGCCACTCCGCGGCCGTGGTCCCGCAGCTCATCGAGGCGCTCGGCCCGCTCGAGCCGCGGCCCCCGCGGGACCTCACCGACGTGTTCGCCCGGCTCGACGACGAGGGCCGCCGCACCGCGCCCGACCTCGCGGCGCTCAACGAGACGATCATGTCCGTGGTGCCCGAGGACACGATCGTGGGCGGTGACTCCTCCCAGGTCACCTATCTGGGCTCGACCACGTTCTTCCGCGCCCGGCACCCGCGCTCCCTGCTCTACATGGGGACCTACGCGACCCTGGGCTACGGGCTGCCGGCCTCGATCGGGGCCAAGCTCGCCGCTCCGGACCGGCCGGTGCTGTGCCTCGTGGGAGACGGCGCGCTGATGTTCTCGATCCAGGAGCTGATGACCGCCGTGGAGCTGGGACTGGACCTGCCGGTCATCTGCGTGGACAACGGCGGCTACGGCGAGATCCGGCAGAACATGACCGACCGGGACATCGACCCGCTGGCCGTGGACCTGCGGCAGCCGGACTGGCCGGCGCTCGCCGAGGCCTTCGGCGCCGTGGGGTTCACGGCGACCCAGGAGACCCTGGCCGAGACGGTCGCCGAGGCGCTCGCCGTGCGCGGGCCCAGCCTGGTGCACCTGCGCATCTGAGCGCCGCGGAGGAGCAGTCCCGGCGGCGGTCCCCCTCCGGAGGACCCGCCGCCGGGGCACCGGCTCAGCGGGGGACCTGGTCCTCGGGCAGCGCCGCCACGGGGGCCAGGACCACGTCCTCGATCTTCCAGTCCAGGTCCGCGCAGCGCTTCCGGGCGGCCGCGAGCTGCTCGAGGGTCGGCGTGATCCCCGCGGCGGGGACCACGAAGCCCTCCACGTGGAAGACGTGCCCCTCGTCCCGGACCCGGACGTCGGCCTGGTGCACCCAGGGCAGCTGGCGCAGCACCGTCTCCAGCTGGCCGACGAGAGGGTGCGGCGCGGCGTCGTCGTAGGTGGTGGGACGCGAGTCCACGAGGTCCGCGACGGCTCCCCGGAGGTTGGTGACCCCGTCCTTGAGGATCGAGGTGGAGACCACGAGCGCCGCCACCGCGTCCGCCCACCACAGGCCCATGCCGATGCCCAGCACGCCGGCGACCGTGGCGAGCCCGGTCATCCAGTCCGCCTTGTTCATGTCGGCGTCCGCGTAGAGCACCTTGTCGTGCAGCTCCTCCGCGAGCGTCATCTTCATCCGCCCCAGGATCACCGGCGGGATGCTGGTGAGCGTCATCGCCGCCACCATCAGCCAGCCCGACCACACCGGCGTGCCGAACAGGCTGGTGACCCCGATCGGGGGGCGCTCCCCCGTCAGCAGCCCGGAGCCGGAGTCCACCACGAGGAAGGTGCCCATCGCCAGCAGCGCGACCGCCGCCACGAGGTGCCCCACGCCCACCGAGCGGTGGTAGCCGTAAGGGTGGCGCGGCGTCGGCCGCCGGCCGGCGATGCGCACCGCCACGAGGAAGGCGAGGGGCGGCAGGAACGAGAGCGAGTCCTCGATCCAGGCCACCTTCATGGCCTGGGACTGCCCGGCCACGAGCGCCACGACGGCCACGGTCACGGCGAGCACCCCCAGGGTGACCCGCTCCAGGCGCACCGCGCGCGCCAGGGTCCGCGCCTGGCCGTCCGTGAGCTCGGTGGACCCGAACCGGGCTTCCTGCCGCGTGCGGCTCATCGGCCCGCCTCCCGTTCCACCAGGAACGTCTCCAGCTCGGTGAGGAAGCCGTTCTCCCCCAGCCGGGTGGCCAGCACGATCTTCTCCGTGCGGCCGTCCCACGTCTCGATCTGCGTGTGCGGGCGGGTCAGGGCGGCGTGCTTCTCCCAGGGGGAGGTCTCGGTGAGACCCGCGACGACGACGTCGAGGTCACCGCCCTCGAGCGAACGGATCAGGTGGCTCTCGGCGCCGGGGTACCACACCACCTCGGCGTCGATCCGGTCGGCGAACTCCTCGACCAGCTCGACCTCCACGCCGGAGGGGCGGCCGCTGTCGGCGACCTCGGTCCAGGGCGGGCTCTCCGTGACCCCGGCCCGCAGCTCACCGCCGCGCACCCGGTCGAGGGTGCCCTCCGGGTCCTTCGGGAACCCCGAGGCGCACCCCGAGCCCAGGACCGCGAGCAGCGCCGCCACCGCGAGCGCGCGCAGGCAGGACCGCATCGACACCACGACCTCTCCGAGCACCGGCGCGGCCCCGGCGGACCGCGCTCATCTTCCGTGCTCAGCATACGTACCAGTCGCGCGGGCCGGCCGCGATCGGGAGCGGGCGGCCGGGGCCGACCCCGGCACGTGCCCGAAACATCCGGTGAACCTCGTCGAAACACGGGGCCCCTACGGTGACGACTGTCCCTGAGCGCCCGCCGTCCCCGAGGAGAGCCGTGCACCTGACACCCCGTGAGCAGGAGAAGCTGCTCGTCGTCGTGGCCGGCGACCTCGCACGCCGCCGCCGGGAGCGCGGGCTGCGGCTCAACCACCCCGAGGCCGTCGCCCTGATCACCGCCGAGCTGCTGGAGGGCGCTCGGGACGGCCGCACGGTGGCCGAGCTGATGTCCTGGGGCTCCACGATCCTCGCCCGCGAGGACGTCATGGAGGGCGTGCCGGAGATGGTCTCCTCCGTCCAGGTGGAGGCGACGTTCCCCGACGGCACCAAGCTCGTCACCGTCCACGACCCCATCCGCTGACCCGCCCGGCCCCGAAGGAGCGCCCGTGATCCCCGGAGAGTACGTCCTGCGGCCCGAGCCCGTGCTGATCAACGCCGACCGGCCCACCACGGAGGTGGACGTGGTCAACCGCGGCGACCGCCCGGTGCAGGTGGGCTCGCACTTCCACTTCGCCGAGGCCAATCCCGGCCTCGAGTTCGACCGGGCCGCGGCCCGGGGCTTCCGCCTCGACGTCCCCGCCGGAACGGCCGTGCGGTTCGAGCCCGGCGACCGCAAGCGGGTGCGCCTGGTGGCCCTGGCCGGGCGCCGCGAGGTGCACGGTCTCGCCAACCGGGTCGACGGCCCCCTCGACCGCCCCGCGGCCGCCGCCCCGGGGCCCTCGGTCCCGGCCGCCGGCGGGTCCGCCACCGCGCCGGAGCAGGAGCAGGCATGAGCCACGAGATGTCCCGCGTCCAGTACACCAGCCTCTACGGCCCCACCACCGGGGACCTGGTGCGCCTGGCCGACACCGAGCTGTTCCTCGAGGTGGAGCGCGACCTCACGGTCCCCGGCGACGAGGTGGTCTTCGGCGGCGGCAAGGTGATCCGGGACGGCATGGGCCACAACGGCCGGCTCACCCGGGACGACGGCGTGGTGGACACCGTGATCACCAACGCGGTGATCCTGGACGCCTCCGGGATCTACAAGGCGGACGTGGGCCTGCGCGACGGGCACATCAGCGCGATCGGCAAGGCCGGCAACCCGGACATCATGGACGGCGTGGACGTCCTGATCGGCGCCTCCACCGAGGTGATCGCCGGTGAGGGCCGGATCCTCACCGCCGGCGGGATCGACTCGCACATCCACTTCATCGGGGCCGACCAGGTCGGCACCGCCCTGTCCTCCGGGATCACCACGATGTTCGGCGGCGGCACCGGGCCCGCCGAGGGCTCCAACGCCACCACGATCACCCCCGGGGCGTGGCACCTCGCCGGGATGTTCCGGGCGCTCGACGGCTACCCCATGAACTTCGGGCTGCTCGGCAAGGGCCACGCCTGCGCCCCGGAGCCGCTCGCCGAGCAGATCCGGGCCGGGGCCGTGGGCCTGAAGATCCACGAGGACTGGGGCGCCACCACCGCGGCGATCGACACGGCCCTGGCCGTGGCCGACGCCTTCGACGTGCAGGTGGCCATACACACCGACACGCTCAACGAGTGCGGCTTCCTCGAGGACACGGTGGCCGCGATCGCGGGCCGGGTGATCCACACCTTCCACACCGAGGGCGCCGGGGGCGGGCACGCCCCGGACATCATCCGCATCGCCTCGCTGCCCCACGTGCTGCCCTCCTCCACGAACCCGACGCTGCCCTACACCCGCAACACGGCCGAGGAGCACCTGGACATGCTCATGGTCTGCCACCACCTCAACCCGGACATCCCCGAGGACGTCGCCTTCGCCGACTCCCGGATCCGGCCCGAGACGATCGCCGCGGAGGACGTCCTGCACGACCTCGGGGTCTTCTCCATGACCTCCTCGGACTCCCAGGCCATGGGCCGCGTGGGCGAGGTGGTGCTGCGCACCTGGCAGCTCGCCGACCAGATGAAGCGGCGCACCGGCCCCCTGCCCGAGGAGACCGGCCGCGGGGACAACGCGCGGCTGAGGCGCTACGTGGCCAAGTACACGATCAACCCGGCGCTCGCGCACGGGATCGCCGACGTCGTGGGCTCGGTGGAGACCGGCAAGTTCGCGGACCTGGTGCTGTGGGACCCCGTGTTCTTCGGGGTGAAGCCGCACCTGGTGCTCAAGGGCGGGCAGATCGTCCACTCCCTCATGGGCGACCCCAACGCCTCCATCCCCACCCCGCAGCCGCAGCTGATGCGCGACGCCTTCGGGGCCCGGGGCACCGCCCCGCACGCCAACTCGATCACCTTCATGTCCCGCGCCGCCGTCGAGGCGGGCGTCGGCGAGCGCCTGGGCCTGCGCAAGCGGGTGCTGCCGGTGGGCGGGATCCGGGGGCTGACCAAGCAGGACATGCGGCACAACGACGCCACCCCGCAGATCGAGGTGGACCCGCAGACCTACGAGGTCCGGGTCGACGGCGAGCTCGTCACCTGCGAGCCCGCCGAGGAGCTGGCCATGGCCCAGCGCTACTTCCTCTTCTGACCGGCCCGCCGGCCGCCCCCGCACGTCCCGAGCACCCCGACCGTCCCGAACTTCCCGAACTTCCCGAACTTCCCGAACTTCCCGAACTTCCCGAGAGGACCCGCACCCGTGATCGTCGAAGCCGTCCTCGGCAACCTGGCCGAGCTCACCGAGCAGGAGCGCGCCGGCCTGCACCTGGAGCGGGTCGCCCTCTCCGGGCCCGAGCTGCGCAGGCGCGTCCAGCGGGTCGTGACCGACCACGGCACCGAGCTGGGCCTGCGCCTGGCCGAGCGCCGGGAGCTCAAGGACGGGGACATCCTGCACCGGGAGGGCCTCAACGCGGTGGTGGTCTCGACCCTGCCCACCGACGTCCTGGTCGTGGCGCCGGCCACGATCGAGGAGATGGGCCGCGTGGCCCACGCGCTGGGCAACCGGCACCTGCCCGCCCAGTTCCTCGGCCCCGACGCCGAGGTCGCCGAGCTGCCGGGGCACGGCGGCCTCATGCTGCTCCAGTACGACCACACGGCCGAGGCGTACCTGCAGGAGGCCGGGATGCGCTTCGCGCGCGTCGAACGGCAGATGGAGGTCCCGTTCCGCCATGCCGAGCACACCCACTGACCCCGCGGCCGCCGTCCCCGCCGCGGCGGGGATGCTGGCCGTGCTGCAGCTGTGCGACTCCGCGCTGCCCACCGGCGCCTTCGCCCACTCCCTGGGCCTGGAGACCTATCTCGACGACGGCACCGTGGGCGACGAGCCCGGCTTCCTCGCCTGGGTGCGGCACTGCCTGCACCACCAGGTGGTGCCCGCCGAGGGCTGGGCCGTGCGGGCCGTCGCCACGGCGGCCGACGACGACGCCGTGTGGCGCGCCGACGAGCTGCTGAGCGCCCAGGCCCTGCCCGTCCAGGTGCGGGACGCCGCGTCCGCGATGGGCCGGCGGATGACCGAGATCGGCGCGGAGAACTTCCCCTCCCCGCGGCTGCTGGCCTACGCGGAGCGGCAGCGCGCCGGGACGAGCCGGGGCAGTCCCGCGGTGGCCTTCGCCCTCGTGGGCGCCGGTCTCGGCGTCCCCTGGGAGCAGCTGGCCGGCGCCTACCTCTTCTCGACCGCGACCTCCCTGACCCAAAACGCCGTGCGCGGGATCCCCCTCGGCCAGAACGCGGGCCAGCGGGTCCTGCGCGCCCTGCACGAGGACGTGGCCCGCGGGGTCGAGCGGATCGGTCGCATGCCCCAGGAGGAGGTCGGGGCGACCAGCCCCGGCCTGGAGATCGCCCAGATGCGCCACGCCTGGCAGCGGGCCCGCATGTTCATGTCCTGACCCGCCGCCCGGACCAGCACCCACGACACCGACCGCACCGACCGCACCGACCGCACCGACCGCACCGACCCAGGAGTTCCCATGACCACCGTTCCCTCCGCCCCCACCACCCCGGCCGGCCGCGGGCCCGTGCGCATCGGCGTGGGCGGGCCCGTGGGCGCCGGCAAGACGCAGCTCGTGGAGCGGGTCACCCGGGCGCTGATCGACGAGGTCTCGATGGCCGCGATCACCAACGACATCTACACGATCGAGGACGCCAAGATCCTGGCCCGCAACGGCGTGCTGCCCCTGGACCGGATCGTGGGCATCGAGACCGGCGGCTGCCCGCACACCGCCATCCGCGAGGACACCTCGATGAACGAGGCCGCGATCGAGAAGCTGTGCGCCGAGCACCCGGACCTGCAGCTCGTGTTCGTCGAGTCCGGCGGGGACAACCTCTCGGCCACGTTCAGCCCCGAGCTGGTCGACTTCTCGATCTACGTCATCGACGTGGCCCAGGGCGAGAAGATCCCGCGCAAGGCCGGGCAGGGCATGATCCGGTCGGACCTGTTCGTGATCAACAAGATCGACCTCGCCCCGCACGTCGGGGCGGACCTGGACGTCATGGCCGCGGACTCGGCGGTGTTCCGCGGGGACCGGCCGTTCTGCTTCACGAACCTGCGCACGGACGAGGGCCTCGAGCGGATCCTCGCGTGGATCCGGCACGACGTGCTGATGCTGGACATGGCCCGGTGACGGCGCCCGCGCCCGCGGCCCCCGCGGCCGGTCCCGGAAGCGGGCCGGGGCCCTGGCCGGGGACTCCCGCCCCGACCGGGCGGCTCGAACTGGTCCTCGCGCCCCGCGGGGAGCGCACCGTGGCCGTCCGCCAGTTCCACGCCGGGGCCCTGCGGGTGCTGCGTCCGCACCGCCTGGACGGGTCGGGGCAGCCGTGCTTCGTCGTCGTCAATCCCGGCGGCGGCTACCTCGGCGGGGACCGCTACGAGCTCGACGTCGCGGTGGAGGCCGCCGGCACCGCCCTGGTCACCACCCAGTCGGCGACCAAGGTCTACCGCAGCCCGGCGGCCCCGGCCCGCCAGGACGTGCGGATCACGCTCGGCCCCGGCGCGGTGCTCGAGTACCTGCCGGACCAGCTGATCGCCTACGAGGACGCCGACTACGTGCAGTCCACGACCGTGTCGATGGACCCCTCGGCCTGTCTCGTGGCGAGCGAGGTGGTCACCCCCGGGTGGGCGCCGGACGGGACGGTCTTCCGCTACCGCAGCGTGGCCCTGCGCACCGAGGTGGTGATGGGCGGGACCACGGTGGTGCTCGACAACCTCCGCCTGCGCCCCGCCGAGGACGCCGTGGCCGGGCTCGGCTTCCTGGAGGGCCGCACGCACCTGGGCTCCCTGCTGGTGGTGGACCCGCGGGTGGACCGCGCCCTCGTCGAACGAGTCCACGAGCTGCTCGCCGCCGCTGAGCAGCGGCTGCCGCGGCTGCGCTGCGGGGTCTCCGAGCTGCCGGTGCCGGGGCTCGTGGTCCGTGCCCTGGGTCCGGGCTCCGCGGAGCTGACGGAGCTGCTGCTGGACGTCTCCGCGCTGCTGCGGGCCCGGTGGACCGGGCAGGGGCGCGTGGCGCTGCGCAAGTACTGAGCCCGGGACCCGCGCGCCCGCCGGGGACGGACATCCGATCTCAACCGCCCCGAAACGCCACCGCCACATCCGCGGGCGAGGATGAAGGCGTCCCGCCGCACGACCCGGAAGGGGGCCGACCATGACCGCGCCCAGCCCCACCACTGCACCCGCCCGCTGGATCCTGGGCCTGTCCCGGGTGGTGCCCGGCGACCGGATCGAGGTGTGGGAGCACCGGCAGCTGCGCTCCACGGGCACCGTGAGCCAGGTGGCACCCCACCTGGGGGTGCTCTGGCTGCTGGAGGACCGCACCGGGATCCCGCGCCTGGCCACCCTCCGGGACCACCGCCTGCGCCGCTGCCCGCTGCGTCCCGCCGCCTGAGCCGGTCCGTCGGGGCCCCGGGATCCCGCGACGCCCGGGCCCGGCTCCCGCCCGGGGCCGCTCCACGCCCGGCTCGTGCCCGGTCCGCGCGTGCCCGGGCGCGGCCTGTGCCCCGGGACCGTCAGAGCAGAGCGCGCAGGTAGCGCCGGGTCACCCGTTCCTGCACGCACCGGGCCGCCGGAGCCCCCGCCCGGACCCACCACGCGGCCGGACGGGAGAACGCGGTGATGCTCAGCACCACCGTGCCGTCCGGGCGCAGGTCCAGGCAGAACAGTTCCTCGCCCCGCTCCGGGTGGCCCTCCAGCGTGCCGTAGGCGAAGCCCTGCCGCCGGGGCTCGTCGAGCACGTGCACGACCTCGCACGGCGCCTCGAGCCGCAGGGGCCCCCACCCCAGGCGCAGCACCACCCGGGCGCCGAGGGCCGCCCGCGCGGCCGTGGGCCGCACCTCGAGGCCCGCGGAGCGGTGCATGTCCCAGCCCATCAGCCGCTCGGCGGCCGCCCGGAACGCATCCTCCCCGGCGCCGACGGTGCGGGAGCGCACCAGGTGGTCGTAGCCGGCCGGCAGCGCCCCGGCGGTCGCCCCGACCTCGGGGTAGGTGAGCCGGCGCCGCTCCAGCGGCGCGCCCCGCCGGCGCCCGGGGCCGGGGTCCTGCTCGTCGTGGGCGCCGTCGTCGGCGGGCTGTGCTGCGTCCATGCCCCCAGTCTCCCGGATGCACCGGCGCCGCGGCCGGTCCCGGCCGGGCGGGTGCCGCGGGTCAGATGGCCTTGCCCGGGTTCAGGATGTTGTGGGGGTCGAAGGCGCGCTTGATGCGGTGCTGGAGGTCGCGCGAGACCTGCCCGACCTCGGCGGTGAACCAGTCCTGCTTGAGCAGCCCCACGCCGTGCTCGCCGGTCAGGGTGCCGCCGAGACTCCGGGCGAGCTCGAACATCCGGCCGAGGGCGTCCTTCGGGGCGCCCTCGGTGATGGGCTCGTGCTCGGCGACGACGATCATCGGGTGCAGGTTGCCGTCGGCGGCGTGGGCCACCGTGTAGATGTCGACGCCGGTGTCCTGCGCGATCTGCTGGATCCCGGTGACGATCTCGGCCAGTCGGTGGCGCGGCACGCCGACGTCCCCGATGGAGGTGCGGCCCAGCTTCTCCAGCGAGGGGATCGCGTCCCGGCGGGCCTGGACCAGGGCCTCGGCCTCCACCGGGTCCTTGGCGATCAGGACCGCGTCCGCGAAGGGCTCGATCGCCCGCAGCACCACGTCGCGCTCGATCTCGGCGCCGAAGCCGTCGGTCTGCGCGAGCAGGAAGGCCTCGCCGCGGCGGCGGTGGTCGGTGCCGGTGGCGAGATCGATGGCGCCCAGGGTCGGCCCGTCCACGAGTTCGAGGACCGACGGGGTGGCCCGGGCCGCGACCACCGCCGAGGCCGCCGCCGCCGCTGCCGCGACGTCCCGGAAGTACGCGGCCACGGTCGCGGTGGCCACCGGCGCCGGCCGCAGCCGCAGCGTCGCCTCGACCACGACGCCCAGCGTGCCCTCGGAGCCGATGAACAGGGCGTTCATGTCGTAGCCGGTCACGGCCTTGATGGTCTGGGTGCCGGTCACCAGCACCCGGCCGTCGGCGAGGACGACCGTGAGGCTGAGCACCGACTCGCGCGTCACGCCGTACTTGGCGCAGCGCATGCCGCCGGCGTTGGTCGCGATGTTGCCGCCGATGGAGCAGATGGCCGTGCTCGCGGGGTCCGGGGCGTAGAACAGGCCGTACTCGCCCGCGGCCGCGTTGAGGTCGGCGTTGAGCACCCCCGGCTCCACGACCGCGATCTGCTCGACCGGGTCGATCCGCAGGATCCGGTTCATCCGCCGCAGGTCCAGGACGATCTCGCCGCGGCACGCCGAGGAACCGGCCGCCAGACCGGTGCCCGCGCCGCGCGGCACCACGGGGATGCGGTGCTCGTTCGCCAGGGTGAGGGTCCGGACCACGTCCTGCACCGACTCGGCCCGGACGACGCCGTCCGGCAGGGTCGGGGGGACGTAGCCCGAACGGTCCGTCCGGACGAGCTCGAGCTCGGCGGGGTCCTGCGTGAAGCGGGGCAGCCCGGCGAGCACCTGGGCGAGGTGCCCGGTGGAGGTGTTGCTGGTCATCGGACGCCTCCTCGCGACGATCGGCGGAGAGGACACCGGCGCGGCGGCCGACCCACCGTTCGCACGCCGTGCGGAGCGCGCCCTCCCGCTGTGGCAAACGGTAGGGAGCCGGACGGACCGCGGCAACGGTCCGTGGCAGATGACCGGTGTGTTGCGGACGCCGCCGCGACGGTGCGGAAAACCCCACCCGTAACAGGTGGAGAACGTCGCAGTCGGGAGCAGCCCGCCGACCGTAGCGTGAGAGCCATGAGCACACCGCACGAGACCCGGCCCCTGCCGCCCGCACCGTGGAGCGGCGCCGGGCACACCTCCGACCCCGGGACGGCCGCCGACGACGCCGCCCACCGCGCCGCCTCCGGGTCCCGGCCCGCCGTCCCCACCGGCGGCACCGGCGTCCGCGAGTGGGGGCCGTGGTCCGCCAGGACCCTCTTCTTCGGCGGCACCGACCTGGTGGTCGACGCCGCCCTGGGCACCCTGTGGCTGACCGCGCTCGTGTCCCTGGTCACCGCGGGCCTCGCCTCGCTCGCGGCCCTCGTGGGCGTGGTGCTGCTGGTGGCCGCGATCTACGCCGTCCGCGGGATCGAGTGGGTCGAGCGCCGCCGGACGCAGGCGGCGTTCGGGCTGCACCTGCCGGCCCCGCACCGGCGCCGCTCCCCGCGCGCCGACGGATGGCGGATCCCGCACCAGTGGTGGCTGGACGTCTCCGACGCCGCGTTCTGGACCGGCCTGCTGCACCTGCTCCTGACCACGGTCCTGGGCTGGGTGGCGGTCGGCGCCCTCGCCGGCACCGGCGCCGCCGTGGCGCTGGCCCTGGCCCCGCTCTACGCCGCGGAGTCCAACCCGATCTGGCCCTCCGAGCTGGTCGGCACGTGGCCGGACTGGGCCGTGGTGCTGGCCGGGCTCACGCTCGCGCTGCTCGGGGTGCTCCTGCTGGTGCTGTCCGTGGCCGCCCACCGGGGCCTGTCCCGGCTGCTGCTGCGGGTGGACGAGGCGGCGGAGCTGCGCCGGAGGGCCGCCGAGGCCGCGGCGGCCCGGGAGACCGCCGTCCGCGGAGCGCGGACCGAGCGCTCCCGGATCGAGCGCGACCTGCACGACGGCGTGCAGCCGCAGCTGGTGTCCGTGGCCATGAACCTGTCGATGGCCCAGCGGCGGATCGACCACGACCCCGCCGGGGCGAAGGACCTCATCGGCGAGGCGCACGCCACGACGAAGGCCGCGATCACGGAGCTGCGCCGCCTGGCCCGGGGATTCCACCCGGCCGTGCTGGAGGACCGCGGGCTGGACGCGGCCCTGTCCGCCGTGGCCGCCCAGTCCCCCGTGCCGGTCGCCGTGGACGTGCGCGTGCCCCGCCTGGCCCCCGAGACCGAGGCCGCCGTGTACTTCGCGGTCTCCGAGGGCCTGGCCAACGTCGTCAAGCACTCCGGGGCGGACGCCGCCTCGGTCCGGGTCGGCCTCGAGCCCGACCCGGCCGGGGCCACCCGGGTGGTCGCCCGGATCGCCGACGACGGCCGCGGCGGTGCCGTGGTGGTCCCCGGCGGCGGGCTGTCCGGGATCGCGGACCGGATCCGCTCCGCGGGCGGGCACTTCTTCCTCGACTCGCCCGCGGGCGGGCCGACCGAGCTGACCGTCGAGCTGCCGGTCACCCGGGGGGAGGGATCCTGATGCGCATCGTCATCGCCGAGGACGCCGTCCTCCTGCGCGCGGGCCTGGTCCGCCTGCTGACCGAGGCCGGGCACGAGGTGGTCGCCGACGTGGACACCGCGGAGGGCCTGCTGAAGGCCGTCGAGCAGCACGAGCCGGACTTCGCCCTGGTGGACGTGCGGCTGCCCCCGACCTTCACGGACGAGGGGATCCGCGCCGCCGTCCTCGTCCGCTCGCAGCACCCGCGGATCGCGGTGCTCGTGCTCTCCCAGTACGTCGAGGAGCGCTACGCCTCCGAGCTGATCGCCTCCCGCCGGGACGGGCTGGGCTACCTGCTCAAGGACCGGGTGGCCGACGTCGACCAGTTCCTCGAGTCCGTGGGAACGGTCGGTGCCGGCGGCACCGTCCTGGACCCGGAGGTGGTCTCCCAGCTGCTGGTGCGCTCGCGGCACCGGCAGGACCTGGAGCTGCTCTCCCCCCGCGAGCACGAGGTGCTCGGGCTCATGGCCCAGGGCCTGTCCAACGCCTCGATCGCCGCGAACCTGTTCCTCACCGAGTCCTCGGTGGAGAAGCACATCCGGTCCGTGTTCACCAAGCTCGGCCTCGCGCACGAGGACGGCGGCAACCGCCGCGTCCGCGCGGTCCTGCGCTACCTCGGCTATCCCGACCCCGGGCCCGGCCACCCCACGTCCGTCCACCCGCCCCACCAGGAGTTCCGGCCATGAGCACCCACCCCGAACACCCCGTCCCCGGGCGGCCCGCCGCGCACGACACCGCCCACGACACCCTCCACGACCCTCTGTACCGCCCTGCCCGGGACGTCGTCGGGCCGAACGAGCGCACCGCCTGGCTCGTTCCCACCGCCGTGCTCGGCGGCCTGGGCGCCCTGCTGCTGCTCGGCGGCGGCGGGGCGGCCATGGCCGCGTCCCTGTCCGTCGAGGAGCGGCGGGTGGACACCACCGTGACCGCGCCCGTGGACACCGTCGCGATCGACGGCCGCTCCGCCGTGATCGAGGTCGTGACCGCCGACGTGCCCGATCTGCGGGTCGAGGCCGTTTACGCCGGCATCGGCCTGGACCGGGCGCCCGAACCGCTGGTGCAGGACGGGCGGCTGACCGTGGCGGCTCCGCCGAGCGGCTCCTGGATCGGCACCGGCGGCGGGATGCAGGTGCGGGTCACGGTCCCGGCCGACGACGACCCCGTGGACCTGCGGCTCTCCGGCGACGCCGGCACCCTCTCCGCCCGGGGCGACTTCGGCGACGTCCGGCTCGACACCGAGGCCGGTGTGGTGCAGATGGGCGGCAGCGCCCGGAGCCTGTGGGCGGCCTCGGAGGTGGGCACCGTCCTGGTCGACGGCGCCCGGGTGCGCGAGGACGTGGACGTGCACACGGAGGTGGGGGCCGCCGAGGTGCGGATCCTCGGCGACGCCCCGCGGCGGGTCGCGATCACCACCGGCGCGGGCGCGATCGAGGCCTCGGTCCCGGACGCCGAGTGGTGGACCCCCGCGGTGGCCGGCGCCGGCGAGCGCGACCCCGAGGAGCTGACGGCGGCGACGGTCTGCGCCACGGTCCCCGAGGACCGCCCGTGCCTGTACGTCTCCTCCGAGGTGGGCGCGGCGGAGGTCACCTCCGGCGGCCGTTCCCTGCGCCCGGCCGCCGGGTAGACTGGGGACGTTCGTCCGGGTCGGGCGCACCGGGAGGGGGGACGGTGCGCACAGTCTTCGAGGACACCCGTGAACCCTCTGAACCCCTCCACCGCTCCCGTGGGCACGACCTCCGAGGCCCCGGCGGACCACCCCACCGCAGCCCGCCGCACGACGGAGCCCCCGGCCGCCAGCGCGCCGGCCGCCACGGAGCACCCCGCCACCGAGCAGGCCGCCGAGCAGCGCCGCGGCCCCGGCCGCCGGGCGGTGCGACGCTCCGGCGGCCGCTACGGGCGGCTCCTCGAGCTGGGCGGCCGCGGCTTCCTGCCGATCGCCTTCGTGGCCCGCCTGCCCCTGGCCATGATCACCGTCGGGGCCCTGACCCTCGCCACCGCCGTCACCGGCTCCTACGCCGTGGGCGGGGCGGCCGCCGGCGCCGTCGGGGTCGGCTCGGCCCTGGGTGGGCCCCTGATGGGTCACCTCGCCGACCGGGTGGGCCAGCGGGCGGTGCTGCTGGTCTCGGCCCTCGCCCACACGGTGGCCATCGGCCTGCTGCTGGTGACCGCCTACGCCGGCCCGGGCGGGCCGGCCGTGCCGCTGCTCGTCGCGGCGGCGCTGCTGGTGGGCGCCACCTGCCCCCAGGTGGGTCCGCTGGCCCGGGTCCGCTGGCGCGGGCTGGCCGGGGGCGCCCGGCAGGAGCTGGACACCGCGCTGTCCTACGAGTCCACCGCCGATGAGCTGACCTTCGTGCTCGGCCCCGCCCTCGTGGGCCTGCTGGCGTCCCTGCTCGCCCCGTGGACCCCGTTCGTCCTGGCCGCCGCGCTGACCCTCACCATGGTCCCGTGCTTCGCCGTGCACTCCTCGCACCGCGCGGCACCGGCTGCTCCCAGGCCGCGGCGGCGGGTGGCGGTCGTGCCCGTTCCCGGCCGGGACCGGGTCCTCGTCCTGCTCCCCGTGCTCGGGATGGTGGCCATGGGCACGTTCTTCGGGGCCGTGCAGAACGGCCTGAGCGCCTTCGGCGGCGCGTTCGGGGCCCAGAGCGCGGCCGGGCTGCTCTACGCCGTGCTGGGCATCAGCTCCGCGGCCGCGGCCCTGTCCGTGGCCTGGTGGCCGCAGCGCTTCCGGCCGGCCGCCCGCTGGATGGCCGGCGCGGGCGCCATGGCCGTCCTGAGCCTGCTGTTCCTCCTGCCCGGCGACATCGTGCCGATGCTCGTGGTGCTGCTGCTCGTCGGTCTGCCCGTGGGCCCCACCATGGTCACGATCTACACGATCGGCGGGGACGTCGCCCGGCCGGAGCGGCTGGGCACGGTGATGACGATGCTGGCGAGCGGCGTGGTGCTGGGCACGGCCGTGGGCGCGGCGCTGGCCGGGCTCGTGGCCGAGACCGCCGGGCACCGGGGCGCCTTCGCCGCCGCGATCGGCGCGGCCTGCGCCATGGTGCTGATCAGCGCGGCGCTTCCCCTGCTCCGGCACCGGGGTCGCTGACGGGCAGGACCACCTCGTTGCGGCGCAGGAACGCCGGGGTGAACGGAGGGTCGAACCGGTCCGTCTCGACCGGCACGGGTCCGGTCGGCGCCGCGCCCGGCCGGAAGGTCCGGCCGGAACTACACCAGCGGCGACTTGGGGCGGTGCTCCCGGTTGCCGAGGCCCTCGCGGCCGTCGAGGTGCTCGACGAGCTGCCGGAGCGCCTCGAGCGAGCTCACGGTCTCGGACCATCCCGTCACCTCGCGGATCCGCGTGGTGTCCATGAGGGGCACGGCGTCGGCGAGGTCGATCCAGCCCGGATCGGTGGGCTGCAGCCGCAGCCGGTAGGTGATCGCCACCAGCGCCCGGACGAGGGCCGGCGGAACGGGCAGGACGCGCTTGGCGCCGAGCACCTGGGCCACGCCGTCGGCACCGAGCACGGGCTCGGCCGCGACGTTGAACGCCCCGCCGGCGCGGTGCTGGATGACCCGCCAGAACGCGTCGGCGACGTCGTCGGTGTGCAGGGTCTGGAAGCGGAACTTCTCCGGGAACGGCAGCACCGGCAGGCGCAGCCGGGCGATGATGCCCTTGGGCACGAGGGCGCCGAAGAAGTAGTCCCCGATCTCGGGGGCGGCGTCGGCCTGGAACAGGAAGCCGGGCCGCAGCCGGGTCACCACGACCTCGGGGTGGGCCTCCTCGAACCGGTTGAGCAGCGCCTCCGTCTCGGCCTTCTGGACGTTGTAGTGGGAGGTGTCCACCCCGCCCACGGGCCAGGACTCGTCCACCCGGCGGTCCTTGGGGCCGCGGCTGTAGGCGCCGAGGGAGGACGGATAGACGACCTGGGGCACGCCGGCCAGGACGACGGCGTCGAGCACGTGGACCAGTCCGTCGACGTTGGTGCGGTGCATGAGCGCGAAGTCCCGGTTGGGGCGGATCAGCCACACCAGGTGGACCACCGCGTCCGCCCCGCGCAGGATCTCCGCGAGCCGGCCGGTCGACTCCTTCTCGGCGACGTCGACGGTGTGCCACTCGACGCCGTCGTAGGGCTCGCCGCCCCGCTCCGGGCCCTCCCGGGAGACCCCGACGATCTGCGTGACCTCGGGGGCGGCGTGCAGCCGCCGCAGCAGGGCGGTGCCCACGTTGCCGGTGGCGCCCAGGACGACGATCTTCACGGCGCTCTCCCTCCCGTCCGGACCTACTGGTCCTGGACGCGCTCGCTGCGGTCCTGCAGGCGGTCGATGTGCTTGGAGGCCTCCGCCTTCGTGAGGTCCGCGGGGAGCTCCTCCCCTGCCTCGCGGGCCAGCGTGTCCAGATAGCTGCGCTGGGCGCTGGTCATGGGCTCCTCGCCCGTGGCCCACTCGTCCGGGTCGCGGTCGAGCCCGCTGCCCGGCTCGGGGCTGGAGGCGCCGAGGGTCTCCTGCTCGTCGGGGTCCGGGGTGCCGTTCGGGTTCTCAGTCATGCGCCCATGATAGTCATACCGCTTATGATGTCGCGCTGCGGCGCCGGCCCCGGTGCTCCCGGCCGGGACCTCCTCCCGGCGCGGCGGCACAGTCAGTACGCTGGAGGACCGACCCCGGCCGACGGGGCCCGGCGGCGGACGGCGCACCCGGGCCGCCCGTGCGGACCCGCACCACACGCCCGCACCCGCACCGACGGACGCACCAGCAGACACACCGGCAGACGGACCAACGGACGCACCGAGAACCAGAGGAGAAGCAGATGAGCGAGCAGGTCGAGACCGGCGGCACCGCGGGGGCACGGCTGCAGGAGGACAAGCTCGAGGCCTACATGCTCGGGCACTACATGGGCGCCCTGTCCGGGGTGCGGCTCTTCGACGAGGCGGCCCGCACCTGGGCCGGCACCGCCTACGAGGACCGGTTCGCCCGGTTCGTCCGGGAGATCCAGGACGACATCGGGCACCTCGAGGCGATGCTCGACCGCCTGGGCGCCACCCGGCGCCGGGCGGCCAAGGGGCTCGGCACGGCCACCGGCATCGCGTCCCGGCTCAATCCGCTGAGCCGGATCCGGGAACGGACGGGGATCGCCGCCCACGGGGAGCTGGAGATGCTGCAGTCCCTGGTGGTGGCCAAGCGCAGCATGTGGGTCACCCTGCTCGAGCTCGCCCCGTCGGATCCGCGCCTGGACGCCGAGGAGCTGCGGGCCCTCGAGGCCGGCGCCGCCGACCAGTACGACCGGCTGCGGGCGATCGCCGGGGAGACCGCCCGGGACCGGTTCCTCGCCCGGAGCTGAGCCGGTGACCGGGAGCCCCCGCCCGGCGGCCGGGGCCGCCGGGGCGTGGGAGCAGCTGCTGGCCGGCCGGGTGGACCCCTCGGCGGGACCGGAGCTGGTCGGACGCTACGGTCCCCTCGTGTCCCATCGGGGGCCGCTGGTGATCGCCCAGCTCGGGCAGAGCCTGGACGGGTTCATCGCCTCGCGCACCGGGCACGCCGAGTACGTGACGGGCCCCGAGGACCGGGAGCACCTGCACCGGCTGCGCGCGCTCGTGGACGCCGTGGTCGTGGGGGTCGGCACGGTCGCCGCCGACGACTGCCGGCTGACCGTCCGGGCGGTGCCCGGCCCCCACCCCACCCGGGTGGTCCTCGACCCCTCGGCGCGCGCCCCGGCCGGCTCCGCCGTGCTCACCGACGGCGTCGCCCCCACCGTCTGGGTCGTGGGATCCGGCGCCGCCGTGCCGGCGGCGCTCGCCCCGCACGTCGTCGTGCTGCGCGTACCCGCCGCGCCCCGCCGGCTGGACCCGCAGGACGTGCTGGCCGCGCTCGCGGACCGCGGCCTGGACCGGGTGCTCGTGGAGGGCGGCGGACGCACGGTCTCGGGCTTCCTCGAGGCCGGGGCGCTGCACCGGCTCTACCTCACCACCGCGCCCATGCTGATCGGCGACGGCGTGCCCGGCATCAGGTTCCGCGGCGCGGACCACCTCTCCGGGGCGCTGCGGGCCCCGGTGCGCCGCTTCCCGCTGGGCGACGACCTCTGCACCGAGCTCACCTTCCGCGCCTGAGCGGGCGCTCGCGCCCGGTGGACCGCCCCCGGCACGCCGTCTCCGGCGGGCTGCGACCCGTGGGCCCGCACCGCGGCACCGGGCACTTTTTCCTTGACTCCCCCCTGAGCCGCCGGTAGATTTCATGATACGGAATTCCTATTCCGTTATACGAACATGAGGGAGTCATCATGAACGCCAGCCCGGCCTTCGCCGCCCACGCGTCCTTCTTCAGCTACACCGGCACCGACTGCGACCCCGACCTGGCCCTGCCCGCGCACCCCGGCGCCCGCGCCACCCCGTTGTGGGTGCTGGCGGTGTCCTCGGCCTGCGTCGGGGCCGCCGTGGGCCGCCTGTCGGCCCGGCGCCCGTAGCCCGCCGCACCGCAACGACCACCGCCCACCGCCCATCGCCCACCCAGGAGCACCCATGGCACCGCAGATCCAGACCGGCCGGCAGGCCCCCGACTTCGCGCTCACCGACCACGAGGGCCAGGAGGTGCGGCTGTCCGGGCTGCGGGGCCGGAAGGTGATCGTCTACTTCTATCCGAAGGCCTTCACCCCCGGCTGCACGTCCGAGGCGTGCGACTTCCGCGACAACCTCGCCTCCCTCGAGGCACTGGGATGCACCGTGCTGGGGGTCTCGGGGGACGACCCCGAGACCCTGCGCCGCTTCGCGCGAGAGCACCGCCTTCCCTATCGGCTCCTTTCGGACCCGGACGCGGCCACCGCCCGCGCATGGGGCGCCTGGGGGGAGAAGACGGTCAACGGGGAGACCCGGATCGGCCCGCTCCGCTCGACCTTCGTCATCGGCGCGGACGGCACCGTCGAGTCCGCCGAGCACAACGTGCGGGCCGAGGGCCATGTGGCCGAGCTCCGGCGCCGGCTGGCCGGCTGAACGGCCGCCCCGCAGCCCGGGAAGACCCCTCCGCACGACCAGGAGGGGCCTCGCCGAGCGGTCTGTCGCAGAAGCCCCGCGCCGCCCGGCGGAGTTCTCAGCGCCCCGGTCCCCCTCCGCTCACCCGCGGCCGGCGAACGGCATCCCGGAGGCGGTGAGCACGAGCGAGTTCACCGTGGCGGTCGCGGGGAGCTCGGCCATCATCAGCACCGCACGCCCCACCTCCTCCACGGGAAAGCTGGGCTCCGGGCGGAGCGAGCCGTCGGCCTGCAGGGCGCCGCCGTCCGTCCCCAGACCCGCGAGCAGCTCCGTGGCCGCGTTGCCGATGTCGATCTGCCCGCAGGTGATCCCGTACGGACGGCCGTCCAGGTCCAGGGACCGGGTGAGACCCGTGACGGCGTGCTTGCTCGCGGTGTAGGCCGCGGACAGCGGCCGGGGGGCGTGGGCGGAGATCGAGCCGTTGTTGATGATCCGCCCGCCGCCGGGGCGTTGCCGCTTCATGATCCGGAAGGCCTCGGCCGCGCACAGATAGGTCCCGGTGAGGTTCACCTGCAGGGTGCGCTGCCACTCGAGGGGATCGATCTCGTCCACCTCCCCGCGCGGGCCGAAGGTCCCCGCGTTGTTGAACAGCACGTCGATCCGCCCCGCGAGGCGGGAGATCTCCCGGAAGGCCTCGGACACGCTCTGCGCGTCGGCCACGTCCATCGGCACGATCCGGGCCCCGGGCGCGCCGCCGGCGGTCTCCTCCAGGGGCTCCCGGCGCCGTCCGGTCAGCACGACCGCCCATCCGGCCGCCAGGAAGCTGCGCGCCACCGCCCGGCCGATCCCGGAGCCGGCTCCGGTCACCACCAGCACCCTCGCCGTCCCGCCCGGCCGCCCCCCACCGCTCACTGCGCCCTGCACGTCCACTCCGCGCTCCTCCCCGCCCTGACGGCGTCGCCGCTCCGTGGTGAAACGAAGGTTTCACCACGGTCATCTTCCTGCAAGAACTTGGTAACACGTCGATGGAAGCATTGACTTGCACCGTGTGATCCAGTTCACTGGACTCAATGAAATATTTATTTCACATTGCGGAATCAAGGAAGGGCTGACGGCGCAGCAGATGCATCTCACCGAGTTCAACTCCCTCCCCCGGCCGGAAGCGGTCGAGGCGATCCGTCCGGCCCTCGACATCCCGCGCTGGCTGGAGGCCGTGACGGACGCCCGTCCCTACTGGCACCATGATGCCCTGCTCGGCAGGGCACGTGACGCGGCGAGGCCGTTCAGCGACGAGGAGATCGACCGGGCGCTGTCCCACCACCCCCGGATCGGCGAGCGCCCCCAGGGCGACAGCGCGGAGGCCGGCCTGTCCCGGGCGGAGCAGTCCGCCGTGGACCCCTCCGACGCCGAGGTCCAGCGGCGGCTGCGGGAGGGCAACTGCGCCTACGAGGAGAAGTTCGGCCAGGTCTTCCTCATCCGCGCCGCCGGGCGCACCCCCGAGGAGATCCTGGAGCAGCTCTCCGAGCGCCTGCAGCACGACGCCGGGACCGAGCGCACCGTGGTCGCCGACCAGCTGCGCGAGATCGCCCTCCTCCGACTCGAAGGACTCGTCACCCCATGAGCTACGTCACCGCCCACGTCCTCGACTCCGTCACCGGCACCCCCGCCCGGGGTGTGGCCGTGGCCCTCGAGGCCGCCGACGGCACCTCCATCGCGACCGCCGAGACCGACGACGACGGACGCGTGCCCGAACTGGGCCCAGAGACCCTGGAATCCGGCGACTACCGGATCACCTTCGCCACCGGGCAGTACTTCGCCGGCAGGAACCAGCCGACGTTCTACCCGTTCGTGACGGTGAACTTCACGGTGCAGGCGCAGGAGCGGCACTACCACGTGCCGCTCCTGCTGAGCCCGTTCGCCTTTTCCACCTACCGGGGCAGTTGACCCAGGAGTTGGCGGGCCCGCCCGTCTTCGACCGCCCCGATCAGCAGACACCAGATCGCTAGGAGAAGCGTCATGACCGACGTCATCACCGAGAAGGCCACGGACACCGTCGTCCTCGGCAGGAACCAGTACGGCAAGGCCGAGAACCACGTGGTGCGCATCAACCGCGACACCGACCGCCACGAGATCCGCGACCTCGTGGTCACCTCGCAGCTGCGCGGCGACCTGGAGGAGGTGCACACCCGCGGCGACAACGCCCACTGCGTGCCCACGGACACGCAGAAGCAGACCGTGTTCGCCTTCGCCCAGCAGTACGGCATCGACTCCCCCGAGCAGTTCCTGCTCCGGCTCGCCGGCCACTTCACCGGCGAGTTCGAGTGGATCACGGGCGGTCGCTGGGCGGCCCAGGAGCACGCGTGGAACCGGATCGACGACCACGACCACTGCTTCGTGCAGCGCAAGGACGAGGTGCGCACCGCGGTGGTCGTCGCCGACGGCGAGGAGCGGACGGTGATCTCCGGGTTCAAGGACCTGACCGTCCTGAAGTCCACGCAGTCCGGCTTCACGGGCTACCCGAAGGACAAGTACACGGTCCTGCCCGAGACCGAGGACCGGATCATGTCCACCGACATCGCCACCCGGTGGCGCTACAACACCGCCGACGTGGACTTCGACGCCGTCTACGAGGACGTCAAGCGGATCATCCTCACCAAGTTCACCGACCACTACTCCAAGGCCCTCCAGGAGACCCTCTACCTGATGGGCAAGGCCGTCATCGAGGCCCACCCGGAGATCGACGAGATCAAGTTCTCCTGCCCGAACAAGCACCACTTCGTGTACGACCTCGGCTTCTGCGGCCTCGAGAACGACAAGGAGACCCACTGGGCGGCCGACCGTCCCTACGGGCTCATCGAGGCCACGATCCAGCGCAAGGGCGCCCCGGAGAACGAGGCCGCCTGGATGGGCATCGCCGGCTTCTGCTGAGCCCGCACTCCCCGGCGCCGCCGACGGCGGCGCCGGGCGCGGGGCCCGTCGTCGCCGTCCGCGCACGACGACGACGGACCCCGCACACCCTCGTGCGGGCGGCGCACCCGCTGCCCGCACGCCCGGCGCCCCTGCGGCGCCCCCCGCGCACCGCGCTCCTCTCCACCTCCTCGCTCCGCCCCGGTCCCGCGCCGACGCCGGCACCGGGTCTCTCTCATCACCAGGATCCCTAGGAGAACACCATGGCCAGGTCACGCACCGCTGAGCCGCCCGCCACCACCCGCACCCGCCCGGAGGACGAGTACCTCGGCGTGGGCAGGAGCCTCGGGTACGGGCTGCAGCACGTGCTCACCATGTACGGCGGCATCATCGCGCCGCCCCTCATCATCGGCGGCGTCGCCGGCATGACGCCCCAGGAGCAGGGTCTGCTCATCGCGGCCTCGCTCTTCGTGGGCGGCCTCGCCACGGTCCTGCAGTCCTGGGGCATCCCGTTCTTCGGCTCGCAGCTGCCGCTCGTGCAGGGCACGTCCTTCGCAGGCGTGGCCACCATGACGGCCATCGTCCAGGGCGGCGGCGGCATCCAGGCGGTCTTCGGCGCCGTCATCGCCGCCTCCGTGATCGGCTTCCTGATCACCCCGTTCTTCGTGAGCATCATCCGTTTCTTCCCGCCGGTCGTCACCGGCGTGGTGATCACCTCCATCGGCCTCACGCTGTTCCCGGTGGCCGCCCGCTGGGCCATGGGCGGCAACGCACAGGCTCCCGAGTACGGCTCGGTCGGCAACCTCGCGCTGGCGGGCCTGACCCTGCTGATCATCATGCTGCTCTCCAAGCTGGGCAGCGCCGCCGTCTCCCGGCTGTCCATCCTCATCGGCCTGGTGCTCGGCACGGCCGCCGCCGCGGCGCTGGGCATGGCGGACTTCAGCCAGGTGCTCAGCGGTGACATCTTCGCCGTTCCGCAGCCGCTGGCCTTCGGTCCCCCCGTGTTCGAGGTGGCGGCCATCCTCTCGATGTTCATCGTCATCCTCGTGACCCTCACCGAGACCACCGCCGACATCATCGCGGTCGGCGAGATCGTGGACACGAAGGTCGGCAAGAAGCGCATCGCCGACGGCCTGCGCGCGGACATGGCCTCCTCGGCCCTGGCGCCGGTCTTCAACGGCTTCACCCAGAGCGCCTTCGCCCAGAACGTGGGGCTCGTGGCCATCACCGGCGTCAAGAGCCGCTTCGTGGTCACGGCCGGCGGCTTCATCCTCGTGACCCTCGGCCTGCTGCCCGTCCTCGGCCGGGTCGTCGCGGCGGTCCCGCCGCCCGTGCTCGGCGGGGCCGGCATCGTGCTCTTCGGCAGCGTGGCCGCCTCCGGCATCCGGACCCTGGCGAAGGTGGACTTCGGCAACGGCGCCAACCTGATCATCGTGGCCACCTCCCTCGGGTTCGGCATGCTGCCCATCGCCGTGCCCGAGATCTACGCGAACTTCCCCGCCTGGTTCGAGACGATCTTCCACTCCGGGATCAGCTCGGCGGCCGTGATGGCGATCCTGCTGAACATCCTCTTCAACGAGATCCGCACCGGCAATCCGCCGCGGGGCACCGGCTCGGTCTTCGCCAACGCCCCGGTGCGCGCCGTCCGCTACGAGAGCCTCGAGCACCTGCAGGACCACCTCCAGGAGGGCGACACCATCCGGGACGGCAAGCTCGTGGACTGCGACGGCAACGAGGTGCCCGTGATCACCGCCGCCGGCGAGATCGTCGACACCAGGATCTGCCGGACCCCGGCCGGTCCCGGCGAATCGTCCGGGCACTGACTCCCCGGCACCGGGCCGCCGCCGGCTCCCTGCGGCGCCGGGATCCCCGGCACCGCAGGGAGCCGGCCGGTCGGGCGCCGGTGTGCCGGGGACGCGGCTCAGGCCCCGACGGGCATGAGCTCCGCGGCGATCGCCTCGGCCGCCCGGCGCAGGAGGGGCACGGCCCGGCGGCCGAAGTCCTCGTCCACCCGGGACACGGGCCCGGAGACGGAGATCGCCGTGGGCGTCGGCGCCCCGGGCACCGCCATCGCGTAGCAGCGCACGCCGAGCTCCTGCTCCTCGTCGTCGATCGCGTAGCCGCGCTCCCGGATCCGCTCGAGGTCGGCGAAGAGCTCCTCGAGGGTGCCGAGGCTCTTGGGCGTGGGCGTCGCCATGCCGGTGGCGGTGACGATGGCCCGGACCCGGTCGTCGGGCAGCGTCGCGAGCATGGCCTTGCCCACCCCGGTGTCGTGGGTGTCGGCGCGGCGGCCCACCTCGGTGAACATCCGCATCGAGCGCTGGGACTGCGCCTGGGCGATGTAGACGACCTCCTGGCCGTCGAGCACGGCCATGTTCGCCGACTCGCCGAGCTCGCGGACCAGCTCGTCGAGCCGGCCGCGGGCCGCGGAGCCGAACTGGCGCCCGGCGGCCTCCCCCAGCAGGATCAGCCGCGGCCCGAGCGCGTAGTTGCGGTTGGGCAGCTGGCGGACGTAGCCGGAGGGCACCAGGGTGCGCAGCAGCCGGTGGATCGTGGGCAGCGGCAGCTTCACGGCGGCCGAGAGCTCGCTCAGCGACATCTCGCCGCCCGCGGCGGTGATCACCTCGAGGAGCTCGAACACCCGCTCCACCGATTGGACGCCGCCCGATGCAGGTCGTGTGGTCATGGTTCCCTGGTCCTCCGTCGGTCGTGGACGGCTCGCCGCCGCCTCCGCTGCTGCAGGGCGACGTACCGTGACAGGAGTCACGGACACGTCTTGCCATCCCCATAAGTCTTTCATAATATCCATAATACGGAATTTTCATTCCATTATGCGGCTGAAATTCTCATCCCGAGCTTCCACGGAGGAACCATGGCAACGCCCAGTCCCGGATATTCGATGATCCTGCGCGTGCAGGCGCCCGCCGGTCTGACCGTCACCAGCGAGCTCGCCGTGGCGGCGGCCACCGCCGGCGCGGCGGTGACCGCCCTCGACATCGTCGAGTCCCACGCCGAGCACGTGGTGGTCGACGTGAGCTGCAACGTCTCCGACGCGTCCCACCGGGACGAGGTGCGGGACGCCCTGGAGGCGATCGAAGGCGTGCAGGTCCGCAAGATCAGCGACCGGACGTTCCTCATCCACCTCGGCGGCAAGATCGAGGTGACGCCCCGCGTCTCGCTGCGCAACCGCGACGACCTCTCCCGCGCCTACACCCCCGGTGTCGCCCGGGTGTGCACGGCGATCGCGGAGAACCCGGCCGACGCCCGGCGCCTGACCATCAAGCGCAACACGGTGGCCGTGGTCACGGACGGCACCGCCGTCCTCGGCCTCGGCGACATCGGCCCGGCCGCGGCCCTGCCGGTGATGGAGGGCAAGGCCGCGCTCTTCAAGGCCTTCGGCGACGTCGACGCGTGGCCCGTCTGCCTCGACACGAAGGACACCGACGAGATCGTGCGGATCGTCAAGGCGATGGCACCGGTCTACGGCGGGGTCAACCTCGAGGACATCGCCGCTCCCCGCTGCTTCGAGATCGAGGCGCGGCTGCGCGAGGAGCTCGACATCCCGGTCTTCCACGACGACCAGCACGGCACCGCCATCGTCGCTCTCGCCGCGCTGTACAACGCCCTGAAGGTCGTGGACAAGCGCATCGAGGACATCCGGATCGTCGTCTCCGGGGTGGGCGCGGCCGGCCACGCCATCATCCAGCTGCTGACCGCCAACGGCGCCGGCGACATCGTCGCCTGCTCCCGCAACGGCGCCATCCACCGCGGCGAGAACTACCGGGACCAGCACCGGCAGTGGATCGCCCAGCACACCAACGAGCAGGGCTTCTCCGGCAGCCTCAAGGAGGCGATGGTCGGCGCGGACGTCTTCATCGGCGTCTCGGCGCCGAACCTGCTCGACGAGGCCGACATCGCCGCGATGAACGACCGCGCCGTCGTCTTCGCCATGGCGAACCCCGATCCCGAGGTCGATCCGGGGGCGGCCGCGGAGCACGCCGAGGTCGTGGCCACCGGTCGCTCCGACTTCCCGAACCAGATCAACAACGTCCTGGCCTTCCCGGGCCTGTTCCGCGGTCTGCTCGACGCCGGGGCCACGGACATCACCACCGAGATGCTGGTGGCCGCCGCCCGCGCCATCGCCGGCTGCGTGGGCGACGACGAGCTCAACGCCAGCTACATCGTCCCGAGCGTCTTCGACCCCGCGGTCGCCCCGGCCGTGGCGGCGTCCGTGCGCGCGAGCGCCGAGGCCGTCGGCGCCGTCGCCGAGCCGGTCGCCGAGGCCGCGCACGCCTGACCCGCTCCCCGTCCGCCCGCCGACCCACCCGCACCAGGAGGCACTTCCATGACCACCACGAACACCGTCGAGCACACCCTGCCGGAGGGCCTCGAGCGCGCCGGCGAGATCCTCACCGAGGACGCCCTCCAGTTCGTCGCCGAGCTGCACCGCCGCTTCGCCCCCCGCCGCGCCGAGCTGCTCGGGGCGCGCGAGGAGCACCGCCGCGCCGCGGCCGGGACCGGCGCCCTGGACTTCCTCCCGGAGACCCGGCAGATCCGCGAGAGCGAGTGGACGGTGGCCCCGGCGCCGCCGGCCCTGCAGGACCGCCGCGTGGAGATGACCGGACCCGCCTCGCCGGCCAAGATGGCGATCAACGCCCTGAACTCCGGGGCGAAGGTCTGGCTGGCCGACCTGGAGGACGCCTCCAGCCCCACCTGGCACAACCAGGTGGACGGCATCCTCAACCTGCGCGACGCCGCCCGCGGCACCCTGTCCTTCACCTCCCCGGAGGGCAAGCAGTACGCGCTGCGCCAGGACGCCCCGCTGGCCGTGGTCGTCACCCGCCCCCGCGGCTGGCACCTGCCCGAGTACAACGTCACCGTGGACGGGCAGCCGGCCTCGGGCTCGCTCGTGGACTTCGGACTGCACTTCTTCCACACCGCCCGGCTGCTGCTGGCCAACGGCCACGGCCCGTACTACTACCTGCCCAAGATGGAGTCCCACCTCGAGGCGCGGCTGTGGAACGACGTGTTCACCTTCGCCGAGGAGCACCTCGGCATCGACCACGGCACCGTCCGGGCGACCGTGCTCATCGAGACGATCCCGGCGGCGTTCCAGATGGAGGAGATCCTCTGGGAGCTGCGCGAGCACGCCTCCGGGCTCAACGCGGGGCGCTGGGACTACCTGTTCAGCATCATCAAGTACTTCCGGGACGCCGGCGAGCGCTTCGTGCTCGCCGACCGGTCCACGATCACCATGACCGCGCCGCTGATGCGCGCCTACACCGAGCTGCTCGTGAAGACCTGCCACCGCCGCGGGGCCTTCGCGATGGGCGGGATGGCCGCGGTCATCCCGAACCGGCGCGACCCGGAGGCCACGGAGGCCGCGTTCGCCAAGGTGCGCGCCGACAAGACGCGGGAGGCCCAGGACGGCTTCGACGGCTCCTGGGTGGCCCACCCCGACCTCGTGCCGACCTGCCGGGAGGTCTTCGACGACGTCCTGGGCGAGAAGCCCAACCAGGTCGACCGGCTCCGCGAGGAGGTGCAGGTCAGCCCCGAGCAGCTGCTCGACGTCCCCAGCGCCGGCCGCACCAGCACGCAGAAGGAGCTGGCGGCCAACCTCTACGTGGCCATCCGGTACACCGCCGTGTGGCTGTCGGGCAACGGGGCGGTGGCCATCCACAACCTCATGGAGGACGCCGCGACCGCCGAGATCTCCCGCTCCCAGGTCTGGCAGCAGATCCGCAACGGCGTGGTCTACGAGGACACCGGCAACACCGCGACCCGCGAGCTGGTCGCCGAGGTGCTCGAGCAGCAGAAGGAGGTGCTGCGCGGGGAGGTCGCCCCCGAGCTCTTCGAGCGGCACTTCGAGCCCGCCGCCCGGCTCATCGCCGACCTCGTCCTGGGCGAGGAGTACGTCGACTTCCTGACCCTGCCGGCCTACGACCTCATCGAGGGCCGGTGAGCGGCACGCGCACGAGCCTGCCCGCCTCGTTCGCCCGCCGCGCCGACCAGCTGCTCGAGGGCACCGACGCGGACCTCGAGCACTGCTTCCCGGGCGACGACGGATCACGGCAGCCGCTGCACACCTGCTACGTCCCCGCGGACCTCGTCACCCCGGCCACCGCCCGTGAGTGGGGGGAGGCCGCGCGCGCCGCGGCCGAGGAGGCCGGCGGGCTCACCGCCCTGGCCGAGCTGGCCGGGGTGGAGGAGCACCTGCGCGAGGAGGTCGTGACCCGCACCGAGCGCAAGCTGCGGGAGGAGCCGATCGAGGACCTGCGCCTGGACCTCGAGGACGGCTACGGCCAGCGGCCCGACGCCGAGGAGGACGGGGCCGCCGTCGGCGCCGCCCGCACCGTGGCCGCGATGGCGCTCGCCCGGCACCGCGGGGACTCCCCGCAGCCGGCGTTCGCCGGGATCCGCTTCAAGTGCCTGGAGGCCGGGACCCGGCAGCGCGGGCTGCGCTCCCTGGACCTGTTCGTGACCGCCCTCGTGCGCGAGGGCGGTCTGGCGCAGGCCGGAGCGGCGGCGGACGGGCTGCCGGCCGGTCTGGTGCTGACCCTGCCGAAGGTCTCCACGGTGGAGCAGGTCGAGGTGATGACCGAGGCCTGCCGCGCGCTGGAGAGCGCCCTGGGCCTGGCCCACGGCCGGCTGCGCTTCGAGATCCAGATGGAGACGGCCCCGATGATCCTGGGGCTCGACGGCACGTGCCCCATCCCGGCGATGCTGCGCGTCGCCGAGGGCCGGGTCACGGCCCTGCACTACGGCACCTACGACTACTCCGCCTCCCTCGGAGTGGCCGCGGAGTTCCAGTCGATGGAGCACCCGGTGGCCGACCACGCGAAGCAGGTCATGCAGGTCGCCGTGGCCGGCACCGGTGTGCGGCTCTCGGACGGGTCCACCAACCGGCTGCCCGTGGGCGATGCCGCCCAGCGGCGCGAGGCCTGGGCGCTGCACGCGCGCCTGGTCCGCCGCTCCCTGGAGCGGGCCCTCTACCAGGGCTGGGACCTGCACGCCCACCAGCTGCCGACCCGCTTCCTGACGAACTACGCGTTCTACCGGCGCTCGTTCGACGCCTCCGCGCACCGGCTGCAGGTCTACCGCAGCCGCTCGGTGCCCGGCATCGAGGCCGCGGACGTCGCCGACGAGCCCGCGACCGCCCGGGCCCTCGCCCGGTTCGTCCACCGGGGCCTGCTGTGCGGCGCGATCGGCCCGGAGGAGCTGGCCTCGGCGGCCGGGCTGGACCACCAGGAACTGGCCGCCCTCGCCCACCCCCGGCCGACTGCGGCCACCCCCGACCCAGGAGGCACCTGAGATGACCGACCGCACCTACCACGCCCCGCACGGCGGGCACCCGGACCAGACCCAGCTGCTGACCGACCGGGCGATGTTCACGGAGGCCTACGCGGTGATCCCGCGCGGGACCATGCGGGACATCGTGACCAGCCGGCTCCCCTTCTGGGACGACACCAGGGTCTGGGTCCTCGCCCGGCCCCTGTCCGGGTTCGCGGAGACCTTCTCGCAGTACATCGTGGAGGTCGCCCCCGGCGGCGGCAGCGACCGCCCCGAGACGGAGTCCGGCGTCGAAGGCGTCCTGTTCCTCATGGAGGGCACCCTCACCCTGACCGTGGAGGGCGAGGAGCACGAGCTCACCCCGGGCGGCTACGCGTTCCTCCCGCCGGAGTGCGAGTGGACCGTGCGCGGCACCGGCGACGAGCCCGCCCGCTTCCACTGGATCCGCAAGGCCTACGAGTACGTCCAGGGCGTCGAGGTCCCCGAGCCGTTCGTCACCTCCGACCAGGAGGTCGACCCCACCCCCATGCCGGGCACCGACGGCACGTGGGCGACCACCCGCTTCGTGGACCCCGACGACGTCCGGTACGACATGCACGTGACGATCGTGACCTTCGAGCCCGGCGCGGTGATCCCGTTCGCCGAGACCCACGTGATGGAGCACGGCCTCTACGTCCTCGAGGGCAAGGCCGTCTACCGCCTCAACCAGGACTGGGTGGAGGTGGAGGCCGGCGACTTCATGTGGCTGCGGGCCTTCTGCCCGCAGGCGTGCTACGCCGGCGGCCCGGGCCGCTTCCGGTACCTGCTCTACAAGGACGTCAACCGGCAGATGAAGCTGCGCTGACCCCACGGGCCGGCGCCCCTCCGACCGGACCCCGCACCGCCCCTTCGCCGTGGTGGTGCGGGGTCCTTCCACGTGCGGGACCGGTCGCCCCGCGCCACCCCAGCTTCCGCATCATGAAAAAGAGTTTTCATCTGGGCGTTGACCTGCATCACATCACGTCGTAGCCTTTTCGTAGAACAAAAACATACTTCCGCCATACGAAAGACGCATGCAGTGCGTCGATCCCCGGCCCAGGAGGACCCGATGTCGTACACCGTGAACTGCTCCATCCTGCTCACCGACCTGCCCCTGCTCGAGCGCCCTGCGGCGGCCCGGGCGGCCGGCTTCGACGCCGTCGAGTTCTGGTGGCCCTTCGCGACCTCGCTCCCCGCGGACCGCGACGTGGACGCCTTCGTCGCGGCGATCCGGGACGCGGGCGTGCAGCTGAGCGGGCTGAACTTCAACGTCGGCGACATGCCCGGCGGGGACCGCGGCCTCGTGTCCTGGATCGGCCGCGAGGCGGAGTTCGCCGAGAACGTGGCCGTGGTCGCGGCCATCGGCGAGCGCACCGGCTGCAGGGCCTTCAACGCCCTCTACGGCAACCGGCAGCCCGGGCACACCCCCGAGGCCCAGGACGCGCTGGCCGTGCAGAACCTCGTGGCCGCCGCGCAGGGCGTCGCGCGCATCGGCGGCACGGTGCTGCTGGAGCCGGTCTCCGGCGCACCCGCCTACCCGCTGAAGACCGCCCAGGACGCCCTGGACGTCATCACGGAGGTCCAGCGGGCCGGTGCGGACAACATCAGGCTGCTCGCCGACTTCTACCACCTGGCCGTCAACGGCGACGACGTCGCCGCGGTGATCGAGCAGCACGCGGCCGGCTTCGGGCACATCCAGATCGCCGACGCGCCGGGCCGCCACGAGCCCGGAACGGGCGAGCTCCCGCTGCAGCAGTGGATCGACCGCAGCCGGGCGCTCGGCTACTCCGGCCGCGTGGGCCTGGAGTACAAGGCCTCCCAGGAGGACCCCTTCGCGTGGCTCTCCGCCCGGCCCGCGACCCGCACCGGCGCCTGAGCCCCTTCCTCTCCGACACCATCACCACCTCGAGGAGCGCACCATGACCAGCACCGCGAACACCACCGCCACCGGCGGCACCGCCCCCGCCGCCATCCGCCGCGTCACCGTCATCGGCCTCGGCATCATGGGCCTGCCCATGGCCCGGAACCTCGTCGCCGCGGGCTTCGACGTCGTCGGCTTCAACCGCTCCCCGGACAAGGTCGACCAGCTCGTCGAGGCGGGCGGCCGGGGCGCCGCCAGCGTGGCCGAGTCCGTCCGGGACGCCGACGTCGTGATCACCATGGTCCCGGACTCCCCCGACGTGGAGGAGGTCGTCACCGGCGAGGACGGCGTCCTCGCGCACGCGAAGCAGGGCACGATCTGGATCGACGCGAGCTCCATCCGCCCGGACGTCGCCGCCCGGCTCTCCGCGGAGGCCGCCCGGTCGGGCCTGCGCCCGCTGGACGCCCCGGTCTCCGGCGGCGAGCAGGGGGCGATCGACGCGGCGCTGTCGATCATGGTCGGGGGCGAGGCCGCGGACTTCGAGGCCGCCCGGCCGGTCCTCGAGGCCGTCGGGAAGACCGTCGTGCACGTGGGCCCCGCCGGCTCCGGGCAGACCGTCAAGGCCGCCAACCAGCTCATCGTGGCCGGCAACATCCAGCTCCTCGCCGAGGCCGTCGTCTTCCTCGAGGCCTACGGCGTGGACACGGACGCCGCGCTGACGGTCCTCGGCGGCGGCCTGGCCGGCTCCAAGGTCCTGGACCAGAAGGGCCGGAAGATGCTGGAGCGCAACTTCGAGCCCGGCTTCCGGCTCCAGCTGCACCACAAGGACATGGGCATCGTGACCGCCGCCGCCCGCGAGGCCGGGGTCACCGTCCCGCTGGGCGCGCTCGTCGCCCAGCTCGTGGCCGCCACGGTGGCCCGCGGCGACGGCGGCCTGGACCACTCCGGCCTGTTCAAGCTCACCGAGGAGCTCTCCGGCCGCTCCGGCCGCTGACCCGCCCATCCCACCGCTTCCCGGCCCGAGTCCCGGGCCCTGCTTCCAAGGAGTTCACCATGGCCAGAATGCGCACGGTCGACGCCGTCGTCGCCATCCTCGAGAAGGAGGGCGCCACCGAGGCCTTCGGCCTGCCCGGCGCCGCCATCAACCCGTTCTACTCGGCGATGCGCGCCCACGGGGGCATCCGCCACACCCTCGCCCGGCACGTCGAGGGCGCCTCGCACATGGCCGACGGCTACACCCGGGCGGCCCCCGGCAACATCGGGATCTGCGTGGGCACCTCCGGCCCCGCCGGCACCGACATGATCACCGGCCTCTACGC
This sequence comes from Kocuria sediminis, assembly GCF_009735315.1. NCBI lineage: Bacteria > Bacillati > Actinomycetota > Actinomycetes > Micrococcales > Micrococcaceae > Kocuria > Kocuria sediminis. The sequence goes on from NZ_WOGU01000013.1 coordinate 83,334, forward strand.
CGCCTGGGCGGACTCCGTGCCGATCCTGTGCATCACCGGCCAGGCCCCCGTGGCCAAGCTGCACAAGGAGGACTTCCAGGCCGTGGACATCGCCGCCGTCGCGGCGCCGGTGACCAAGATGGCGATGACCGTGCTGGAGCCCGGCCAGGTCCCCGGGGCGTTCCAGAAGGCCTTCCACCTCATGCGCTCCGGGCGCCCCGGACCCGTCCTGCTGGACCTGCCGCTGGACGTCCAGCTGGCCGAGATCGAGTTCGACATCGAGGCCTACGAGCCGATGCGCCCGGAGCGCCCCGCGGCCACCCGGATCCAGGCCGAGAAGGCCCTCGACCTGATGTTCGCCGCGCAGCGCCCGCTGATCGTGGCCGGCGGCGGGATCATCAACGCCGACGCCTCCGAGCGGCTGGTCCAGCTGGCCGAGCTGCTCGACGTCCCCGTGATCCCCACGCTGATGGGCTGGGGCGCCATCCCCGACGACCACCCGCTGATGGCGGGCATGGTGGGCCTGCAGACCTCCCACCGCTACGGCAACGCGACGTTCCTGGAGTCGGACTTCGTGCTGGGCATCGGCAACCGGTGGGCCAACCGGCACACCGGCAGCCTGGACGTCTACACCGCCGGCCGCACGTTCGTGCACGTCGACATCGAGCCCACCCAGATCGGGCGCGTGTTCGCCCCGGACCTGGGCATCGTCTCCGACGCGGGCGCGGCCCTGGACGTCCTGCTCGAGGTGGCCCGCGAGCGCAAGGACCGCGGGCTGGTGCCGGACCGGGACCGGTGGGTGCTGGACTGCGCCCGGCGCAAGGGCTCCATGCACCGCAAGACGCACTTCACGCAGGTCCCGATCAAGCCGCAGCGCGTGTACGAGGAGATGAACTCCGCCTTCGGCAAGGACGTCACCTACGTCTCCACGATCGGGCTCTCCCAGATCGCCGGCGGCCAGCTGCTGCACGTGTACGGCCCGCGCCGGTGGATCAACGCCGGCCAGGCCGGCCCCCTGGGCTGGACCGCCCCCGCGGCCCTCGGCGTGGTGCGCGCCCAGCCGGAGCGGACCGTGGTGGCCCTCTCGGGGGACTACGACTTCCAGTTCATGATCGAGGAGCTGGCCGTCGGCGCCCAGTTCAACCTGCCCTACCTCCACGTGGTCGTGAACAACTCCTACCTGGGCCTGATCCGCCAGTCCCAGCGCGGGTTCGAGATGGAGCAGAACGTGTCCCTGGCGTTCGAGAACATCAACTCCCCGGAGACGGAGGGTTACGGTGTGGACCATGTGAAGGTGGCCGAGGGCCTCGGCTGCAGGGCCGTGCGGGTGACCGACCCGGAGAAGCTGCAGGAGTCCTTCGCCGAGGCCCACGAGCTGATGGAGCGGTTCCGGGTCCCGGTGGTCGTGGAGGTCATCCTGGAGAAGGTCACCAACATCTCCATGGGCACGGAGATCGACAATGTGGTGGAGTTCGAGCAGCTGGCCGAGCGCGGCGAGGACGCCCCCACCGCGATCGCCCTGCTCGACTGACCCGCCGGCACCGCGCCGGCACCGACCAGACAGGAGGACGGACGTGCGCATCGTCGTCGCCCCGGACAAGTTCAAGGGCTCCCTCGAGGCCCCCGACGTGGCCGCGGCCCTGGAGGACGGGATCCACTCGGTGGACCCGTCCGCCGAGGTGGTCCGCCTGCCCGTGGCCGACGGCGGGGAGGGCACCCTCGAGGCCGCCCTCGGCGCCGGGTTCGTCCCCTCGCCCGTCACCGTCACCGGTCCTGTCGGCGAGCCCGTCGAGGCGGAGTTCGCCCTGCGGGACCGCACCGCGGTGGTCGAGATGGCCCTCGCCTCCGGGCTCGCGGCCCTGCCCGTGGACGAGAACGGGCAGCCCGTCCTCGACGCCGGCGGCGCGACGAGCCGCGGCACCGGTGAGCTGGTCCGCGCCGCCCTCGACGCCGGGGCCGAGCGCGTGGTCCTCGGCGTCGGGGGCAGCGCCTGCACCGACGGCGGGGCCGGGCTGCTGCAGGCCCTGGGCGCCCGGCTTCTGGACGCCGCGGGCGAGGAGCTGGGCCGGGGCGGGGCCGCCCTGGCCGGCCTGGACCGGGTGGACCTCACCGACCTCGACCCGCGCCTGGCGGGCACCGAGTTCGTGCTGGCCGCCGACGTCGACCACCCGCTGCTGGGCGAGCGCGGCGCCGCCGCGGTCTTCGGCCCGCAGAAGGGCGCGGACCCCGACCAGGTGCGCGCGCTCGACGCCGCCCTGACCGTCCTCCGGGACCGGCTCGCCGACGCCCTCGGGCACAGCGCCGTGCGCGCCGCCGAGGCGCCCGGGGCCGGGGCCGCCGGCGGAGTGGGCTTCGCGGCCCTGGCCGTGCTCGGCGCCCGCCGCCGCCCCGGCGTCGCGGTGGTCCTCGAGTTCGTCGGCCTCGCGGACCGGCTCACCGGCGCGGACCTCGTGGTCACCGGCGAGGGCAGCCTGGACGAGCAGTCCCTCGGCGGCAAGACGCCGCTGGGCGTGCTGGAGACGGCCCGGTCCGCCGGTGTGCCCGCGGTCGCGGTCTGCGGACGGACCACCCTGGAGCCGCGCGTGCTGCGCGAGGCCGGGTTCCGGCGCACCTATGCTCTGACCGAGCTCGAGCCGGACCCCCGCACGTGCATGCGGGAGGCCCGGCGGCTGCTCGAGCAGGTGGGCGCCCGCCTCGCCCGCGACCTCCCCGACCTGCTCGCCGGGACCCAGCCCAACTGACCGATCCGGCGGCCGGTGCGGACGCCGATGACCAGAAAGAACCTCGATGACGGAGAAGAAGACGCCCCAGCAGCCGCCCGCGGACCGCGGGGACGGCACCGCAGATGCCACGGGGCGCCCGCAGCAGCTGCCCGAGGACCCCGCGGCGATCGCCCGGGAGGACTCCGCCCGTGCGGCCACCAAGCCCCCCGCCGCGCAGAACGCCTTCGAGGCCGAGCAGGCCCACCAGCGCGAGGTCAGCGAGAACGTCAACGACCCCGAGCGCGTCCGCCGCCTGATCGCCGACTACCGGCGCGAGCACGGGCTGCCCGAGGACGCCGTCGACGCCCGCACGGGAGCGGACGAGCAAGGGACCTTCGCCGGCGACCACCGGGAGTTCGACCTCGTGGTGCGCGGGCAGAACGTCTCGTGCGGCGATCACTTCGCCCCCCGGGAGGTCGGGGTGCGCGGCGGCCGGATCGTGGCCGTCGAGCCCCTCGGAGCCGGTCTGCGCGGCCGCGAGGTCCTGGAGCTGGCCGAGGACGAGAGACTGCTGCCGGGGCTGGTGGACACCCACGTCCACATCAACGAGCCCGGCCGCACCGAGTGGGAGGGCTTCGCCTCCGCGACCCGGGCCGCCGCGGCCGGCGGCGTGACCACGGTGCTGGACATGCCGCTCAACTCGATCCCCGCCACGGTCAACGTCCCCGCCCTGGAGTACAAGCGGCTCTTCGCGCAGCACAACGTCTTCGTGGACGTCGGCTTCTGGGGCGGGGCGATCCCCGGCAACACGCCGGACCTGCGCGAGCTGCACGACGACGGCGTCTTCGGCTTCAAGTGCTTCCTGCTGCACTCCGGCGTGGACGAGTTCCCGCACCTCGAGGCCGACGAGATGGAGCAGGACCTCGCCGAGATCAAGACCTTCGACTCCCTGATGATCGTGCACGCCGAGGACTCCCGCGCCATCGACCGCGCCCCGCACCCCGAGGGCGACGTCTACGAGAACTTCCTGGCCTCCCGTCCCCGCGGCGCCGAGAACCTCGCGATCGCCGAGGTCATCGAGCGCACCCGGTGGACCGGGGCGCGCTCGCACATCCTGCACCTGTCCTCCTCGGACGCGCTGCCCATGCTGGCCACCGCCAAGCGGGACGGCCTGGACATCACGGTGGAGACCTGCCCGCACTACCTCACCCTGCTCGCGGAGGAGGTGCCCAACGGCGCCACCGCGTTCAAGTGCTGCCCGCCGGTGCGGGAGGTCGGCAACCGCGAGCTGCTGTGGCAGGGGCTGATCAACGGGACCATCGACTTCATCGTCTCCGACCACTCCCCCTCGACCCTGGACCTGAAGGACCTGGACAACGGCGACTTCGGCGTGGCCTGGGGCGGGGTCTCCTCCCTGCAGCTGGGCCTGTCCCTGATCTGGACCGAGGCACGCCGCCGCGGGATCGACCTGGGACGCGTGGTGGAGTGGATGTCCACGCGACCCGCCCAGCGGGCCGGCCTGCGGTCCAAGGGCAAGCTGGCCCTGGGCTACGACGCGGACCTGGTGGTCTTCGCCCCCGACGACGCGTTCGTGGTCGACGCCGGGCGGCTGCACCACAAGAACCCGATCACCCCCTACCAGGGGAAGGCACTGTCCGGGAAGGTGCGCAGGACCTTCCTGCGCGGGGTGCCCGTGGACTTCGAGACGCCGCGCGGCCGGCTCATCCGGCGCGGGGAGAGCTGACCCGGAGCGCGCACCGCGGTGACGCGGCCCGGGGACGGCCCCCGCGCGGGAGCCGACGCCACCGCGGGACCCTCGGCCGTCAGGAGTCGAGCAGGATCGCGGCGACCGGACAGGCCAGGGCGGCCTCGCGGACGGCGTGGTGCGCCGCCTCCGGCGGTGTGGCATCGAGCAGGAGGACGACGCCGTCGTCCTCCTGCTGGTCGAACACCGCGGGCGCCAGGGCGGCGCACTGCCCCGAGCCGGCACACCTGGTCCGGTCCACGCTGACTCGCATGTCCGCCTCCTCCCCCGGCCGGACCCGGGAACGCCCGTGCCGGGCCATGGATCGTCCGGTCCCGTCGGGTGCCGAACGTACCAGCGGTCCCTGGGCGTCCGCTCCCCTGTTCGTCCGTCGTCGCTGGTCATGACGCATATGGACGGGTTTCCGGCGGCTCTGTAGCGTGGAACACCACGGAAGACGTCACGCCTACGGCCACCAGGACGGGGTGCACCATGGCCTCCACCGAACCCGTCGCCCTGCCGCTCACCCGGCAGTGCCCCTACGCGCCACCGCCCGAGCACCTGCGGCTGCGCGACGAGCATCCCGTCGCCCGGGTCAGACTGCCCTCGGGGATGACCGTGTGGGCGCTGACCCGCCACGAGGACATCCGGGCCATGCTGGCCGATCCGCGGTTCAGCTCCGACCGCAACCGTCCCGGGTTCCCGGCGTTCACGCACGACCCGATCCCGGTCTCCCTGAGCCTGCTCGGCATGGACCCGCCCGAGCACGGCCCGGCCCGCCGGGCGGTGATGGGAGAGTTCACGCTCAAGCGGATCACCGCCCTGCGCCCGCGCATCCAGCAGATCGTGGACGACCGCGTCGATGCCCTGCTGGCCGGGCCCCGCCCGGTGGACCTGGTGCAGGCACTGTCCCTGCCGGTGCCCTCGCTGGTGACCTGCGAACTGCTCGGCGTGCCCTACGCCGAGCACGACTTCTTCCAGAGCCGATCGGCCACGCTGCTCTCCCGCGGGGTCGCCGTCCAGCAGATCCAGCAGGCGCTGCAGGACCTGCTGTCCTACCTCGACCGGCTGATCGTCGCGAAGGAGCAGGAGCCCACCGACGACCTGCTGGGCCGTCAGATCCGCAGGCAGCAGGAACAGGGGACGGTCGACCACGAGGCGCTGGTCAGTCTGGCCTTCCTGCTGCTGGTGGCCGGCCACGAGACCACCGCGAACATGATCTCCCTGAGCGTCCTGGCGCTGGTCGACCACCCCGAGGACCTGGCCGTGCTCCGCGAGGATCCCGGCAGGACCCCGGACGCCGTGGAGGAGCTGCTGCGCTGGTTCACGATCGCCGAACTGGGCACCTCCCGCGTGGCCCTGGAGGACGTGGAGATCGGCGGAGTGCTCATCCGCGCCGGGGAAGGCGTGCTCGGCCTGTCCAACACCGCCAACCGGGATCCGGAGGTGTTTGCCGACCCGGACTCCTTCGACATCGAGCGCGGCGGACGCCACCACCTCGCCTTCGGCTACGGCCCGCACCAGTGTCTGGGCCAGAACCTCGCGCGCCTGGAGCTGCAGATCGTCCTCGACACCCTGGTCCGGCGCATTCCCCACCTCCGGTGCGCCGTCCCCGTCGACGAGCTGCCCTTCAAGAACGACGCCGACATCTACGGCCTGCACGAGCTGCCCGTCACCTGGTGACCACCCGCGCACCGGGCACGCGCTCGCCTCAGCATATTGACAATCGATAGATAACGACCGACACTCGATGCATGAGTGATGAGCATCGGGCGGTCGCCGCCCTCCGGGTCTTCCTCGCGCTGCTGTTCGGGATCCTGGTGCTGTTCCAGGTCATGTCCCTGCCCGGGCAGTTCGCGCACATGGCCCAGGAGAACCCCGAGATGGCGCACCTGAGATGGCCGGCCACCGCCGTGACGGTGTTCTGGGTGCTGTGCGCCCAGGTGGTGATCGTGTGCACCTGGAAGCTGCTCACCCTGGTCAAGAAGGACCGGATCTTCAGCCCGGCCTCCCTGGTGTGGGTGGACGCGATCGTCTGGGCCGTCGCCGCCGCGTGGGCCGTGCTGCTGGGCGTGTTCCTCGTCGTCGGCTTCAACGCCGACGACCCCGGGCTGCCGCTGCTGCTGTTCCTGATGCTGACCGGGGTCGCCGTGCTGGGCCTGCTCATGGTGGTGATGCGGGCGCTGCTGCGCCGGGCCACGACCCTGCGCACCGACATGGACGCGGTGATCTGATGCCGATCATCGTGCGCCTCGACGTGGAGCTGGCCAAGCGCAAGATGAGCGTCGGCGAGTTCGCCGAACGGGTCGGGCTCACCCCCGCCAACGTCGCCGTGCTGAAGAACGGCCGGGCCAAGGCGGTGCGCTTCTCCACCCTGGACGCCATGTGCCGGGTGCTCGAGTGCCAGCCCGGAGACCTGCTCGAGTGGGTCGAGGACTGAATCGCCCCCCCCCCCCCCCCCCCCCCCCCCCCCCCCCCCCCCCCCCCCCCCCCCCCCCCCCCCCCCCCCCCCCCCCCCC
>NZ_WOGU01000013.1:90287-104883 GCF_009735315.1 Kocuria sediminis
TCATCGGCCTGGCGATCGGCGCCGCCGGCATCGTCTACGGCGAGGCCGACGACTCCCCGGGCCTCCAGCTGCTGGGTGCCCTCGTCGTCCTCGCCGCCGTGGTGCTCGGCGTGCGCACCATCCGGCGCAGCAGGTGACCGCCGGCGCCGCAGCCCGACGCAAGGGCAGCGGCGCCGGAAGTCCCGCCCCGGAGCGCCCGGCCGCGGAGCCGCCGTCCGCCGGGTGGTCACACTCGAGCCGGTGCGCTCGTCCACCAGGAGACGGCCGGCACGAGACGGCCGGCACGAGACGGCCGCGACGCGGCAGGGCGAACGGTGAAGAATGGGCGGGTGAGCACAGTGGAGCGCACGGAGACCTTCGAGGCGGAGCGGCCGCGTCTGCTGCGCCTCCTGGCCCCGGACGTCGCCGTGACGGCCGACGAGGCCGCGATCCTGGCCGGGACCCCGCAGCGGATCGACGGCCGGGAGGAGGTGGCGGCCTTCTTCAACGGCAGCGCCCACGCCGCGCTCCCGGTGTCCGTCGGCAGCCGCCCCGCTGCCGCGTGGTTCCACCGCGGCCGGGCCAGGGTCCTCTTCGACATCACCGTCCTCGACGGCCTCGTGGCGCGCATCACCTTCCGCGCCGCACCCGAGGTGCTGGCGCAGGTGGTCCGGCGCGACGCGCAGGGCCGGGGTGCCTGATCCGGGCGGTGGTCACATGTTCCGCGTGCCGATCGTCGGGACGTCGCACACCAGCACACCGACCCGGACCACCGGATCAGAGGAAGGGAACCGACGATGAAGACCATGACCTGCCGCCAGCTGGGCGGGCCCTGCGACCTGGCGCACCGCGGCGAGACGGCCGACGACGTCATCGCCGCCCAGGACCGTCACCTCAAGGAAGCGGTCGCGGCCGGGGGCGCCGACCACCAGGAGGCGCGCGACGCCATGAAGGGTCGCTGGCGGCACCCGAAGCAGTCGCTGGGCTGGTACCGCGACATGAAGCAGGCCTTCGCCGATCTCCCCGAGAACTGACGCGGGAGGGCGGGGTCAGGAGGGATGCACCTTCCGCGCGAGGCGCTCCATGATGGCGTGCAGCCGCTGCGCGTCGTCGCCCTCCAGGACGTCGAGGAACAGCTCCTCGACGTCGCGGGCGTGGGCGGGCCGGAGGCGGCGGAAGGCGGCCAGTCCCTCGTCGGTGAGCTCGGCCTCGAGCCCGCGCCTGTCCTCCGGGCACGGCCGGCGCCGGACCCACCCGCGCTTCTCGAGCACTCCGATCTGGTAGCTGAGCCGGCTCGGGGAGAAGACCAGCCGCTGGGCGAGCTCCCCCATCCGGAGACGGTGGTGGTCCGCGTTGCGCAGCAGCAGGAGCACCTGGTAGTCCATCAGCGAGCAGCCGTGCTCCTTCAGCCGGGTCTCCAGCTCGGTGGTGAGCCGGGCGGAGGTCTCGAAGAACAGCTGCCACACGTCCCACGGGCGCCCGGCCGCGCCGCGGTCGTGCGCGGCCGGGTCGCTCACTGCCGGGTCGCTCACTGCCCGGCCCGGGCGAGCAGGTCCGCGAAGTCCGGGACGTCGGCGAACACGTCGCCCCGCTGCGGACCCGCCCCTCCGGCCGGGGTCTCCCCGGCGGCCGGTGCGTCCGGCACGCGGCCGGGTGCGAGCTGCGCCGCCAGGTGCGCGCCGGCGCGCCGGACGCGCGCCTGGAGCTCCTCCCCGGCCCAGTCCTCGGTGGCCGCGTAGACCCCCAGGGGCAGCACGAGCGCCTTGAGGTAGGCGAAGAGGGGACGCAGGGCGGTGTCGAGCATCAGCGAGTGCCGCGCGGTGCCCCCGGTGGCGGCCACCAGCACCGGCAGGCCCTCCAGCGCGTCCTCCTCGACGAGGTCGAAGAAGGACTTGAACAGCCCGGAGTAGGAGGCCTTGAAGGTCGGGGTCGCCGCGATCAGCGCGTCCGCACCGCCCACCGCCTCCAGCGCGTCCCGCAGGTCCGGGGCGGGAAAGCCGGTCAGCAGGTGGTCGGTGATGGCGTGGGCCAGCGGGCGCAGGTCCACGCGGGTGATCCGCACCGGTGCCGGGCCCAGGGCGTCGCGGGTCGCCTCGGTGAGCCGGTCGGCCAGCAGCCGGGTCGAGGAGGCGTCGGACATCCCCGCCGACACCACCACCAGGTGGACCGGGCGGGCGGCCCCGGGAGTCGAGGCCGCCCGGGACGGCGTGTGCGTGCTCACCGACGGGCCTCCTGGGCGGCGCGGTCGTCCTGCGCGGCGCGGGCCCGCCCCGCGGGCGAGTCCGCGGCACCGCCGGGCACCGGGTCCTGGCCGGCGCGGTGGCGGGCCACCAGCGCGGCGTGGGTCGGCGCCTCGGGCACGTGGGCCGGCTTGAGCGCGGCGAACTCCCGGCGCAGCACCGGCACGACCTCCTCGCCCAGCAGGTCGATCTGCTCCAGGACGGTCTTCAGGGGCAGGCCCGCGTGGTCGATGAGGAACAGCTGGCGCTGGTAGTCGCCTGCGTAGCCGCGGAACGAGAGGGTCTTCTCGATCACCTGCTCCGGAGTGCCGACGGTCAGCGGGGTCTGGGCCGTGAAGTCCTCCAGGGAGGGCCCGTGGCCGTAGACCGGGGCGTTGTCGAAGTAGGGCCGGAACTCCCGCACCGCGTCCTGGGAGTTGCGCCGCATGAACACCTGCCCGCCCAGCCCCACGATCGCCTGGTCGTAGGACCCGTGGCCGTAGTGCTCGTAGCGCTGCCGGTAGAAGTCGACCATCCGCCGGGTGTGCTCGGCGGGCCAGAAGATGTTGTTGTGGAAGAACCCGTCGCCGTAGTAGGCGGCCTGCTCGGGGATCTCGGGCGAGCGGATCGACCCGTGCCACACGAAGGGGGCCACGTCGTCGAGCGGGCGCGGGGTCGAGGTGAAGCCCTGCAGGGCGGAACGGAACTTCCCCTGCCAGTCGACCACGTCCTCCCGCCACAGCCGGTGGAGCAGGTTGTAGTTCTCGACCGCCAGGGGGATGCCCTGACGGATGTCCTTGCCGAACCACGGATAGACCGGGCCCGTGTTGCCGCGGCCCATCGTCAGGTCCACCCGCCCGTCGGACAGGTGCTGCAGATAGGCGTAGTCCTCGGCGATGCGCACCGGGTCCGTCGTGGTGATGAGCGTCGTGGCCGTGGACAGCAGCAGCCGCTCGGTCTGCGCCGCGACGGCGGCCAGCAGGATGGGCGGGTTCGCCGGGGCCACGAACGGCGGATTGTGGTGCTGGCCCGTGGCGAAGACGTCCAGCCCCACCTCCTCGGCCTTCTTCGCGATCTCGACCGTGGCCTTGATCCGCTCGTGCTCGGTGGGGATGCGCCCCGTGGTGGGGTCCTCCGTGACGTCCCCGATGGTGAAGATGCCGAACTGCATGTCGCCCTCCTGGTCTCCCGCGGCCCCCGTGTCGGCGAGCACCGCAGCTTCTACAAATTTGAACCATCTCGTACAAGCCGGGGGCGCGCGGAGTTATTCCCCGGTCCGGGATCCTGGCGGAGGCAGCCCGGGAACCGGTCCGCCGAGGTCGCCCTCCGCCATGGCGAGCACAGCCCGCGGCAGCCCGTCCTGCCCGGCGCTCACGCCCGGCGGGAGCGGTGGAGCACGGCCCGGCGGGTCGCCTGCACGCTCGCGTCGACCACCTGCTCCAGCGGGCCCCGGCCCAGTGCTCGCTGCCAGCGCAGGGCCACCAGCGCCGCCACCACCAGGTGCACCACGCACCAGAGCGGGGACCGGTCGTCGCGGAGCTCGAAGGACAGCGCCACCACGTGGGCGGTGTACAGCGTCAGGCCCATCGCACCCATCGCCGACAGCGCCGGCAACCATGCCCCGGACCTCCTGGAGATCAGCAGGCAGCCCCCCAGCACCAGCAGGCCCACGCCCAGTCCGGGCACGATCGCCCACAGCGGGCCGGTGTGCGGGGCGGCGATCGCCGGCCACCACACGGCGTCGGTGGGCCACGCGCCCGGATCCCGCACCGGCATCCTGCCCAGCGGGTCGTCGCTCGTCCCAGGAGTCGCAGACCCCCGGCCGTACCCGCTGACCGCGTGGAGCAGGAAGGAGGTGGTCCAGGCGACGAGCACCAGCCCCGCTCCCCCCGCCAGCAGACGGACCTGGACCCCTCTGTCGCGCAGGCGCACCCGCCCCAGGCCCAGTCCGACCAGCAGACAGGTCAGGTGTGGCAGGGCCGGACAGGTGCCGGTCAGCAGGAGCTGCGAGATCGTCCCCGCGGGCTCGTCCACCACGTCGGCGAACGTGCGGGTGGAGGCAGCGCCCACGGGCAGGAGAGCCGTCAGGGCCTGCGCCAGCAGCGGAGTCACGACCCAGCAGACCGCCGCGCAGCCGAACAGCGCCGTCGCGGACAGGCGCAGGAACGGGATCGCCAGCAGGCAGAGCAGCCCGTAGTAGACCAGGACGTCGCCCGCCGGGACGTCCTCGGGCAGCAGCGCCCCGATCGCCAGTCCCAGCGCGGCGACCAGCACCGCCCGCACGGCCGCCCCCACCCGATCGGCGGCCAGCCACCGGCCCTCGTGCGGGAACCGGCCCCCGGAGCCGAGCGCCAGTCCCACTCCGGCCAGCAGGGCGACCAGTGCCGCCGCATGCCCCGGGAGGAGGGACGACCAGACCGGCCCCGCCATCGCGTCGTCGTCGGGCAGGATCGGGCCCGACACCAGGGCGATCAGCGCCAGTCCGCGGGCCGCGTCGAGGCCCGCCACCCACCCCGGGGACCTGCGGGCACTGCCCGTGGCACCTGCCGGGGCAGATCCTTCCGTTCTGGCCGTCCAGCTCATGGGTCCCCCGATCTCGCCGGCCTGCCCCGATGTCCCGAGGATCCGGATCCGGGCCGTGTCCGCGGCCGCCGCCCCGGGACCATGGTCTGCTCAGGATTCCCGCTGCACTTTGCGCCCGGGTTGCGCGAACCTCAAGATTTCATGAAGACCTGCGAGCCCCACCGTGCACGGCACCACCACGGCCACCTGCTTGTCGGGCAGCGCGCACCGGTGTTAAGGTCGCCGGGACTGCACGAGCGGTCTCCTGGATCAGCAGACAGGACCTCACTGAGCTGGCGGCGCCGCGTGCCGCCCTCGGAAGGACCCGGGGCCACGGCGCCGGTGACGAGACCCTGCGACCGATCGGAGCACCCCGTGCACACCCACACCACCGACCCCGGATCCCGCCTGCTGTGGTTGCGCGATCCCCTGGCCCTGTACACCGGCGAGGACGCCGGCGAGGACACCACCGAGCGGACGGCCGGTGGCGTCGTGGTGGACACCGCCTCCGGCACCGTGGTGGAGCTGGTCCCCGCGGGCGGCGTCCCGGCCGCCCCCTGCGCGGTCCTCGACGCCCGGGAGCACGTGGTGGTGCCCGGGCTGATCAACACGCACCACCACTTCTACCAGACGCTCACCCGGGCCTGGGCGCCCGTGGTCAGCGTCCCCCTGTTCCCGTGGCTGCGGGACCTCTACCCGGTCTGGGCGCGGCTGCGCCCCCACGACCTGCAGCTGGCGACCACGGTGGCGATGGCGGAGCTGCTGCTGTCGGGCTGCACCACGGCCGCCGACCACCACTACCTGTTCCCCGGCGGCATGGAGGACTCGATCGACGTGCAGGTCGAGGCCGCGCGGAGCCTCGGCATGCGGGCCGTGCTCTCCCGCGGGTCCATGAGCCTGGGCGAGCGCGACGGCGGGCTGCCCCCGCAGCACACGGTGCAGGAGGCGGAGGTCATCCTCGCCGACAGCGCCCGGCTGGTGGAGACCCACCACGAGCGCGGCGACGGCGCCCGGACCCAGATCGCCCTGGCCCCGTGCTCCCCCTTCTCGGTCACGCGGGAGATCATGCGGGACACCGCCGTGCTGGCCGGCGAGCTCGACGTGCGGCTGCACACCCACCTGGCCGAGACCATCGACGAGGAGGACTTCTGCCGGGAGCGCTTCGGGCTGCGCACGGTCGACTACCTCGAGTCCACGGGATGGCTCACCGACCGGACCTGGCTGGCCCACGGCATCCACTTCGACGACGCCGAGCTGGCCCGGCTGGGCGCGGCCGGGGTGGGCGTGGCCCACTGTCCCACGTCCAACATGCGCCTGGCCTCCGGGATCTGCCGGGCCGTGGAGCTGGAGGACGCGGGCTCCCCGGTGGGCCTCGGCGTGGACGGGTCGGCCTCCAACGACGCCTCCAACCTGGTGCTGGAGGCCCGTCAGGCCCTGTACGTGCAGCGGCTGCGCTACGGGGCCGAGGCCGTGACCCCGCAGCGCGCGCTCGGCTGGGCCACGGCCGGCTCCGCGCGCCTGCTCGGCCGCCCGGACCTGGGCGTGCTGCGCCCGGGCGCCCAGGCGGACCTCGCGATGTTCCGGCTCGACGGGCTGCGCTTCTCCGGGGCCCACGACCCGCTCGCGGCGCTGCTGCTGTGCGGCGCGGAGCGGGCGGACCGCGTCATGGTCGGCGGGCGCTGGCTCGTGGAGGACGGCGCGATCACCGGCCTGGACGTGGAGGCGCTCACGGCCGAGCACACCGCGGCGGCCCGCCGTCTGGTGAACGCCTGAGACCCCGGCCGCGCCCGGCCCGGTGACGGCGGGCTGATCGGGCACGGCCGGACCTCTCATCGAGGACCGCCGTGCCCGGCCCGGACGCCGTCACCGGGGTGTTCCCCGCCCCGCCCGGCGGCGTGCCGGGCGGGGCGGGGCACACCCCGGGTCGGGGTCCCGGGAGGCCGGGGCGGGCCGGTGCGCTCAGGACGTCGCGTCCTTCGCCGCGAGGATCGTCCGGATCTGCCCCGTGTGGGTGATCTCCCCGTCCGCGATCATTCTCCGGACGTCGTCGAAGTGGTGCGCGGCCACGACCGCCACCTCGGTCCCCTCGCTGTCCACCACGGCGCCGTCCTGGATCCGGTCGCCCTCCCGCAGGTGCGCCAGGGTGTCCGCCCGGACGACCCGGACCGGTGCCGCCGCCACGGCGGACGGGTGCTCGGAGTTGCCGGCAGCCAGTTCGTTGAACAGCAGGTTGAGCGCGATGGCCACGATCGCCGCGGCACTGATCCCCGAGCCGAGGATGGTCTGGGTCCAGGAGGGGAAGCCGGCGTAGAACTGGGGCGCCGCCACCGGGATGAGACCGAAGGCGAAGGCGACCGCCACGATGACGAGGTTCATGGAGTGGTTGAAGTCCACCTTGGCCAGTGTGCGGACCCCGGACGAGGCCACCGTGCCGAAGAGCACGATCGACGCCCCGCCCAGCACCGGCGTCGGGATGGCCGCGACGACCTCCCCGATGACGGGGAACATGCCCAGCCCGGCCATGATGATCCCCGCGGCCGTGACCACGAAGCGGCTGCGGATGCCCGTCACCGCCACGAGGCCGACGTTGGCGGCGAAGGCCGTCTGGGTGAACGAGTTGAGCAGCGGCGCCCCCGCGGAGGAGAGCATGTCCGCCCGCAGGCCGTCGGCCACCCGCCGCGAGTCCACCTTGGCCCCGGTGATCTCTCCCACGGCCAGGATGTCCGCCGTGGTCTCGGTCATCGTGACCAGCACCACGATGAGCATCGAGATGATCGAGGCGATCTCGAAGCTCGGGGGGCCGAAGGCCAGCGGCGTCGGGAAGGTGACGATGCCGCCCTGCCCCACGCCGGAGAAGTCGACCATGCCCATCGCGGTGGCGATCGCCGTGCCCAGCACGAAGGAGAGCAGGATGGACAGGCGCGAGATCATCCCCACGCCCACCTTGGAGAGCACCAGCACGATGAGCAGGGTGATCCCCGCCAGCGCCAGGCTGCGGGGATCGGCGGCTCCGCCCTCCCCGCTGCCGGCGGCCCAGGAGATCGCCACCGGCAGCAGGGAGATGCCGATGACCGTGATCACCGTGCCCGTGACCACCGGCGGGAACAGCCGCAGGACGCGGGAGAACGCACCGGCGAGCAGGAAGCCCACCACCGAGGAGACGAGGACGGCGCCGAAGATCGTGGTCAGGTCGCTGCCCCCGGCGAGGATCGCGAGCATGGGGGCCACCCCGGCGAAGGAGACCCCCTGGACCAGCGGCAGCCGGGACCCGAGGTAGGGGGCCCCGAAGCTCTGCAGGATCGTGGCGATCCCGCCCATGAGCAGGCAGGAGCTGATGAGCAGGGCGATCTCCTCGCCGGAGATGCCGGCGGCCTGCCCGATGATCAGGGGCACGGCGACGATGGCCCCGTACATGGTGAGGACGTGCTGGAAGCCGTAGGCGGTGGTGCGCCCCAGCGGGAGCCTTTCGTCCTCGGGGCCGGGTGCCGGCGCCGGTCGCCCGGGGCGGTCGCGGCGGATGCGGTGGTCGTTGTCCTGGTGGCCAGATGCGGTCGATGACATGGCAGGAGCCTCCTTCAGCGCGCAGGCGTCGGCACTGCGGCGCAAGGTCCGGCGATCCTCTGTTTTTCCCGGGCCGTCCGCTGCGGGCGGCTCCCCGTGAAGTGTCCAGATCTGATGGTCCCGGTGGGAGCCGACCGGGGCGGCGGGGTGCTCGGCTCAGTACGCGGTGCGCCGGGCGTTGCCGGCCCAGGCCTCGAACGGTTCCGTGCGCGTGGTGAGGGCGACGTGGCGGACGGGAAGGGCCCGGTCCCGCTCCTGCGCGCCCTGGGTGAAGAACTCGTGGAACTGCGCGTCGTCGAACCCGCCGGCCGCCGCGTCGTGGCGGTCGGCGGCGAAGTACACCGCGTCCAGTCGGGCCCACAGGGACGCCGACAGGCACAGCGGGCACGGCTCGCAGCTGCTGTAGAGCACGGCGCCGCTGAGGTCGAAGGTGCCCAGCTCGCGGCAGGCGCTGCGGATGGCCATGACCTCCGCGTGCGCCGTGGGGTCGTGCTCCGCCGTCACGCGGTTGACGGCGGGGAACTCCCGCCCGTCGGCGGTCACGACGACGGCGCCGAACGGCCCGCCGTCGCCGGCGGCGTTCTCCGCCGCGAGATCGACGGCACGCTCCAGGTGGATCCGGGTGCGCGGAGTGGCTTCGTGGATGGTCGACATGATGCTCAGGTCCTCACGGATCGTGGGTGGACCCGGGAAACGGCTTGTCCGTCGGCGGGTCCGCCCGGCTGTCAGATCATGCCCGGTAGATAGCCCCGTTCGACCGGGGCCCGCCATTGGCTGAGGCCAACGTAGAGCAGCTCCACGTGATCTACAACACATCGTGGAAGAATTCTTCCATGTTCGGGCATGACGTCGTGCGGCCGGGAGGCTGTTGCGGCCGCACGGCGGCGTGGTTAGGGTGTGAGACAGCCCACGGCGGGTCCTCGACGGACTATCTACCGGGCGAGCAACCACGAATCGCACTGGCCCGCCGCCAGAGAGCTCCCGGTATCCCAGGGGAACCACCTGACTCCACGTCGCGGCCAGTGGCCGGCATCGAGGAGTTCATCGCCATGATCCACACTGTGCCGCCGCCCCGTCCCCGCGGCCGCGCCCGGAGGCGGCCGACAGACCGGCGCCCGGCGCGGGCGGACAGCGGCCGAGCCCGCATCGACACCCCTCGCCGGAAAACAGCCCCCGGGGCCGCGGACCCGCGCACCGCGAGGAGCAGCTCGCCCGCACCGAGGGGTTCCCGCCGGACCGCGCCGTCGAGCGGGTCCCCCGCCCTCGCCGTGACCCCCGCCGTTCCCACGGCCCCCGCGCGCACCGGGGCCCCCGGCGCCCGCGCCGCCGCCACCCGGTCGTCCGGAACGCCGGCGGCCCGGCCGAGCATCCTGCCGTCGCAGGACCCGCAGCACCCGAGCGCCGAGGGGCGGTCGTCCCGTGCCCGTCGGCAGAACCCTTTCCGCGAAGGCATGGAGGAGCACAAGGCATGAGTGAGATCCGAGTGACGGTCAACGGTCGGGCCCGGGACGGTGCCGGGGTCGGCCCGCACACCCGGCTGCTGGACTGGCTGCGCGGCGAGGGACTGACCGGCGCCAAGGAGGGCTGCGCCGAGGGCGAGTGCGGTGCCTGCGCGGTGCTGGTCGCCCGGCCGGACGGCGAAGGACGCAGCCGGTGGACCTCCGTCAACGCGTGCCTGCCCCCCGCCGCCGCCTTCGACGGCCAGGAGGTCGTCACCGCCGAGGGCCTCGGCGCCGCGGGCGGCACCGGCACGCCGGCCGCGCTGCACCCCGTCCAGCAGGAGATGGCGGTCCGGGGAGGCTCCCAGTGCGGGTACTGCACCCCCGGCTTCGTCTGCTCCATGGCCGCCGAGTACTACCGCCCCGAGCGCGAGGCCCCCGGCGCGGCCGCCGAGGCCCAGACCGGCACCGAGGTCACCGGCGAGGAGCACGCGGCCGGTCACGAGTGCGGGCCCAACGGCTTCGACCTGCACGCCCTCAGCGGCAACCTCTGCCGCTGCACCGGCTACCGGCCCATCCGCGACGCCGCCTACGCGCTGGGCGCCCCCGCCGAGGCCGACCCGCTGCTGCGGCGCCAGGACCGGCCCGCGCAGCCGGCCACGCCCACCCGGGTGGAGGCCGACGGCGCGCGGTTCGTCCGCCCCGGCTCCCTGGAGGAGCTCTTCGAGCATCTGGAGGGCACCTCGGACGCGCAGCTGGTCGCCGGTTCCACGGACGCGGGCGTGGGCGTCAACATCCAGCACGCCCGCCCGCCGCTGACCCTGGCGGTGGACCGGCTCGAGCAGCTGCGCACGCTCGAGGTGGGGCCGGCGCGGATCGAGATCGGGGCGGCCCTGAGCCTGTCCGAGGTCGAGCGCGGCCTCGCCGGGCGGGTGCCGCTGCTGGACCAGCTCTTCCCGCAGTTCGCCTCCCGCCTGATCCGCAACGCCGCGACGTTCGGCGGCAACCTCGGAACCGGCTCGCCCATCGGGGACTCGGCCCCGGCGCTGCTGGCCCTGGGCGCGTCCGTGGTGCTGGCCTCCGCCGAGGGCGAGCGCGAGGTCCCCCTGGACGAGTACTACACCGGGTACCGGCAGAGCGTCCGCCGCCCCGGGGAGATCATCCGCGCCGTGCGCATCCCGCTGCCGCAGGCCCGGCACAGCGCGTTCCACAAGATCGCCAAGCGACGCTTCGACGACATCTCCAGCGTGGCCGTCGGCATCGCCGTGCACGTGGAGGACGGCACGGTCACCTCCGCGCGGATCGGCCTGGGCGGCGTGGCCGCCACCCCGATCCGCGCGCACGGCCCGGAGCGCATCCTCAGCGGCGCGCCGTGGAACCGCGACACGGTCCTGGCCGCGGCGGCCGCGCTGGCCGGCGAGGGCACCCCGATCGACGACCACCGGGCCAGCGCCCGCTACCGCTCGGCCATGCTCGAGCAGGCCCTGCTCAAGTTCTGGGCGCAGCACGCGCCCGCTCCCGACCTGGAGGTGTCCCGATGACGTCCCTCGCCGACCGCCCCGTCAACCCCGTGGTGGGCGTGCCCGTCGCGCACGAGAGCGCCGCCCTGCACGTCACGGGCACGGCCCTGTACACCGACGACCTGATCGTGCGCCACCAGGACGTGCTGCACGCCTGGCCGGTGCAGGCCCCGCACGCCCACGCCCTCGTCCGGGACCTGCGCACGGCCCCGGCCCTGGCGGTCCCCGGCGTGGTCCGGGTGCTCACCGCCGCGGACGTGCCCGGCGTCAACGACGCCGGCACCAAGCACGACGAGCCGCTGTTCCCCTCCGAGGTCATGTTCCACGGGCACGCGGTGTGCTGGGTGCTGGGCGAGACGCTGGAGGCCGCCCGGCTGGGCGCCGAGGCCGTCGAGGCCGACTACGAGCCGCTGCCGTCGCTGGTCACCGTGGCGGAGGCCGTCGAGGCCGGGAGCTTCCAGGGCGGGCGGCCCACCGTCAGCCGCGGGGACACCGCCACGGCGCTGGCCACCGCCGCCCACCGCTTCAGCGGGGAGCTCGAGTTCGGCGGCCAGGAGCACTTCTACCTCGAGACCCACGCCTCCTTCGCCTACGTCGACGAGGGCGGGCAGGTCCTGGTGCACTGCAGCACCCAGCACCCCACCGAGACCCAGGAGATCGTCGCCCACGTCCTGGGTCTGCACAGCCACGAGGTCACCGTGCAGTGCCTGCGCATGGGCGGCGGGTTCGGCGGCAAGGAGATGCAGCCGCACGGCTACGCCGCCGTCGCCGCCCTCGGGTCGGTGCTCACGGGACGGCCGGTCCGGCTGCGGCTCAACCGCACCCAGGACATCACCATGTCCGGCAAGCGCCACCCGTACCACGCCCGGTGGGAGGCCGGTTTCGACGAGAGCGGCCGCCTGCAGGCCCTGGAGGCCACCGTCACCAGCGACGGCGGGTGGAGCCTGGACCTCTCCGAGCCCGTGCTGCAGCGGACGCTGTGCCACATCGACAACGCCTACTGGATCGCGAACGTGCAGGTCCACGGGCGGATCGCGAAGACCCACAAGACCTCCCAGACCGCGTTCCGCGGCTTCGGCGGGCCCCAGGGCATGCTGGTGATCGAGGAGGTGATGGGCCGTTGCGCCCCGCTGCTCGGGGTGGACCCCACGGAGCTGCGCCACCGCAACCTCTACGTCCCCGGCCAGTCCACCCCCTACGGCCAGCCCGTCCGGCACGCCGAGCGGCTGCGCACCATCTGGACGCAGCTGCTCGACCGGGCCGAGGTCGAGCGCCGCCGCGAGGAGATCGCGGCGTTCAACGCCGCCCACCCCGACACCAAGCGGGCGCTCGCGGTCACCCCCGTGAAGTTCGGCATCTCGTTCAACCTCACGGCCTTCAACCAGGCCGGCGCCCTCGTGCACGTCTACAAGGACGGGTCCGTGCTCATCAACCACGGCGGCACCGAGATGGGGCAGGGCCTGCACACCAAGATGCGGCAGGTCGCGGCCACGGCCCTGGGCGTGCCCCTGGAGACCGTCCGGCTCGCGCCCACCCGCACCGACAAGGTCCCCAACACCTCCGCGACGGCCGCCAGCTCCGGGGCGGACCTCAACGGCGGGGCCGTGAAGAACGCCTGCGAGCAGATCCGCGGCCGGCTGGCCGAGGTCGCCGCCCGCAAGTTCGACATCCACCCCGACGACGTCCGGTTCGTCGACGGCACGGTGACCGGTATCGGCTTCCACGACCGGCAGATGTCCTTCGCCGCGCTCGCGCACGACGCCTACTTCCAGCGGATCTCGCTGTGGGCGGCCGGGTACTACCGCACCGAGGGGCTGCACTGGGACGGCGCGCGGATGCAGGGCGAGCCGTTCAAGTACTTCTCCTACGGCGCCTCCGTCTCCGAGGTGGAGGTCGACGGGTTCACCGGCGCCTACCGGCTGCTGCGCACCGACATCGTGCACGACGTCGGCGACAGCCTCTCCCCGCTGATCGACGTCGGGCAGATCGAGGGCGGCTTCGTGCAGGGGGCCGGCTGGCTCACGCTCGAGGACCTGCGCTGGGACGTCTCCGACGGCCCGCACCGGGGCCGTCTGGCCACGCAGGCGGCGAGCACCTACAAGCTGCCGAGCTTCTCGGAGATGCCCGAGGAGTTCAACGTGCACCTCTTCGAGCAGGCCACCGAGAGCGGGGTCGTCTACGGGTCCAAGGCCGTGGGGGAACCGCCCCTCATGCTGGCCTTCAGCGTGCGCGAGGCGCTGCGGGAGGCGGCGGCCGCCTTCGGCCCCGGCGGCCGGAGCGTCGGGCTCGCCAGCCCGGCCACCCCGGAGGCGGTGTTCTGGGCGGTCCAGGAGGGGCGCCGGGTCCCGACCGCCGGCGCGGAGGGAACTCCGGAGCCGGCCACCACGGCGGCGCACTGACGTGGACTGGCTGGACGCGCTGCAGCACCTGCGCGCGGCGGGCGCGCCGGGGGTGCTCGCCACCGTCACGGAGGTGCGCGGGCACGCTCCCCGGGAGGCCGGAGCCAAGATGGTCGTGGCCGAGACCGCCACGTGGGACACCGTGGGCGGGGGCAACCTCGAGGCCACCGTGGTCGAGCGGGCGCGGGTCCTCCTCGCCACCGGGGCCACGGTCCCGGAGACCCTGACCTTCTCGCTCAACGAGCACGCCCCCGTCGAGCACGGGCGGCAGTGCTGCGGGGGCGTGGTCAGCGTCCTGCTCGAGCCCCAGGGCGCCCGGCCCGTGGTGGCGGTGTTCGGCATGGGGCACGTGGGCCACGAGCTCGCCCGGGTGCTGTCCCGGCTGCCCCTGCACCTGCACCTGGTGGACAGCCGGGAGGGCCAGCTGGACGCCGCCCGGCTCGCCGACGTCACCGACGGGACCGCGCAGGTGCACCTGCACCACAGCCCCGTCCCGGAGAACGTCCTGGCCGGGCTGCCGGCCGGAGCGCACGTGCTGATCATGAGCCACGACCACGCCGAGGACTTCGTGCTGTGCGACGCGGCGCTGCGCCGGGGCGACCTGGGCACCGTGGGCCTGATCGGCTCCCGGGCCAAGTGGCTCCGCTTCCGGCAGCGCCTGTGCGCCGAGGGGCACCCGGAGAGCACCGTGGACCGCATCACGTGCCCCATCGGGCTGCCCGACATCCCCGGCAAGGCCCCCGCGGTGATCGCGATCAGCGTGGCCGCCGGCCTGCTCCGGGACCTCGCCGGCTCAGCGGCGGCAGCGCCCTCGAGCCTCAGCGGCCCGGTCGAGACGATCGAGGCGGTGACATGAGCGTTTCCCTGGGCATCCCGCAGATCCGCAGTGCGGGACCGGCGCCCAGTCCCGCCCCGGC
>NZ_WOGU01000014.1:0-96393 GCF_009735315.1 Kocuria sediminis
TCCGGCAGATGGAGATGGCCGACGACATGCCCCCGCACCTGAAGTCCCTGATGCGCCCGAAACCGCAGCGCCGGCGCGCCCGCCCCAGCTGGGAGGACGAGGAGGACGCCCTGCTGGACGCCCTCGAGCAGCAGGGCACCGGCGCCCGCGACTGACCCCGGGGCGCGGACCGCACGGGCCGGGCCCGCGGCAGGACCCGGCCCGGCCGCCGTCACCGTGGCCGAACCCCCGGCAGGGACCGCGGGCCGGCGGCCGGACGGACCGCCGACCCGGGCCTGCCCGCCGGCGCCGAGGGCTCAGGCCAGGGAGATGAGGTCCTGGTACTCCTGGCTCCACAGGTCCTCGGTGCCGTCGGGCAGGATCACCACGCGCTCGGGGTCCAGCGCCTCCACCGCGCCCTCGTCGTGGGAGACGAGCACGACCGCGCCCTCGTAGGTGCGCAGCGCGTTGAGGATCTCGCGGCGGGAGGCCGGGTCCAGGTTGTTGGTGGGCTCGTCGAGCAGCAGCACGTTGGCCGAGGACGCCACGAGCGTGGCCAGCGCCAGACGGGTCTTCTCGCCGCCGGAGAGCACCCCGGCGGGCTTGGAGACGTCGTCGCCCTGGAAGAGGAACGATCCCAGGACGTTGCGGACCTCCGTGTCGGCGAGGTCCGGGGCGGCGGAGCGCATGTTCTCCAGGACGGTGCGCTGCGGGTCCAGGGTGTCGTGCTCCTGGGCGAAGTAGCCGAGCTTGAGCCCGTGGCCGGGGATCACCTCTCCGGTGTCGGGCTGCGCCTCCCCGGCGAGCATCCGCAGCAGCGTGGTCTTGCCGGCGCCGTTGAAGCCCAGGATGACCACCCGGGAGCCCTTGTCGATGGCGAGGTCCACGTCGTTGAAGATCTCCAGGGACCCGTAGGACTTCGACAGGTCCCGTGCGGTGAGCGGGGTCTTGCCGCAGTCGGCGGGCTTGGGGAAGCGGATGTTCGCCACCTTGTCGGCCTGCCGCTCGCCCTCCAGGCCCTGCATGAGCCGCTCGGCGCGCTTGATCATCTGCTGGGCGGCCACGGCCTTGCTGGCCTTGGCGCGCATCTTGTTCGCCTGGTCCATCAGCGCCGTGGCCTTCTTCTCCGCGTTGGCGTACTCGCGCTTGCGGCGGTGGGCGTCCTGCTCGCGCTGGAGGAGGTAGTTCTTCCAGCCCATGTTGTACAGGTCGATGACGCAGCGGTTGGCGTCCAGGTACAGGACCTTGTTGACCACCATCTCCATGAGCTCGACGTCGTGGGAGATGACGAGCAGCCCGCCCTGGAAGTTCTTCAGGAACTCCCGCAGCCAGACGACCGAGTCGGCGTCCAGGTGGTTGGTGGGCTCGTCCAGGAGCATGATGTCGGCGTCCGAGAACAGGATCCGCGCCAGCTCCACGCGCCGGCGCTGACCGCCGGAGAGGGTGCGCAGCGGCTGGCCGAGGATGCGCTCCGGCAGGTCGAGGTTGGAGGTGATCGTCGCGGCCTCCGACTCGGCCGCGTAGCCGCCGCCGGCGAGGAACTCCGCCTCGAGCCGGTCGTAGCTGCGCATGGCCTTGTCCCGCACGGCGTCGTCCTCGGAGGCCATGTCCTGCTCGGCCGCGCGCAGCCGGGCGACGACGCCCGCGAGATTGCGGGCGGAGAGGATCCGGTCCCGGGCGAGCTGTTCCATGTCCTCGACCTTGGGGTCCTGGGGGAGGTAGCCGATCGCCCCGGTGCGCGTGACGGTCCCGGCCGCGGGCAGGGTCTCGCCCGCGAGGACCTTCGTCATCGTCGTCTTGCCGGCGCCGTTGCGGCCGACGAGACCGATCTTGTCCCCCTTGTCCACGCGGAAGTTGACCTCGTCCATGAGCAGCCGGGCACCGGCACGCAGTTCGAGGTTCTGGACAGTGATCACGGAGGAGACCTTTCGGCAGGGTGCGGGGCGGGGTCAGCGCCCGAACGGGCAACCAACCCATCCTACCGGCCCCCGTTCCCCGGCGGCACCCCGCTCAGCCGGCCGGGTCCGCGTTCTTGCTCACGTGGTGGGCCGGCATCTCGTCGGCCAGCGCCGACGACTCCCCCGGCAGGGTGCGGGCGTTGTAGTCGGCGACCTGCCAGCCCCGGTGCGGGTGCTCCTGCAGCACGGTCCAGGCGCAGTTGGCCATCCCGGCGAACATGTCCCGCAGCTCGGGCGGGGCCCCCAGGAAGGCCAGCACCCCGCTGCGCAGGGCCGCGCCGTGGCCGACGAGCACACCGGTGCGGCCCTCCTCGAGCGCGGCCGCGGCGTCGCCGAGCACGGCCGCCATCCGCGCGTCGACCTCCGAGGGCAGCTCCGCCCCGGGCACCCGGTAGTCCTCCTGGGTGAAGAACCGCTCGTAGACCTCCGGGTGGCTCTCGCGGAACTCGGCGAACGTGGTGCCCTGCCGGATGCCCACGTCGTACTCGCGCAGCCGGGCGTCGAGCCGGACCTCCAGGCCCGTCAGGGCCGCGAGCTCCTGGGCGGTGTGCCGGGCCCGCTGCAGGTCGCTCGACCACACGAACGCCGGCTCGAACGCCGCGAGCACCGGAGCCGCGCTCCGGGCCTGCAGGCGTCCCACCGGGTCGAGCGGGATGTCGGCCTGTCCCTGGGCGCGCTTCTCGACGTTCCAGGCGGTGCGCCCGTGACGCCACAGCACCAGGCGCCGGCGCACCCGTCCCGTCACGATGGCCTGCTGGTTCATCCCTGCCCCTCGTCCGTGGTCCCGCCCTCGTCCCCATTTTCGGGGCCGCGACATAATCGTGCGAGTCTTCCCGGCGGGCGGGGGCGCTCGGTATCGTGCGACGGCAACTGGTCGGTCATGTGCCAGTATTCCCCACCGTCGGAAGCGGGCAGCATGCGACAGGACGTCCAGCAGTGGTTCAGCACCCGCAGCTACCACGCCCGGGAATGGACACCGGAACAGCTCTGCGGCCGGAAGGCCGGCACGAGGGTCAGCGTGGTGCTGCCGGCCCGCGACGAGGCCGCGACGGTGGGCCGGATCGTCACCGCGCTGCGGCAGGAGCTCATGGAGGACGTGGCGCTGATCGACGAGCTGGTCGTCATCGACTCGGACTCGACGGACGGCACGGCGGCGATCGCCGCGGCGGCCGGGGCCCGCGTGCACCGGCAGGACGAGATCCTGCCCGCCCACGGCAACGTCCCCGGCAAGGGCGAGGCGCTGTGGAAGTCCCTGGCGGTCACCACCGGTGACGTGCTCGCGTTCGTCGACGCGGACCTGCGGGAGTTCGACACCCGCTTCGTCGTGGGGCTGCTGGGCCCGCTGCTGACCGAGCCCGGGGTGCAGTTCGTCAAGAGCTGCTACGACCGCCCGCTGCACGACGGCACCACCATCCTGCCGGCCGGTGGCGGCCGGGTCACGGAGCTGGTGGCCCGCCCCCTGCTCAACCTGTTCTGGCCGCAGCTGGCGGGGCTCGTCCAACCGCTGGCCGGGGAGTACGCCGGACGCCGGTCGCTGCTGGAGCGGGTGCCCTTCGTCTCCGGGTACGGGGTGGAGATCGCGATGCTCATCGACGTCCTGGAGGCCGTGGGCCTGGACGCCATGGCCCAGGTGGACCTGGGCGTGCGCTCGCACCGCAACTCCTCGGACGCGGCCCTGGCACGGATGGCCGCCCAGATCCAGCTGACCGTCCAGGCCAGGCTGCGCTGCGAGTCCCCGGTGGCCGGTGAGCACGGCCAGCTCACGCAGTTCCTGCGCCAGGGCGAGCGGTTCCTCGCCGAGACCCACGACGTCAGCGTCCGCGAGCGCCCGCCCATGGTGGGCATCCCCGAGTACCGCGCCCAGTTCGTCGGCCGCGTCGCATGAGCGGGCTGCGGGTCCTCGTGAACGCGGGCCCCTGGCTGCCCGTGCCCCCGTCCGGCTACGGCGGGATCGAGACGGTGGTCGCCACCCTGGTCCCGGAGCTGCGGCGGGCGGGGGCGCACGTCACGCTGGCCACCGTGGGACCCAGCACGCTCGAGGCGGACGACCACCTGCGGCCGTTGCCGGAGCCGGCGTTCCGGTCCATCGCGATGCCGTACAACCGGGTCTCCGGCATCGCCCACGCCCACATGCAGGTCCTGGTGGACGCCCTGCGGGAGCGGGACCGCTGGGACGTGGTGCACGACCACCTGGAGGTCGTTGGCCCCTCCGTGCTCGCCGCCATGGGCACCGCCGCCCCGCCGACCCTGCAGACCCTGCACTGGGACCTGCGCAAGCACTCCGAGTTCTACTCCGCCTTCGACGGCCGCGGGCGCGTGCGCTTCGCCGCGGTCTCCGCCTCGCAGCTCGAGAGGGCCCCGGCGAACCTGCGCCGGCAGACGCTGGGGGTGGTGCCGCTGGCGGCGCCGCCGCCGCTCGAGGTGGCGGCGGACCCCGGCGAGCACGCGCTGGTCCTGGCGCGCATCACCGCGGACAAGGCCCAGGACGTGGCCGCCCGGATCTGCCGCCGGGCCGGGGTGCCCCTCGTCCTGGCCGGGCCCGTGGCCGGCATCGACGACCCGGAGGAGCTGGAGCGCCGGCTCGCCGACGGCGACGAGGCGCTGCGCGCCCACCCCGACGTCCGCTACTGGCTCGACGAGGTGCGGCCCCTGGTCGACGGCACGACGGTGACGTGGGTGGGCGGTGTGGCCGGCGAGCGCAAGGAGCGGCTGCTGCGCTCCGCCCGGGCGCTGCTGAGCCCCATCCGCTGGGCCGAGCCCGGCGCCACCGGCGTCGTCGAAGCGCTGGCCCGGGGCGTGCCCGTCGTGGGGACGCCGCGCGGGGTGCTGCCCTCGCTCGTCGAGCACGGGCGGACGGGCTTCCTGGCCGCCGAGGAGGACGACCTCGTCCGGCACCTGCACGAGCTCGACACCCTGGACCCGCAGGCCTGCCGCGAGGCCGCCGAGCAGTGGACGCCGGTGGGCATGGCCCGCCGCTACCTGGAGATGTACCACCGGCTGCTGGAGGAGAACCCCGCATGACGCTCAGGATCGCCCTCGTCGGGGCCGGCTCCGTGGCCCGGCGCCACGTCGGGGTGCTGCACGGGCTGGGCGGCGCCCGCGTGGTCAGCGTGACCGACGCGCACCGGCCGGCGGCCGAGGCCCTCGCCGCCGAGCTCGACGTCCCGTGCTTCACCGACCCGGACCAGGCCCTCGACGCGGTGGACGCCGACGCCGTCTACGTCTGCGTCCCGCCCTTCGCCCACGGGCCCGCGGAGCTCGCCGCCCTGGAGCGCGGCAAGGCACTGTTCGTGGAGAAGCCCGTGGGGCTCGGCCTGGACGTCGCCGAGCGGATCGGCCGACGGGTCGAGGAGACCGGGGTCGTCACGGGCACCGGCTACCACTGGCGCTGCCTGGACACGGCCGTGCTGGCCCGTGACCTGCTGGCCGAGGCCCCGCCGCTGCTGGCCAACGGCTACTGGCTCGACAAGCGCCCGCCGGTGCCCTGGTGGGGCCGCACGGACCGGTCGGGCGGGCAGGTCGTCGAGCAGCTGACGCACGTGCTGGACACGGCCCGGTTCCTGCTGGGCGAGGCCGTGGAGGTCTACGCCGCCGGGGTCCGCGGCACCCCGGACGGCACGAGCCCTGACGCCGGGGACGTCGACGACGCGACCGCCGCCACCGTCCGCTTCCGTTCCGGGGCGGTGGCCACGCTCGCGGCGACCTCGGCGCTGGCCGTCAAGCACCGCGCCGCTCTGCACACGGTCAGCCGCGGCCTGGTCCTGGAGCTCGCCGAGGACGGGCTCACGGCCTTCTGGCCCGCCGAGCGCACCGAGCACGCCCCCGCCGAGGACCCGCGGATCGCGGTGGACCGGGAGTTCCTCGAGGCCGTGCGCGGCGAGCGCGAGGCCACCCGGGTGCCCTACGGCGAGGCGCTGCGCACCCACCGGCTCGCCTGCGCCATCGCCCAGTCGGCGCGCACGGGACAGGCGGTCGCGCTGGAGGAGCGCGGATGAGCGCCCGGCGCAACCTGGTGGTTCCCGCGCGGGGCCGGATCGAGATCGCCGAGGAGGAGCTGCCGGACGTGCCGGAGGGCGGGCTGCTCCTGGAGACCCTGGTCACCGGGCTCTCGGCCGGCACGGAGCTGGCCTTCGTCAAGGGCGACCACCCCGGGCTGCACTCCCGGCACGACACCGAGCTGGGGCTGTTCCGCCCCGGTGTGGCCGAGCAGGGCTACCCGGTGCGCCGGCTGGGCTACATGGAGGTCGCGCGGGTGGCCGAGTCCCGCACCCCGGCCTTCCGGGCGGGCGACGTCCTGGCCTCGGCCTACGGCCACGCCACCGCCCACGTCGCCGACCCGCTGGGCGAGCACCTGGTGCCGCTGCCCGCGGCGCTCGACCCGCTGCTGGGCGTGTTCGTGGCCCACTTCGGCCCGATCTGCGCCAACGGGCTGCTGCACGCGGCCGCCGACGCCGGGCCGGTGCGGGGCCTCGGTGACGGTGTGGCGGGGCGGCTGGTGCTCGTCACCGGCGCCGGGCCGGTGGGCCTGGTCACCGGGCTGTTCGCCCGGGCCCTCGGTGCCCGGGAGGTGGCCGTGGCCGACGCCGACCCGCGCCGGCGGGCGGTCGCGGAGCGGCTGGGCTTCCTGCCCCTGGATCTCGACGACGACCCGGGCCGGGTGCTCAAGACCCGCTGGCGGCACGGACCGGGCGAGCACGGCGCCGACGTCGTGTTCCAGTGCCGGGGCAAGCCCGGCGCGCTGCACGCCGCGCTGCGGGCGGTCCGGCCCCAGGGCAGCGTGATCGACCTGGCGTTCTACACCGAGGGCGCCGACGCGGTGCGGCTGGGCGAGGAGTTCCACCACAACGGGCTGAGCCTGCGCTGCGCCCAGATCGGGCGGGTGCCCCGCGGTCTCGCCCACGTCTGGGACCGGGCCCGGCTCTCTGCCGAGACGATCCGGCTGCTGGGCGACCACGCGGCGGAGGTCCGGGAGCACCTGATCAGCGACGTCGTGGACTTCGACGACGCACCGGCGCTCATGCACGACGTCGCGGCCCGCCGCCGGCACGTGCTGACCGCGGTGTTCGAGGTCGACGGCCGCTCCTGACCAGCGCCGACGCGCCGCCGCGGCGGCCCTGCCGGTGCCCCGACCGGTGGACACCCTTCTGTCAGCCGCCTTAGGGTTGAGGTGAGCGCCGTCGTCGTCGCACGACCGCACCCCCGACCGCCGCCTTCCCCGAGGAGCCCCGCATGGCCACGTCGTCCCGCCCGGAACAACCACCCCGCCGCTCCGGCGGCGGGTCGTCGACCGCCCCGCTGCACGCCGAGAAGGTCCTGGGCGGCGAGGCCGACCCCGGCATCGTCGGGGTCCCCGCCACGGGCCCGGGGGTCGAGCCCGCCGGCTTCGAGGAGACCACGCAGGCGCTCGCCCCCGCGGTCAGCCCCTGGGCGGACTCCCTCGGGCGGGCAGGGTCCCGCGCCGCCCAGACGCTGCTCGTCGCCGCCGTGGTGGTGGGGGTCATCTGGGTCCTGCTGCGGGTCAAGGTCGTGCTGATCGCGGTGCTCGTGGCGCTCATCCTCGCCTCCGCCGTGGGGCCGGCCGTGAAGTGGCTCGAGCGCCGCGGCTGGTCCAACCTGCTGGCCACCCTCGCGGCGTTCCTCGGGATCCTGGCCCTCGTCGGCGGCGTGCTCACCGGCATCGTGTTCGCGGTGCGCAGCGAGTGGGACACCCTCACGGCCTCCGCGCTGGAGGGCTGGAACGAGCTGCAGCGCCTCGTGCAGTCCGGTCCGATCCCGGTCGACACGGCAGCGATCGACTCCGCCGTGCAACAGGCCGGGGACTTCGTCACCAGCGGCTCCTTCGCCGGCGGGGCCATCAGCGGCCTGGGCGCAGCCACGGAGTTCATCACCGGCGTGGTGCTGATGATCGTCGTGCTCTTCTTCTGCCTCAAGGACGGCGAGAAGATGTGGAACTTCACGCTGCGCTGGTTCCGCGGCGAGCGCCGGGCCAAGCTGGCCGAGTCCGTGGACCGCAGCGCGCAGGTGCTCGGCGGCTACGTCCGCGGGACGGCCTTCGTCGCGCTCATCGACGCCGTGTTCATCGGAGTTGCGCTGCTCGCCCTGCGCGTTCCCCTTGCCATCCCCCTCGCTGTCCTCGTGTTCGTCACCGCGTTCATCCCGGTGGTCGGCGCGACCATCGCGGGCGTT
This sequence comes from Kocuria sediminis, assembly GCF_009735315.1. Classification (NCBI taxonomy): domain Bacteria; kingdom Bacillati; phylum Actinomycetota; class Actinomycetes; order Micrococcales; family Micrococcaceae; genus Kocuria; species Kocuria sediminis. Next base: position 8,124 of record NZ_WOGU01000014.1, read on the forward strand.
GTCGCCGTCCTGGTCGCCCTGGTCACCAACGGACCGGGCACTGCTCTGCTCGTGGTCGTGGTGATCATCGTGGTCAACCAGATCGAGGGCAACATCCTGCAGCCGATCATCATGGGCCGCACCCTCAGCCTGCATGCGCTGATCGTGCTGCTCGCCCTGACCGTCGGCACCCTGGTCGGCGGGATCTTCGGGGCCATCCTCGCCGTGCCCTACACCGCCGTGGCGTGGGCCGTGATCCAGGTGTGGTCCAGCCGCTACCAGGTCGGCGACGACCCCGTGCTGGGGCCGGACCCGGTGAACCCGAAGGACCGGGTCGAGTCGAAGGCCACGATGGCCGAGCGCTGGAAGTACCAGCGGATGCGCTATCAGCAGGCGCTGGGCGGCCGCTTCGGCGCCACGGAGCGCGACGCCGACCGGCAGGACGACAGCACCGACGACGGCGGCGAGCGCGCCTCGCGCGCGGCGGGCCGGGGCACCGGTTCGGGCGAGGACGCGCGCAAGCCCTAGTCTGGGACCCATGACCAACACCGAACGCCGCCGGTCCGTCACCGCCGAGGACCTCGCGAACATCGCCGTCTTCGCGGCTCTCACCGCGGCCCTGTCCGTCCTGCCCGGCATTCCGCTGGGCGGGGCGGGCGTGCCGCTGACGCTGCAGACCCTCGCCGTGTTCCTCACGGGCCTGGTCCTGGGCGGGACGCGCGGTTTCCTGGCGGTGGCGCTCTACGTCCTGGTCGGGCTGATCGGTGTGCCGATCTTCGCCGGCTTCCGCGGCGGCCTCGGCGTGCTCGCGGGCCCCTCCGCCGGCTACATCCTGGCCTTCCCCTTCGCCGCGGCCGCCGCCGGCTACGTGGCGCAGTGGCTGATCCCGGCCCGCCGGGCCGGCGACGGCGGGGCCACGAACGCCCGCTACGAGCGCACCGGCACCTACACGCTGCGGCTGGTGGCCGCCGCCCTCGCCGGGTTCGTCGTGATCCGGATCGGCGGCATCACCGGGCTCGTGCTCAACGCGCAGCTGCCCCTGCGGGACGCCTTCCTCGCCGACCTCGTGTTCTGGCCCGGGGACCTGGTCAAGTGCGTGCTCGCCGCGGTCATCGCCGTGGGCGTGCACAAGGCATTCCCCCGGATCGCGGGCACCCGCTGACCCGTGGCCGGCTCCCCGGGGCCGCGGCCCTCGTGTGCTCCGAGGTCACGGTCACCGCCCCCACCGCCTCCGGTGAGCTGACCCTGCTGCGCGGGCTCGACGTGACCCTTCCCGAGCGGCGGGTCGCCGTGGTCGGGCTGAACGGGTCCGGCAAGTCCACTTTCCTGCGGCTGTTCAACGGCCTCGCCCGACCCGCCTCGGGCGCCGTCACCGTGCACGGCATCAACGTGGCCCGCGACGTGCGCACCGCCCGCCGGCACGTGGGCTTCGTCTTCACCGATCCCCTCTCCCAGCTGGTCATGCCCACCCCCGTGGAGGACGTCGAGCTGTCCCTGCGCGGGACCGGCGTCCCCCGCGCCCGGCGACGTGCCGCGGCCCTCGCCCTGCTCGAGCGCGTGGGGATCGCCCACCGGGCCGAGCACAGCATCTACGACCTCTCCGGCGGGGAGCGCCAGCTCGCGGCCTTCGCGGCCGTGCTGGCCGTGGAGCCCGAGGTCCTCGTGCTCGACGAGCCCACGACCCTGCTGGACCTCCGCAACCGCGGGCGGCTGATCGACATGCTCGACGGGCTGCCGCACCAGCTGCTGATCTCCACGCACGACCTCGGGCTCGCCGCGACAGCGCCCCGCGTCCTGGTCCTGCACGAGGGGCGTCTGGTGGCCGACGGCCGCCCCGAGCAGGTCCTGCCCGCCTACGAGCGCTGGTGCGCCGACGGCTTCCCGCAGGAGGACGCGCCGTGAGCCGCGGCCCGGACCTGTTCGGCAGCTACACCCCCGGCACGAGCTTCCTGCACCGGGCCCCGCTGTGGAGCAAGGGCGTGGGCATCGTCGTCGTGACCGTGGCCGTGGTCCTCGCCCCGTCGTGGCCGGTCCCGGCCGCGCTCACCGCGGGCCTCCTGGTGGCGGGCACCGCCGCCGGCGTGCGGGCCCGCGAGTGGTGGCGCGGGCTGGCCCCCGCGCTGCCCGTGCTGGTCCTGCTGGGCGTCTACCACGTCCTCACCGCCGGACCGGGCCAGGCGGCCGACGTCCTGGTCACCATCGTGGTCTTCCTCGTGGTCACCCGGGTGCTCATGCACACCACTCCCCTGCCCGAGCTGCTCGACGGCGTGGTGTGGCTGTGCACCCCGGTGCGGCTCGTCGGCGCCGATCCCGAGCGGATCGGCCTGGCCGTGTCTCTGATGCTGCGCTCGATCCCGTTCATCGTCGGCGCCGTGGGCGAGCTGCGCGACGCCGTGCGCGCCCGCGGACTGCGCCCCAACCCGGTGCGGCTCGTCACGCCCGCGGTGATCTCCACGGTGGCCTACGCCCAGCGCACCGGTCAGGCCCTCGCCGCGCGCGGATTCGACTGAGCGGCACCGCACGAACGTCAGTGCGCTTATGCTTTGCCCATGACTTTCAGCAACGACTCCCAGCTGGACCCCGGGCGGGCCGGCGGTGGTGGCGGCCGCGGCGTCGCCGTGGGCGGTGGGATCGGCGGCACGCTGCTGCTGCTGGTCGTGGGCCTGTTCTTCGGCCAGGACGGCATCGACGCCCTCACCGGAGGCGGACAGGACTCCGGCGGCGGCTCCTCCTCCGGACAGGAGGAGTTCGCGCACTGCGAGACCGGCGCGGACGCCAACCAGTACAGCGACTGCCGGATGATCGCCACCGCGCAGAGCCTCGACCAGTTCTGGGAGGGCTACCTCCCGCAGGCCGCCGGCGAGCGCTACGTGCTGCCCGGGCTCGAGCTCTACCAGGGCCGGGACTCCACCGCCTGCGGTACCGCGTCCTCGGCCGTGGGCCCCTTCTACTGCCCGGCCGACCAGACCGTGTGGCTCGACGTGGCGTTCTTCGACGAGCTGCAGACCCAGTTCGGGGCCGAGGGCGGGCCCCTGGCCGAGGAGTACGTGCTCGCCCACGAGTTCGGCCACCACATCCAGCACCAGATCGGCACCCTGGGATACGCCCAGCAGGACCCGCAGGGCCCGGAGTCCGGCGCCGTGCGGGTCGAGCTGCAGGCCGACTGCCTGGCAGGGCTCTGGGCCCGCGGGGCGTCCGGCGACACCTCTGGGGCGGTGGACCTGCAGGAGGTCACGCCCGAGCAGCTCGAGCAGGCGCTCAACGCCGCGTCGGTCATCGGCGACGACCGCATCCAGGCCACCACACAGGGCCGGGTGAACCCCGAGGCCTTCACGCACGGCACCTCCCGCCAGCGCCAGCTGTGGTTCTGGGCCGGCTACCGCACCGGCGACCTGGACCAGTGCGACACCTTCGCCGCCCGCGACCTCGACAACCCGCCGGCGTTCTCCTAGCACCTCACGCCCACCCCGGCGCACCCCGCACACATCCGACCCGCACTCGCCGAGCCCCCACGGCCACGCCCCCTGAACCGCCGAGCCCCCAGCTACCCACCAATCCCCCAGCAATAGTCATGGGGAACTGAAGGAAAACTGGGGGCTCGGCGTCAACGGGGAGCTCGGCGAGGCAGCCCGTGGCAGTTCAGACAGGTCGGGTGATGACTATTGGCTAATCTGCCCCCATGACGACAAGGACGGCAGTGGCCATCTACGCCCGCATCTCCCAGGACCGCACCGGCGAGGAACTGGGAGTCAAACGCCAACTGGACGACTGCCGCGCCGAGGCCCAACGACGCGGCTGGCAGGTCGCGGACGAGTACGTCGATGACGACATCTCGGCCTACTCGGGCAAGCAGCGGCCGCAGTACGAACGCATGCTCACCGACATCGCCGAAGGGCGCCGCGACGGGGTGATCGTGTGGCACATGGACCGGCTGCACCGCCGCCCGGTCGAGCTGGAACGGTTTGTGGACACCTGCACCGCCGCCGGAGTCCGCGACGTGGTGACGCTGTCCGGGGATGTGGACCTGGTCCACGGGGACGGGCTGCTAATGGCCCGCCTGCTGGCGGCAGTGGCCGCCAACGAGTCGGACTCCAAGCGCCGTCGAGGCGCCCGCAAGGCATTGGAAATCGCCCAGTCCGGACGCCCCGCGATGGGCGGGCCACGCCCGTTCGGCTTCCAGGACGACCGGGTGAGCCACCACCCCACCGAGGCCCCGATCATCGCAGAGCTTGCCGCACGTGCCCTCGCCGGGGAGACCCTGACGTCGCTAGCGAGCTGGTTGCAGGAGACCGGGGTGAAGACGGTGGCGGGCAGGGAGTGGCGCACCAACACCCTGCGGACCCAACTGACCAGCCCGCGCATGTGGGGCATGCGCGTCCACCAGGGCCAGATCATCGGCCCGGCCCAGTGGGAACCGATCATCACCTCTGAACAGGGCGAGCGGCTCCGGCGGCTCTTGCTGGACCCGGCCCGGCGCACCAACCGCAGCGCACGCCGCTATCTGCTCTCCGGTCTGCTGGTATGCGGCAAGTGCGGCAACCGCATGCACTCGGCACCGCGCTACGACACCCGCCGCTATGGCTGCCGGACCGGTCCGGATTTCGGAGGGTGCGGGGGCGTGTACATCTACGCCGAGATGCTCGAGCAGTTCATCACCGAAGCCGTGCTGTTGCGCCTGGACTCCCCCGCCATGGACCAAGCGCTGACCGAGGACGGCATCGACCACGACCAGCTCCGCGCCCTCGCCGACACCATCGACACGCAAAAGCGGCGCCTGGACGACCTGGCGACCATGTGGGCCGACGGAGAGATCTCCAAGGAGGAATGGCGAACCGCCCGGAACCGGATCGAGGGCAAGCTCAAAGACGCCCGGAGCCAGTTCGACCGCTTGAATCGCCGCGACGCGGTCACCGAGTACATCGGCCAGGGCCAGCAGCTACAGGAAGTCTGGAAGTCCCTCAACCTCTCCCGGCAGGTCGCCATCGTCAAAGCCGTCTTGAACTCCGTCACGATCCTGCCCGCCACGCACCTCGGGCGGCACGGACTGGACCACGATCGGGTCGTGCCCGACTGGCGGCAGTGAGGGCAGGGCGGCCGGTCGCGTGCTCGGCGCCGGGGCGCCGTGCGCGCGCAACCGTTCCGCCCTCGCCCCCAACAGCACACCGAGCTCGTGCAATGCCGCCGGGTCGGTGATCTTCTCCGGTACTCCTTGTGCTGCGCAGGTGGAGCTGACCCATGCCGCCACCACGGACGGATCGATCTTGCCCACGATCAGATGTCCCACTGCGCCCAGATGGCCGGCGGACCATCCCAGGACTCCACCTGATCGGAGTTCCAGCGCACCGCCGGCTTCGCGCCAAGAACCTCGGATGCCTGCTCAATGACCGACCCGGGGCTGTCCCCGTGCAGGCGTCTCACCTTCGGTTGGAAGCCCTGACCGAGGTCGTAGCGGTGCATGCCCAGCGCCCGGGTGTTCGGGTCGGTGAAGGTTTTGGTGACGTACTTGGACAGATACCGCGCCGCCAGCCGCGCCTCACTGAGCGAGCCGGAACCGACCGGCAGATCTCCTAGCAGTTTGATGTGCACGAACCCACGGCCCCACGCCTCGCTGATGAGGCTCCGCGAGATGTAGCGCCCCACGGCGAAGTGCACGTGGAAGTGCACCCCGTCCTTATGCAGTTCCGGCACCCAGGCGTACGGCAGAGGGTCGCCGCCGAGGCTGTCGCGCAGTTGCCGGAAGAACAGCCCGGCATGTGCCCGGACCAGGCGGGGGTCAGTGCACCGAGGTTCGCCGTAGGTGAGAGTGCCCAGACGGTTCAGCCGGTTGGCCGCGCAGTATCGCCGCAGTTTGGCCCGAGCACGGCGTGCCGCCTCTTGGGCGGCTCGCTCGGGATCAACGGCAGACCCGGGAGCAACATAGGAGCGGTCGGGCCGCTGGGACGGGACAAAGCAACCACCGCCCTCCCCAGCATCGGGGTACAGAGACAGACGCCACCCCGCATCGACGGCAAGCGGAAGCGTAGGTGCAGCGGAGGAAGGAAAAGCGGACATGACACACCCTGGAGGTCAGGAACCACGAAGGTTCGCACTGTCGCCAGAGAGTGAGCAGACACCCAAGGTAACCGCTACAGTCCCGCGACGTCGCCAGCAGACGCACGCCGTGCCAGACCGGGAGAACAACTGCACCAGATCCCTTGTAGTCGCACAATTTAGCACCCGGGTGCACCCAGGCACAGTGAGGAGGGTGAAGCACCCCAACGAGTTACGTTGCTAGTTCAAGTCAAGGGCGCGCCTGCGGCGCGCCGCGCACCGACAGCCCGGCCCGCCCAGCGCACCTTTTTTCACGTCAGTAGGTCCAAACGCGCTTTTCCTATAGCGGCATCGAACGCAAGAGCGTAGTCCGAGGCCACCCGTATGGCGCAACGCCCAGCGGTCGGGCTTAACACTATTTTCTTGCCCTGCACCTCCGACTCCAGTACCTCGTTTATTTGACGGCGCATACTCAGGACATTTGTCAGCTTCTTAGTCTGCCTGCTAGTTAACTGGCCTTCACCGTGGACTATGGCGTTCCGTACGTCGACTACCACATTAAGCCTTTGAGCCTCTCGATTCCCAGCAAGTTGTACACCAAAAGCGTCTCTTAGTATGCCGTAACGACCATCCCACGTTTGATGATAGGACTCGGCACTATCCTGAATGAGTCGCCGCCCAAGACGGGTTGATTTAATCCCAGACTCATCAACAAGAAGGTCGATGGATTTGCCTACTAGAGCTTCAGCAAGCGAAGCCGCAGAAATAATCTGTCCCGCAACATCGGCGGCCTCAGCAGGCTCAAGGCGATGAAGCGATCTGATCGTGGCTTCAGTCATCGAGGCTACAGCAGCATCGATCCGCATTGATCTTCCCCCCAACTGTATGCCAATCTTGTAAGCGCGGAATCATCTCGAATCGCCTTTCCAACAGCCGACACACTTCCAGCATCAAGGCGTCCAACTACGCCCGCAAGGCCGACCTTTGTGATGTCCGTGGCACTCACAAACAACTCCCCGATTGCGGCAGGGGAAATCTGTTCATTGTTAACCAAAAACCACGCGCCTTCCGCACGAACCGTTTCATGACGGTCATCCAACAAGCCATTGGCCCAAGAAATTACCTCATCCCTCGACTCAGCCTCAACTGGCTCAAGAGAATCTGCCAAACGAGCCATCCATAGACGGGCCCAAGGACTCTGTCGAGGCAAACGCGTGAGATCTCTAAGGGTCGACCAATTGCGCAGATTTTCATGCCGATTTACCAAGTAGCTCCCGACATTAAAGAGTCGGACTGGTTCCTTCGCCACGACTTGAACGAGCCACTCGTCCTTTAGCCGTTCGTCACTTGCTTGAAGGGCCTGAAGTGCTCGCGTCCCGAAGTGTGTGTGGACCGTATAGTTATTCGCATCACCCGTGGCCCAATCTTCAATAACCCGACTTAGCGCCATGAAGTTGACATCCTGAGGATCGGGCTCAGTCTCAATAGCCGACCAATCATCGTATCCAATTTGCATGAATTCTATTGCGGTCAGTTGCTCCGCGGCCTCTTCATTGTACTTTTGGAACGCATCTTCCTTTGCAATGATTTCTTCCCTGACGTCCCAGGCGCTTCGGATATTGGTTTTCTTGTCAGCGAGAACAAGTCCATACCGGCGCGCAATCGCCATAGCATGCTCGATCGCTTCAAAAGCTTGGCTTTGACTCTCTGTAACGATCCGGAAGTCGTCTGCAAATCTATGGACGTCGTAACCCTCTCGAGACATATCCCGCTCAATCTGATTCAGGTAAGCATCCCCAAGAAGGTGACTAGAATCCATGGCTTGCGGAATTCCCATGCCCCTCGGAAACATGTCCAGCAGTAGACCCATAAGCGCTGAGACGGAATCGGCGTCCAGTGTCTGGATAAGGAGTTCTTCTGCGAGAATATTATGATCAATGTATTCGTAACATGCAGCAATGTCGAAGTCTACGATCTGCACACCTCGATCTGGCCATACGGGCACACCGAATTCTTGATGATCCGACATCGGCTGCGCACGCGATGGGCTTGGCAGTCCTGGCTTTAATTTCTCGACAAGCGCGTCGTAGAGAGTGCGGGTCTCGGGAGATAGCAGGCTGATGGGTCGAGGTCCGAGTCCCTTTTTTGGCATGGTAATGGTCTCAATTGCCGGCGAATGTCCGCGACCAAAACGAGCTTCAGTATGTCTCGCTAATTGACTCACACCCCCGTCCAGACTTCGATCAGATATTAGATGGGGCACTTGGTGAAGAGTTGTCGCGACAGCATTTCTTGCGGCGTTGTGTATCGGCAGTTTTTTAGCCAAGGTGCTGGGCAAATGCACGGCGGGGAACCTTTCGAAGGGGGTCCTTCCGAGCATATATGTGGTTGCCATAAAACGTCGGTCACACGGTGTCCTAGGGACTTGCCGGGTTGCCGGACCACGTGCACCGGCAGCCGGCGTGAGGATCAACGCCGGCTGCCGGTGTGCGCGTCTCGAGGGCGCCCGTCAGGTGCGGGGCCGGTCCTCGGGGTCAGGGGTACGACCCGGCGCGGCGGACCGCTCGTCCCGGAGGCGGTCGTCCAGGCGGGAGTCGTCCTGGCCGCGCTCGTCGCGCTCCCGGCGGCCGGCGCCCTCGTGCGACCCCTCGGAGCGCTCGTCGCGCCCAGTGCGGTCCGTGTGGTCGCTCCGGTCGGTGTGCTCCCCGTCCGGGTCCAGCGTGGCGGCCTCCCGCCGGTGCGCCTCCGCCTCCTCGCGTGCCCGGTCGGCCTCCTCGGCGCGCCGCCGGGCGTCCTGCTCGATCCGGTCGGCCTCGATGCGGGCCTTCTCCGCCTCGGCCCGAGCCGCCTCCGCGTCCGCCTTCTGCTCCCGGGCGGCCAGGCTCTGCTCCTCGCTGCGGGCCCGGAGCTCAGCGGCCCGCTCCCGGTTCTGGCGCTCCACGGCGGCCTGGTGGTCCCGCTTCTTCTTGCCGGCCCCCACCAGCGCGAGAATGACGAGCGCCAGCACCACGATCGCCAGCACGATCCAGATCCACGGTTCCATCGGACGGTCCTCCTCGGTCGGCGCGGGCTCCCTCTGGTGTGGGATCCTCACGCTCACGTGCCAGCCCGGCGGGCTGTGCTACCCGTCAGTTCAGCACCGGCACGGTGTTCTGTCCATCACTGTGGACGCCCGGCACACCCGCTCATGCGGGCCTGCCCGGGCCCTCCTGAACTCCCCGCCCGACGGGCGAACATCGCCGCAGGTCAGGAGAATGATCAGGAGAAAGCGAGCAGAGCGCGGGCCGCCGACCCGTGCGCGGGCTCCGACCGACGGCCTCCGCGCCCCCGGTGCGAGACAGATTGTGGCGCCCTGCTGTTCGGCGGCCCGTCGGCCGCCGATGGGCCGTCGCTGCCGGCACCATCCACCGTCCGCCGCGACCCGAGGACGGAGCAGACGTGCGGCCGGCGGCGTGCGTGGCGGCTCAGGCCAGGGAGAGCGCGAAGGACAGCGCGAAGCCGGCCGCGGTGCTCAGCGCCACGGCGGGACCGCCGTGCTCGTAGGCCTCCGGCATGAGGGTGTCGGCCAGGGAGGCGATCACGGCTCCCGCGGCGAAGGCCAGCGGCAGGGAGATGGTCTCGGGGTCGCTGCCGGCCAGCGGTCCGGCCCCGAGCAGCACAGCCAGCACGAGCAGGACCCCGCAGACCGTCCAGAGCAGCACGGCCCTGCCCTTGGACATGCCCTGCTCGCGCATCGAGGCGGCCCCCACGAGGGACTCGGGCAGGTTGGAGACGAAGATCGCGGCGAGCAGCGCCAGTCCCCCGGTGCCCTCGGTGAGGGAGACGCCCAGGGCGACGTTCTCGGGCACCCCGTCCAGGGTGACGGCGGCGAGCAGGGCCAGGCCGGCCGCTCCGCGGGCCGACGCCGCCGTCGGCGCCGTCTCCTGGGACGCGGCGTCCGGGTCCAGCTTGGCGCTGCCCTGCTGCTTCTCCGCGTCGCGGGACCGGGTCCCGGGCTGCGCCCACCGGTCCAGCAGGGCGCTGAGCACGGTGAAGACCACGGCCCCGGCGAACAGCCCGACCACCGCCAGCCCGATGCCGCCGCGCTCATAGGCGTCCTCGAACAGCTCGAAGGCCAGGGCGGTGATCAGCGCTCCGGCGGCGAAGGAGAGCAGGATGGCGAGCACGCGCTTGGGCAGCTCGAAGCGCACCCCGACCAGCGCGCCGATCACCAGGGCGCTGGAGGCGACGAGCCCGAAGATCAGGGTCTGGACCATGACCGCAGTGTAGGAGCCGGCCGTGCTCCCCGGCCCGAAAGGCAGGAGGTTACCGCCGGAGACGGCCCGGGTGAGGTACCCGGCACGACGACGGCGCCCCGCCCACCTCGTGCGAGGTGGGCGGGGCGCCGTCGTCGTGCCGGGAGGGTGCTCAGATGTTGAAGCCCAGGGCCCGCATCTGGTCGCGGCCGTCCTCGGTGATCCGGTCAGGACCCCACGGCGGCATCCAGACCCAGTTGACCCGCCACTCGTCCAGCAGCGGGCCGAGGTTCTGCTCGACCTGCTCCTCGATGACGTCCTGCAGCGGGCAGGCCGCGGTGGTGAGGGTCATGTCGAGGATGAGGGCGCCGTCCTCGGCCCACCGGGAGCCGTAGAGCAGGCCCAGATCGACGATGTTGACGCCGAGCTCCGGGTCGATGACGTTCTTGAGCGCCTCCTCGATCTCCTCCGTGGAGAGCCGGCCCGCAGGGGCCTCGGAGGTGTCGACGGGGGTCTCAGCAGGGGTGTCGGCCATCGCTGGCCTCCTTTCGGTGCTGGTCGGCGCGGCGCTTACTTGACGGGGGCCAGGTAGCGGTCGTAGCCCTCGTTCTCGAGGCGCTCGGCGAGCTCGGGCCCGCCCTCGTCGACGACGCGGCCGTCGGCGAACACGTGCACGAACTGCGGCTTGATGTAGCGCAGGATCCGCGTGTAGTGGGTGATCAGCATGACGCCCATGTCGTTGGTCTCCAGGGCGCGGTTGACGCCCTCGGAGACGACCTTCAGCGCGTCGACGTCGAGGCCGGAGTCGGTCTCGTCGAGCAGGGCCATCTTGGGCTTGAGCAGCTCGAGCTGGAGGATCTCGTGGCGCTTCTTCTCGCCGCCGGAGAAGCCCTCGTTGACGTTGCGCTGGATCATGTCGGGGCTGATCTTCAGCTGCTCCATGGCGGCCTTGACGTCCTTCGTCCACGTGCGCAGGGAGGGGGCCTCGCCGTCGATGGCGGTCTTGGCGGTGCGCAGGAAGTTGGAGGTCGTCACGCCCGGGATCTCCACGGGGTACTGCATGGCCAGGAAGAGCCCGGCGCGGGCGCGCTCGTCCACGGACATCTCCAGGACGTCCTCGCCGTCCAGGAGGACCTGGCCGGAGTCGACGACGTACTTGGGGTGCCCGGCGATGGTGGAGGCCAGGGTGGACTTGCCGGACCCGTTGGGGCCCATGATCGCGTGCACCTCACCGGACTTGATGGTGAGGTTCACGCCCTTGAGGATCGGCTTGGTGGTCTCGTCGTCGAGCACGACGGACGCGTGCAGGTCCTTGATCTCGAGAGTTGCCATGGATGGTTCTCCTGTGGTCGGGAAGAGTGTGGGGAAAGGGCTCAGTGGTTGGCGGAGGCGAGCTCGTCCTGGACGGCCCCGCGCAGCCGCTCCTCGATGTCCGGGACACCGATCTGCTGGAGGATCTCGAACAGGAAGCCGCGCACCACGAGCCGGCGCGCCTCGTCCTCGGGGATGCCCCGGGACATGAGGTAGTACAGGTGCTCGTCGTCCAGCTGCCCGGTGGTGGAGGCGTGGCCGGCCCCGGCGATCAGGCCGGTCTCGATCTCCAGGTTGGGCACGGAGTCCATCCGCGGCCCGTCGCCCAGGATCAGGTTCCGGTTCAGCTCGTAGGTGTCGGTGCCCTCCGCGGTGGCGCGGATCAGGACGTCGCCGACCCACACGCCGTGCGCGTTCTCGCCCTGCAGCGCGGACTTGTAGGTCACCCGCGAGGTGCAGTGCGGCTGGGAGTGGTCCACGAACAGCCGGGACTCCAGGTGCTGGCCGGCGTCCACGAAGGTGAGCCCGTACATCTCCACGGACCCGCCGGGGGCGTCGAAGCGGGTGGACGGGGTCACGCGCACCAGGTCCCCGCCGAGGGAGACGAGCACGTGCTTGAACGAGGCCGACCGGCCCAGGCGCGCCTGCTGGGAGGAGGCGTGCACGGCGTCGTCGTCCCACTCCTGCAGCGTCACCACGGTGAGGCTGGCGGAGTCGCCCACGCGGAACTCGACGTTCTGCGAGAGCACCGCGCTGCCGTGGTGGCGCAGGACCACCAGGGCCTTGGAGAAGGGCTGGGCGTCGATCACCAGGTGCTGGGCCGCCGGGGTGGCGTCCGTGCCGTGGATGTCGACGACGACGGGCGCGGCGATCTCGGCCTCCTGCGGCACCGTGAGCACCGTGGCCCCGGTGACGCTGCACCACGCGTTGGCGGAGACCCGGTCCTCGGGGATGCCGGCGCTGCCGATCCGGGCGTCGTCGCGGCCGACGGTCTCCACGCGCACGGCGTCGGAGTCCACGGTCACGGCCGGCGCCGGGCCGGTGAGGGCGTCGGCGTGCAGGCCCTTGAGGCGCTTGACCGGGGTGAACCGGAAGTCCTCCTCCTTGCCGGTGATCGCCGGGAAGTCGGCCACGTCGTAGGACGTGCGCCGCCCGGCGCGGGAGGAGTCCGGTCCCTCGGCGCTGCCGCCGCGGGCGGACTCCCGCACGAGGGTGTCGTTCTCGACTTTGTCGCGGGCGAGCCGCTCGCCCTCCTGGTCCATGCCCGGGATGGCGACGCGCTTGTCCCCGGTGGGGACGCCGTCGACCTTCTCGCCCAGGTTGTCGTAGACGTCCTTGGCCGTGCCGGCGGCCTTCTCGGCCACCGCGGTGGCGGCGGAGGCGGCGGCTTCCGCCGCGGTGCGAATCGTTTCGTTCAGCTTGGACATGTCAGCCAACGGATCCTTCCATCTGCAGTTCGATGAGGCGGTTGAGTTCGAGCGCGTACTCCATGGGGAGCTCACGGGCGATCGGCTCCACGAAGCCGCGCACGATCATCGCCATGGCCTCGTCCTCGGCCAGGCCTCGCTGCATGAGGTAGAAGAGCTGCTCCTCGGAGACCCGCGAGACGGTCGCCTCGTGGCCCATGGACACGTCGTCCTCGCGGATGTCGACGTAGGGGTAGGTGTCCGAGCGGGAGATCGTGTCGACCAGCAGGGCGTCGCAGACCACGTTGGACTTCGAGCCCTTGGCGCCCTCGCGGACCTGCACGAGGCCGCGGTAGGCGGCGCGGCCGCCGTTGCGGGCCACGGACTTCGAGACGATCGACGAGGAGGTGTTCGGCGCGATGTGCACCATCTTCGAGCCGGTGTCCTGGTGCTGGCCCTCGCCGGCGAAGGCGATCGAGAGGGTCTCGCCGCGGGCGTGCTCCCCGGTCATGTAGACGGCCGGGTACTTCTGGGTCACCTTCGAGCCGATGTTGCCGTCGATCCACTCCATGGTGGCGCCCTCGTGGGCGATCGCGCGCTTGGTCACCAGGTTGTACACGTTGTTCGACCAGTTCTGGATGGTCGTGTAGCGCACCCGGGCGTTCTTCTTGACGATGATCTCGACCACGGCGGAGTGCAGCGAGTCCGTCTTGTAGATCGGCGCGGTGCAGCCCTCGATGTAGTGGACGTAGGAGTCCTCGTCCGCGATGATCAGCGTCCGCTCGAACTGGCCCATGTTCTCGGTGTTGATGCGGAAGTAGGCCTGCAGCGGGATCTCCACGTGCACGCCCTTGGGGACGTAGACGAAGGAGCCGCCGGACCACACGGCCGTGTTCAGCGAGGCGAACTTGTTGTCGCCCACCGGGATGACGGTGCCGAAGTACTCCTCGAAGAACTCCGGGTGCTCCTTGAGGGCGGTGTCTGTGTCCATGAAGATGACACCCTGCTCCTCGAGGTCCTCGCGGATCTGGTGGTAGACCACCTCGGACTCGTACTGGGCGGCGACGCCGGCCACGAGCCGGCCGCGCTCGGCCTCGGGGATGCCGAGCTTCTCGTAGGTGTTGCGGATGTCCTCGGGCAGGTCGTCCCAGGTCTGGGCCTGCTTCTCCGTGGAGCGCACGAAGTACTTGATGTTGTCGAAGTCGATGCCGGACAGGTCCGCGCCCCACGTGGGCATGGGCTTGCGCCCGAAGAACTTCAGGCCCTTCAGCCGCAGGTCGGTCATCCACTGCGGCTCGCTCTTCTTGGCCGAGATGTCCCGGACGACCTCCTCGTTGATGCCGCGGCGCGCGGAGGCGCCGGCGACGTCGGAGTCCGCCCAGCCGTACTCGTAGGTGCCGATGCCCTCGAGCTCCGGGTTCTTCTCCAGGATGTCGGCGATGACAGTGTCGTTGCCGCTGGCGATCTGTTCAGTCATGACGGCCTTCCTCTGTTGTCTGGTCTGTGGGGTGGTCCGTGGTCGTCCGGGCCGCGGCGGGTCCGGGCCGTGCGAGGGGCACGTGCGTGGTGCACACGTGCGCGCCGGCGGCCTGCGTGGAGAGCCGGCGGACGTCCGTGCCGAGCAGCCGGGCGATGAGCTCGGTCTCCAGCTCGCAGAACTGCGGGTAGCGGGCGGCCAGCTCCCGGACGGGGCAGTGGCCCTGGCACAGCTGCGCGGAGACGATGGTGCGCTGGTCCCCGCGCCCCACGGCCACCTCGTTCGTGGAGGCGGCGAAGCCGTCCTGGCTCAGCAGGCGCACGAGCACCGGCAGGCGCTCGGCGACCTCCGGACCGGCGGCCTCGACCTCGGGGCGATAGGTGGCCTCGAGCCGGTCCACGCGCTCCTGGATGAACTCGCGCACGGCGTCGGGCCCGGCGACGCGCCGGATGGCCTCCAGGGCGTCGGTGGCGATCTCCAGGTAGTCGTCGCCGAGCTTGGCGTGGCCCTCGGGAGCCACGACGTAGCGGCGGGCGGGGCGCCCGGCGCCGCCGGTGCGGCGGCGGACCATGGTGACCTCGATGTAGTGCTGCTGCTCGAGGGCGTCGAGGTGACGGCGCACGGCCGCCGGGGTGAGCTCGAGCATGTCCCCGAGGTCGGCGGCCGAGACCGGCCCGTGCTCCAGGACGGCGCCCAGCACGCGGGAGCGGGTGTTCTCCTCCTGCTCCGCCCGCGGTCCGCCCGAGGAGCGGGACAGGCTCCGGGCGTCCGTGGTGTGGGTCATGGGTGAACCGTGCGCTTCCTGGTCGGAGATGGGGTGGAAGGTGGTGTGCTGCGAGGTGCGCCCCGCGCGGGGGCTCACTGAATACACAACCTCAGTATGTCGTTATTCATTCCGGTGGGGCCAGTAAGTTGAGCCTTACCCGGGCCCTGCGGCCGAAATCGCGACTTACTCATAATAACCCCCCGCGGCCGCGGGGCCAAGGGGAACGGGGCGTCGGCGCGCCCCACTACACTGGTCCGGTGCCCGCCCACAGTCCCCCCGCGTCCTCGCCCGCGCTGGCGATCGAGCGCCTCGTCAAACAGTTCCCCGCCCGCCGACGACGCCCCCGCCGCGGCCCGGAGCAGGGTGCGGACGTGGTGCGCGCCGTCGACGGCCTCTCCCTGACCGCGCGGCACGGCGAGATCACGGCGCTGCTCGGGCCCAACGGCGCCGGCAAGACCACCACCCTGGAGTGCGCCCAGGGCCTGCAGCGGCCCTCCGCGGGCACCGTCCGGCTGCTCGGGCAGGACCCGTGGCGGGCCGGCCCGGAGCTGCGCGCCCGGGTGGGCGTCATGCTCCAGGAGGGCGGGCTGCCGCAGGCGGTGCGTCCGCTGGAGCTGCTGCGGCACGTCGCCTCCCTCTACCGCAGCCCCCGGGACATGGACGCGCTCGTCGAGCGCCTGGGCATCAACGGCTTCGACCGCACGGTGGTCCGCCGCCTCTCCGGCGGCCAGCGCCAGCGGGTGGCCCTGGCGGCCGCCCTGGCGGGCAGTCCGGAGGTCCTGTTCCTGGACGAGCCCTCGGCCGGGATGGACCCGCAGTCCCGCAACATCGTCTTCGACCTCGTCCAGCAGCTGCGCCGCGACGGGGTGTGCATCATCCTGACCACGCACCTGCTCGACGACGCCCAGCGGCTGGCCGACCAGGTCTACATCGTGGACCACGGCCGGGTCATGGCCCAGGGCTCCGTGGCCGAGCTGGTGGCCCCCGGCGCGGACACCCCGGCCGTGCTGGCCCTCACCCTGACCCCCGAGCAGGTCGCGGCCGGCCCCTTCCCGTGGGAGGGGCCCGGGTTCGAGGACGTGCACGCGAGCCGCTCCGAGCGCACGGTGACGCTCACCGGCCGGCTCACCCCGGGACAGCTCGAGACGGTGACCCGCTGGTTCACCGCCACCGGGACCCTGCCCGAGTCCCTGTCCCTGCAGCCCCGCACCCTCGAGGACGTCTTCCTCGACATCTCCGGACGGGAGATCCGATGACCGCACCCGCCCAGCCCCGCGCCACGCCCCCGCGCCCGGAGCCCGCTCCCCTGGCCCGGCGGGTCGCGGCGCAGTCGCGCTACGAGGCCCTGACCATGCTGCGCAACGGCGAGCAGCTGCTGCTGCTGGTGATCCTGCCGCTGATGGCACTCGTAGCGCTGACCCTCACCGACCTGCTGGACGCCGACGTCCCGCCCGGCCTCAGCCGCGTGGACGTCGCGGTGCCGGGCGTGCTCACCCTGTGCGTGCTCTCCAACGCGTTCTCCGGCCAGGGCATCCAGACCGGCTTCGACCGCCGCTACGGCGTGCTGCGCTTCCTCTCGACCACGCCTCTGGGCCGCGGCGGGCTGATCACCGGCAAGCTGGTGGCGATCGTGGCCGTGCTGGTGGTGCAGTACGTGCTCGTCGGGGCCCTCGGCGCCGCCCTGGGGTGGCGCCCGGACCCGGTGGCGGTGCTCGTCTCCGTGCCGGTGCTGCTGCTCGGCGCCGCCGCGTTCACCGGGCTGGGCCTGCTGCTGGCCGGCACCGTGCGCGCCGAGGCCACCCTGGCCGTGACCAACCTCGTCTGGGTGGTCCTCGCGGCGGTCGGCGGGACCCTGTTCCCCTCCCGGACGCTGCCGCCGGCGCTGTCCTGGCTGGTGGACCTGCTGCCCTCCGGGGCGCTGGGCACCGCGATGCGGGAGACCTTCCTCACGGGCGGGCCCTCGCTGCTGCCGCTGCTGGTGCTCGCCGTCTGGGCCGCCGCCGCGTGGGCCGCCGCGGTGCGCTGGTTCCGCTGGAGCTGACCGCCGGTCCCGCCCCGGCGGCGACGGCCCGCCGCCCAGCGGCGCAGGGGGCCCGGCGCCGGGGACCTGCCCGGGAGCGCCGGGGTCCCGCCGGCCGGCGCCCGGGGTCGCCGCTCCCCCGGTCCGTGCGCTTGCCGCCCGTGCCCGGGGCGGGGCGAAGGCGGATAAACTGGGACGGCACCCGCACCCGCCGCCCTCCGTCCGGAAGTGAAGCCATGACCCGCGCCAGCGACCCCACCGACGCCGACGTCCGAGCGGACGGCAGGTTCCTGATGCCGACCCGGATCACCCCGTGGGTGCGGTGGATGGCGGTGGCCTCCCTGCTGGCCAACTCGCTGCTGATCCTCACCGGCGGGCTGGTGCGGCTGACCGGCTCCGGCCTGGGCTGCCCCACCTGGCCCCGCTGCACGGACGAGTCCTGGACGAACACCGCCGAGATGGGCCTGCACGGGGTGATCGAGTTCGGCAATCGCCTGCTCACCTTCGTGCTCGCGCTCGTGGCGGTCCTGACGTTCCTGGCCGTGCTGCGGCTGGGCCACCGGCACTGGGACCTGATGCTCATCGCCCTGGTGCTCGGGCTGGCCATCCCGCTGCAGGCCGTGGTCGGCGGCGTGGTGGTCCACACCGGCCTGAACCCGTGGCTGGTGGGCATCCACTACCTGATCTCCAGCGCGATGATCGCCCTGTCCGCCGTCCTGGTCAACCGGACCCGCAGACGGTCCCTGCCGGCCGTCCGCGACGCCGAGCGCCCCGGCCAGGCCCTGAGCCAGCGGCGCCTGATCCGCGCCCTCGTGGTGACCGTCGGCGTGCTCACCGCCCTGATCCTCTACCTGGGGACCCTGGTCACCGGCACCGGCCCGCACGGCGGAGACGACTCCAGCGCCCGGCACGCCTTCGACGCCTACCTCATCACCCGGGCCCACGCGGTGCCGGTGTACCTGATCGTCGTCACCGTGGTCGCCGGACTCGTCCTGGCGCGGCGCCGGCGGTGGCCCGTGCCCGTGGCGTCCGCGCTCCACGTGATGCTGGCCGTGCTCGTGCTGCAGGCGCTGATCGGCTACTACCAGTACTTCAACGGCCTGCCGATCGTGGCCGTGGCCCTGCACCTGGTGGGCTCCGCGGCGCTGGTCTGGGCCGCGGCCCGCACCGTGGAGAAGGGCTTCGCGCTCACCCGCACCCCGGACGTGGTCGTCCGCGCCGCCCTGGACCAGCCGGTGGCCGAGGCTCCCGCCCGCGGCTGAGCGCGCTCAGGACCGCTCGTCGGGGGCCTCGTCGAGCAGCTCCTCCACCGCCTGCGCCAGCCGCTGCCGGCTGGCCGAGGGAATGGGCAGCAGCGGCCGCCGGGGCGGGGCCGTGCTCACCCCGCAGACCTCAGCGAGGGCGTAGAGGGAGCTGAGCGGGCGCTCCTGGCGCAGGATCTCCAGCAGCGGGGCCAGGGCGGCCTGCCACGTGCGCACGGCCTCCTCGTCGCCCTCGACCACCGCGGCGCGGAAGGCGGCGTACTGGCGCGGCAGCACCGCCGCGATCCCGGAGTGCCACCCGGCCGCGTCCGGCGCCGCCTCGTGCAGCAGCCGCTCGCCGCTGACCCCGTGCGCGGTCCCCGGCTCGGCGAGCTCCGCGAACCGGGCGCGGCGCTCGGCGTACTCGGCCGGGGAGCCGGCGGTGTCCTTGAAGGCGTTCACGTTCTCCAGCCAGGACAGCTCGGCCGCGAGCTCCACGGGGTAGCTGAAGCCCGTCGTCGTCGGGTTGTTGTAGACGCACAGCGGCAGGGACACGGCCGCGGCCACCGTCTCCACCTGGTCGGCGATCTCCTCGGAGACGAGGGGGATGTAGGACAGCGGGTTGAGCACCAGCCCGTCCGCCCCGCCGTTCTCGGCGGCGTACGCCATGTCGAGGACCTCGCGGGTGGTCATGGCCGAGATCCCGGCGCCCACCGGCACCCCGGAGCCGCGGGCGGCCTCCACCGCCACGCGCACGACCTCGGCCCGCTCGTCACCGGAGAGGTAGGCGAAGCTGCCCGAGCTGCCCAGCACCACCACGGAGTCCACCCCGGAGCGGGACAGCCGGCGGACGTAGCGCTCGAGGGACTCCAGGTCCAGCCGTCCGCCCGGCTGGAACGGGGTGATCGGATAGGCCACGAGCCCGGTGAAGGTCATGCTGAGCATGCGTCCATCCTAGGACCGCCCGGGGGACGGCCCGGCCCCCGGGCGGCACGGGCGCCGCGCGGGCCTCAGAGGAGAGGGCCGCCCACGAAGGGGTCCACGGCCAGGGCGAGGAAGACGAACGTGATGTAGGCGATCGAGCCGTGGAAGACGTACATCGCCTGCTTGTCGGTCGGCCGCCCGGCCACGGCGAGGGCGTGCAGCTTGTGGCTGTGCCACACGAACCACGCGCCCGAGCCGAGGGCGGTCAGCGTGTAGACCCACCCGGCGCCGCCGACCGGGACGAGCAGCAGCGAGCACACCAGCGTGGCCCAGGCGTAGAGCACCACCTGGCTGCCCACGGTCCGGGCGCTGGAGACGGCCCCCAGCATGGGGACCCCGGCGCGGGAGTAGTCGTCGGCGTACTTCATCGACAGCGGCCAGTAGTGCGGCGGGGTCCACAGGAAGATGAACAGGAACAGCACGAGGGCCGGCCAGTTGAGCCCGCCGGTGACCGCGGCCCAGCCGATGAGCACGGGCATGCACCCGGCCACCCCGCCCCACACGATGTTCTGGGCCGTGCGCCGCTTCAGGACGATCGAGTAGAACACGGCGTAGAGGAAGATGGCCGCGGCCCCGAGCGCGCCCGCGAGGACGTTGACGCCCACCGTCAGCCACACCACCGAGACGACCGCCACGACCCAGGCGAACACCAGGGCCTCCCGGTCGGTGACCTCGCCGGTGACGAGCGGGCGCTTGGCGGTCCGCCGCATCACCCGGTCCTCCTCCCGGTCGATGTAGCAGTTGAACGCCCCGGCGGCCCCCGCGGCGAGCGTGCCGCCCACGAGGGTGTTAAGGATCAGCCAGAAGTCGGGCATGCCCTGCTGGGCGAAGATCATGGTGGGGACGGTCGCGACGAGCAGCAGCTCGATGATCCGGGGCTTCATGAGCGCCACGTAGGCCCGCAGCTTCCGGGAGAACGTCATCCGACCCATCTGACGGGAGGCCGCCGCACCACGCCCGGGCTCGGTGCCGAGGACCGGTCCTCCTGCGGTGCTCGACGTCTCGAGTGAGTTCACGAAATCATTGCTCCCGGTTGCGGTGGTGTCCCCCGCTGGGTGCGCGAGGAGGCCCGGCGACCGCGCCCCGTCGACACGGCGACGGACTGCGCAGCAGCTCGCGGGCGCGGAAGAAGGTCCTATACAGCATAGCGCGTGGTGCTGTCCGTTCCCGCCCCGAAGATGCCGAAGATCGACGGAACGGGCGGCCCGCGCCGGTGGTTCCGGTCACGTCGCCGAAATCCGTGTGACCTAAGCTGGACCCAGACCGCCGGTCCAGGACCGGTGTCCGCTGCGCACGGCAGCGGCTCCCAGCAGAAAGGGCTCCGATTTTCGTGACCGATCTCGATGTGAAGCTGAAGTGGACCGAGCAGGACCAGCGTGCCGTGGACACCGTCCGCGTGCTGGCCGCGGACGCGGTGGAGAAGGTGGGCAGCGGGCACCCCGGCACGGCGATGTCCCTGGCCCCGGCCGCCTACCTGCTGTTCCAGAAGGTGATGCGCCACGACCCCACCGACGACCGGTGGACGGGGCGGGACCGGTTCGTCCTCTCCCCCGGGCACACCTCCCTGACCCTCTACCTGCAGCTGTTCCTCTCCGGCTACGGCATGGAGATGGAGGACATCGAGTCGCTGCGCACCTGGGGGTCGAAGACTCCCGGGCACCCCGAGTACCGGCACACCACCGGCGTGGAGATCACCACCGGCCCGCTGGGCCAGGGCCTGGCGTCGGCCGTGGGCTTCGCCTACGCCCAGCGCTACACCCGGGGTCTGTTCGACCCCGACGCCGCCCCCGGCACCTCCCCGTTCGACCACACGGTGTACGTGATCGCCTCCGACGGTGACCTCCAGGAGGGGGTGACCTCCGAGGCGTCCTCCCTGGCCGGGGTGCAGGAGCTGGGCAACCTCGTGGTGATCTACGACCAGAACCACATCTCCATCGAGGACGACACCGACGTGGCCTTCACCGAGGACGTGCTGGCCCGCTACGAGGCCTACGGCTGGGACGTGAACCGGGTGGACTGGACGAAGTCCGGGGACTACGTGGAGGACGTCGAGGAGCTCTACGCGGCGATCCGGGCCGCGAAGGCCGAGACTACGAAGCCCTCGCTGATCGCCCTGCGCACCATCATCGGCTGGCCGGCCCCGACCAAGCAGAACACCGGGGGCATCCACGGCTCCAAGCTCGGGGGCGAGGAGGTCGCCGCGACCAAGGAGATCCTCGGCTTCGACCCGCAGGCCTCCTTCGTCATCGAGGACGAGATCCTGGCCCACACCCGCGGCATCCAGGACCGTATGAAGGACGTCCGCGAGGAGTGGGAGCAGAACTTCGCCGCGTGGCGGGAGGCCAACCCGGAGCGGGCCCGGCTCTACGACCGGATCCGGGCCGAGGAGCTGCCGGAGAACTACGCGCAAGCGTTCCCGGTCTTCGAAGCCGGCAAGGCCGTGGCGACCCGCTCGGCGTCGGGGAAGGTGCTCAACGCGATCGCCGACACGTTCCCGGAGCTGTGGGGCGGCTCGGCGGACCTGGCCGGGTCCAACAACACCACCATCGAGTCGGCGGCCTCCTTCATCCCCGAGGCCCGCTCCACGAACAAGTGGACCGGCCACCCCTACGGGCGGGTGCTGCACTTCGGCATCCGCGAGCACGCCGCGGCGGCGATCGTCAACGGCATCACCATGTCCTCCCAGACGAGGGCGTTCTCCGGGACGTTCCTGATCTTCTCCGACTACCAGCGCCCGGCCGTGCGGCTCGGTGCCCTGATGAAGGTCCCCTCGATCTACGTGTGGACCCACGACTCCATCGGCCTCGGCGAGGACGGCCCCACCCACCAGCCGGTGGAGCAGCTGTCGGCGCTGCGGGCGATCCCGGGCCTGGACGTGGTCCGCCCGGCCGACGCCAACGAGACCGCCGTGGCGTGGCGGACGATCCTGGAGAACCGGCACGGCCCCGCCGGGCTCGCGCTGACCCGGCAGAACGTGCCCACCTTCGCCCGCACCGACCTGCACCCCGACGCCGAGACCGAGTTGTTCGCCTCCGCCGAGGGCACGGCCCGCGGCGGCTACGTGCTCGCCGACACGGAGGGGACCCCGGACGTGATCCTCATCGGCACCGGCTCCGAGGTCGCCCTGGCCGTGGAGGCCCGCGCGCTGCTGGCCGAGCAGGGGGTGTCCGCCCGGGTGGTGTCCATGCCCTGCCGGGAGTGGTTCGACGCCCAGGACGCCGACTACCGCGAGTCCGTCCTCCCCGCGGCCGTGCGCGCCCGGGTCACCGTGGAGGCCGGGATCGCCATGTCCTGGCGCGACCTGCTCGGCGACGCCGGGCGGGCGGTGTCCCTGGAGCACTTCGGGGAGTCCGCCGACTACGAGACCCTCTACCGCGAGTTCGGCATCACCGCCGACGCCGTGGCCGCCGCCGCCCAGGACTCCCTCACCGCCGCCCAGGAGTCCGTCACCGCCCACCGCTGACCCGCGGCGCACCGACCGAACCCGTTCCCCCGAGCCCGTGTCCGCGGACACGGCGCTCCGACCCCGAGGACTGACACCCATGACCACCCCCACCCAGAAGCTCTCCGACGCCGGCGTCTCGATCTGGCTCGACGACCTCTCCCGCGAACGGCTCACCTCCGGCGGGCTGCAGCGCCTGATCGACGAGAAGAACGTCGTCGGCGTGACCACCAACCCCACGATCTTCGCGGCCGCCCTGGCCGGGCACGACGCCTACGAGGAGCAGGTGAAGGAGCTGGCCGCGGCCGGCACCGACGTGGACGAGGCCGTGCTGACCATCACCACCGACGACGTGCGCGACGCCTGCGACCTGTTCGCCCCGATCGCCGAGGCCACCCAGGGCGTGGACGGGCGGGTGTCCATCGAGGTGGACCCGCGCCTGGCCCAGGACGCCGACGCCACCGCGGCCATGGCCCAGCGCCTGTCCCGGACCATCGGCCGCGACAACGCCCTGATCAAGATCCCGGCCACCGAGGCCGGTCTGCCCTCGATCACCGCGACCATCGCCGAGGGGATCTCCGTCAACGTGACGCTGATCTTCTCCCTCGAGCGCTACCGGGCGGTCATCAACGCCTACCTGCTGGGTCTGGAGCAGGCCCTGGAGAACGGCAAGGAGCTGTCCGGCATCCACTCCGTGGCCTCCTTCTTCGTCTCCCGCGTGGACGCCGAGATCGACAAGCGCCTCGACGCGGTCGGCACCGAGGAGGCGAAGGCCCTGAAGGGCAGGGCCGGGCTGGCCAACGCCCGGCTCGCCTACCAGGTCTTCGAGGACTCCCTGGCCACCGAGCGCTGGAAGCGCCTGGCCGCGGCCGGCGCCAACGCCCAGCGGCCGCTGTGGGCCTCCACCGGCGTGAAGGACCCGAACCTGCCGGACACCCTGTACGTGACCGGCCTGGTGGCCCCGCACACGGTCAACACCATGCCGGAGAAGACCCTCGAGGCGAGCTTCGACCACGCGGAGGTCACCGGCGACACGATCACCGGCACCTACGAGGAGTCCAACGAGCTGCTGAACCGCATCGACGGCGTGGGCGTCTCCTACCAGGAGGTCGTGGAGAAGCTCGAGGCCGAGGGCCTGACCAAGTTCGAGGACTCCTGGGCGGAGCTGCTCGACACCGTGCGCGCCGCCCTCGACAACGCCCGCTGAGCCGGTCCGCACCGCGCCCGCCCCGTCCCGCCCGACCCGAAGAAGGAGACCCATGAGTTCCCTGTCCGTCCAGACCTCCGGCGCGGCCCGCGAGGCCGTCGACCGGCACGTCCCCGCGCTCGTGGGCGACCGGTTCGCCTCCAGGCTCTTCGCCCAGGATTCCACGCTGTGGGGTGCCGCGGCCGAGGAGGAGTCCGCCAAGCGGCTGGGCTGGGTGGCCGCGGCCGAGGTCTCCCGGCCGCTGGTCGCCGAGATCACGGCCCTGCGCGAGGAGTTCGCCGCCGAGGGGGTGGACCGCTTCGTCCTCGCCGGCATGGGCGGGTCCTCGTTGGCCCCCGAGGTGATCACCCGCACCGCGGGCGTCGAGCTGTTCGTGCTCGACTCCACGGACCCGGAGATGGTCGGCGCCGCCCTGGCCGACCGGTTGGAGCGGACCGCGATCGTGGTCTCCTCGAAGTCCGGCTCCACCGTGGAGACGGACTCGGCCCGCCGGGTCTTCGCCCGGGCGTTCGAGGAGGCCGGGATCGACGCCGCCTCGCGCATCGTCGTGGTCACCGACCCCGGCTCCCCCATGGAGTCCTCGGCCCGGGAGGCCGGCTACCGCCGCGTCTTCACCGCGGACCCGACCGTGGGCGGGCGCTTCTCCGCGCTCACCGCGTTCGGGCTGGTCCCCTCCGGCCTGGCCGGGGTGGACGTGGAGGCGCTGCTGGACGACGCCGACGAGGCCGCCGAGGTGCTCCGGGAGGACGCCGAGGACAACCCCGCCCTGCACCTGGGGGCGGCCCTGGGCGGCACGGAGCCGCTGCGCAACAAGCTGGTGTTCCGGGACCTCGGCTCCGGGATCGCCGGGTTCGCCGACTGGGCGGAGCAGCTGATCGCGGAGTCCACGGGCAAGGAGGGCAAGGGCGTGCTGCCCGTCGTCGTCGGCAGCGGCGACGCCCCGGAGGCCGGCGCCGCCGACGTCCTCGTGGTGGAGCTCGTCGCCGAGGACGCCGAGGAGGCGCCGCAGGGCGACGCCGTCCGGGTGGCCGGGTCCCTCGGCTCGCAGCTGATGCTGTGGGAGGTCGCCACCGCGGTCGCCGGGCGCCTGCTCGGCATCAACCCGTACGACCAGCCGGACGTGGAGTCGGCCAAGAACGCGACCCGGGCGCTGCTCGCGGACAAGCCGCAGCCGACGCCCGCCGACGTCGTCGACGGCCCGGTGGAGATCCGCGGCGCGCAGGAGCTGCTCGACGGCGCGCGCACGGTCGAGGACGCCCTCGGCAAGCTGCTCGCCCGGCTGCCGGAGACCGGCTACCTCTCCGTGCAGGCGTACTTCGACCGGCTGGCCTGGGCGGAGCTGGAGGGCGTCCGCCCGGTCCTCGCCCGGGCCACGGGCCGGCCCGTCACCTTCGGGTGGGGCCCGCGGTTCCTGCACTCCACCGGTCAGTACCACAAGGGCGGCCCGGCCGAGGGCGTGTACCTGCAGATCACCGCCGCCTCGGGAACGGACCTGGACATCCCGGACAGCCCCTTCAGCTTCGGCGAGCTGATCTCCGCGCAGGCCGACGGGGACGCCCAGGTCCTCGCCGACCACGGCCGCCCCGTGCTGCGGCTGCGGCTCACCGACCGCGCCGAGGGCGTGGCACGGCTGCGGCAGGCGGTCGAGGCCCTCGGCCGGTAGCCGGGCGGAGCGACCCGGAACGCTGTCCTAGAATGGGAGGACGCCACGGTCGGCGCGGGACGTCCCGCGCCGACCGTTGTGCGTGGAGGAGCTCGAGGGCGGCGCCCGCCCGCGGGCCCGCAGAGACGTGAAGGAGTACCGTTGCCAGACAACAATGCCCGCAATCCCCTGCGGGACCCGAGGGACAGACGGCTCGTGCGGGTCGCCGCCCCGTCGGCGCTCGTGCTCTTCGGCGTGACCGGCGACCTCGCGAAGAAGAAGCTGCTGCCGGCGATGTACGACCTCGTGAACCGGGGACTGCTGCCGCCGTCGTTCGCGCTCGTCGGGTTCGGCCGCCGCGACTGGTCCCACGAGCAGTTCCGCGAGGTCGTGCGGGAGTCCGTCGAGGCCCACGCCCGCACCCCCTTCCAGGAGGACGTGTGGCGCCAGTTCGCCTCCGGGGTGCGGTTCGTGCGCGGGGAGTTCGACGAGGACAAGGCCTACGAGGCGCTCAAGGCGACCCTCAAGGAGCTCGACGTCCACGCCGGGACGCGCGGCAACCATGCCTTCTACCTCTCGATCCCGCCCAAGGCGTTCGAGACGGTGTGCCAGCAGCTCGCCGACCACGGGCTCGCCCAGCACGAGAACGCCGCCGGGTGGCGCCGGGTGGTGATCGAGAAGCCCTTCGGCCACGACCTCGCCTCCGCGGCCGAGCTCAACGCCATCGTGGAGCGGGTGTTCCCGGCCGACTCGGTCTTCCGCATCGACCACTACCTGGGCAAGGAGACGGTCCAGAACATCCTGGCCCTGCGCTTCGCCAACCAGATGTTCGAGCCGCTGTGGAACTCCCGCTACGTGGACCACGTGCAGATCACCATGGCCGAGGACATCGGCATCGGCTCCCGCGCGGGCTACTACGACGGCGTGGGCGCGGCCCGCGACGTCATCCAGAACCACCTCCTGCAGCTGCTGGCCCTGACCACCATGGAGGAGCCGCTGTCCTTCCAGGCCCACCACATGCGCGCGGAGAAGGCCAAGGTGCTCGCCTCCGTCGTGGTCCCGGAGGACCTGGCGGCGCACTCGGCGCTCGGGCAGTACGGCGCCGGCCTGCAGGGCGGGCAGCGCGTCCGGGCCTTCCACCAGGAGCAGGACATCCCCGACGACTCGCGCACCGAGACCTACGCCGCGCTGCGCCTGGACATCAACAACCGCCGCTGGGCGGGCGTGCCGTTCTACCTGCGCGCCGGCAAGCGCCTGGGCCGGCGCGTCACCGAGATCGCGGTGCAGTTCAAGAACTCCCCCAACCTGCTGTTCGGGGACAACGGGCACGAGGCCCTCGGGCAGAACGTCATCGTGATCCGGATCCAGCCCGACGAGGGCGTGACCATCCGGCTGGGCTCCAAGGTGCCCGGGACCCAGTCGGAGATCCGCGACGTCACCATGGACTTCGGCTACGGCCACTCGTTCACCGAGTCCAGCCCCGAGGCCTACGAGCGCCTCATCCTCGACGTGCTGCTCGGGGAGCCGCCGCTGTTCCCGAACCACGAGGAGGTCGAGCTGTCCTGGCGCATCCTCGACCCCTTCGAGCAGTGCTGGGCGCAGCAGGAGATCAAGCCGGAGCCGTACGCGCCGGGGTCCTGGGGACCCGCCGCCGCCGACGAGCTGCTGGCCCGCGACGGACGCGTCTGGAGGCGACCGTGATCGTTTCGATGGAGAACACCACCACCTCGGCCATCGACAAGAAGCTGAACCAGCTGAGGGACCAGCACGGCGTCGTGACGCTGGGCCGGGTGCTCACGCTGGTGATCCTCGCCCAGGCCGGGCACTCGGAGGCCGCGCTGGAGGCCGCGAACTTCGCCAGCCACGAGCACCCGTGCCGGATCCTCATGCACGTGGCGCACTCCTCGTCCGAGGAGACCCGGCTCGACGCCCAGCTGCGCATGGGCGGGGACGCCGGGGCGTCGGAGGTCATCGTGCTGCACGGCTTCGGCGAGCTGGCCGAGCCGACGGAGACCCTGTTCTCGGCGCTGCTGCTGCCCGACGCGCCCATCGTCGCCTGGTGGCCGCACACCGTGCCGCCGCCCTCCCCGCACACCTCCTCGATCGCCGGGATCGCCCACCGGCGGATCATGGACTCCGCGCGCAGCGACGACGCCTACGAGACCCTCGCGGAGCTGCGCCGGCGGTACGTGCCGGGCGACACCGACCTCGCCTGGACGCGGGTCACCAACTGGCGGATCCAGCTCGCGGCGGTCCTCGACCAGGCCGATCCGGCGCCGGTGCGCGAGGTCGTCGTCGAGGGCTGCGGCCGCTCCCCCAGCGTGGTGCTGCTGGGCACGTGGCTGGGCACCCGGCTCGACGCAGAGGTGACCTTCGTGAACAACCCGGGCCCCCGCCGCCTGGACCGCGTCACCCTGGTGCGGGACGACGGCGAGATCGTGCTCGAGCGGCCCGGCCGCACGGTGGCCTGGCTCCGCCAGCCGGGCCAGCCGGACCAGCAGATCGCCATGCCGGTGCGGGACCTCAACGCCTGCATCGCCGAGGAGCTGCGCCGCCTGGACCCCGACGAGGTGTACGGCGAGGTGCTGACCACCGGGCTGCGGGACGTCCGGGTCGCCCGGATCATCGACACCGCCGGGGAGCTGGCGCCCGGGGCGGCGCGGTTCCTGGCCGACCACGGCGGGGGCCGCGCCGAGACGGATCAGCCGGTGGTCCCGGCCGGGGTGGACCCGGCGGACCCCGGGACCGCCGTGCCGCCGTCCGAGCCGGTCGCGGCCACCACCCCCGGGGAGGACCGCGCGTGAGCCCCGCGGCCGAGACGATCCCCCACCCGGACAAGGACACGCTCGCCGCAGAGAGCGCCGAGCGGGCCCTGGACGTCCTCGCGGAGGCGCAGCAGGAGCGCGGGGAGGCCACGGTCGTCCTCACGGGCGGCAGCATGGGCGCCGCCGTGGTCGCCGCGCTGGGCGCCTCGCCCCGGCGCGCCGAGGTCGACTGGTCGCGCGTGAACGTGTGGTGGTCGGACGAACGGTTCGTGGCCGAGGACAGCCCCGAGCGCAACTGCGTCCAGGCCGTGGAGGCCCTCGGCGGTGCACTGAGTCTGGACCCGGACCGGGTGCACTACATGGGCAGCGCCGACGAGTTCGCCACCGCGGAGGACGCCGCCCTCGACTACCGGCGCGAGCTCGCCGCCGCCGCCGGCGCCGAGCTCCGGTCGGAGGCCTTCCCGGTCTTCGACCTCTCCCTGCTGGGCCTGGGGCCGGACGGCCACGTGGCGTCCCTCTTCCCGGGCCTGCCGCACGTGCACGACGCCGAGGCCACCGTGGTCGCGGTGCACGGCTCCCCCAAGCCCCCGCCGGACCGGATCAGCATGACCCTGCCGCTCGTCAACGCGGCGCGGCGGGTCTGGTTCCTGGTGGCCGGGGCGGACAAGGCCGGGGCCGTCGCGGCCGTGCGGGCCGGCGCCCCGCCGGCGCGCACGCCGGGCGCCGGGGTCCGCGGGACCGAGGAGACGCTGCTGCTCGTGACACAGGACTGCCTGCCGGGCTAACGATCCGGCCACGCGCGTGGACCGCACCGCCTCGCGCCGGGGACCATGGGCACACGCCCATCGTCCCGCGCTCCGCCGTCCGCCGGGGGAAGTCCGCCATGACACACGAGCCCTGCCCCGCACCCGGCTCCGGTCCGGTCCACGAGCCGGTCCACGAGCCGGACCTGCAGCTGCGGATGCTGGGCTCCTGCGCGGTCCTGCGCGACGGGGCCGTGGTGGACCTCGGCCTCCGGCAGCTGCGCCTCCTCGCGGCCCTGGCCCTGCTCGGGCGCCGGTCCCGGGCCTTCCTCGCCGGTCTGCTGTGGCCCGGGTGCACCGACGCCCGGGCGCTGGGCAGCCTGCGCGCCGCGCTCTTCGCCGTCAATCACCAGCTGCCCGGGGCACTGAGTGCCGACGGCCACGACATCGTGCTGTCCTCAGCGCTGGCGGTGGACGTGCACGGGCTCCGGGCCCGTCTCTCCGCCGCGGCCGAGACTCCTCTCGCGGTCGGGGCCGCGGAGCTGGCGGCGATGGGCGTCCCCGAGCTGCTGCCCGGATGGTACGACAACTGGGTGCTCGCCGAGCAGGAGCGGCTGCGCAGCCTCTACGTGCACGCGGCCGAGCACGTCGCCACCCTGTGCCTGGCCCGGGGCGACCCCTCCGGGGCCGCCACGCTGGCGGAGGCCGTGCGCGGGGCCGACCCGCTGCGGGAGAGCGCCGTGCGGCTGCTCGTGCGGGCCCATCTCGCGCTGGGCAACCAGGCCGCGGCGCTGCGCGACTACCGTCGCTACTGCGCCGTCGCGTTGGCCGAGACGGGCACGGGCCCCTCGGACGAGCTCCTGCGCGTCATCAGCGCCGTGGCACGCCTGTGACCCGGTGCCCGCCGAGGCCACGCTGCGGGTGCCGCGGCGCGGCCTCCACACGGCGAGGGACCACCGCCCGGCACCACGGTGCGGCACGCCGGGGATGCCGGGACGCTCAGGCGCGCACGGCGTGCTGGAAGCGGAGCAGGTTCCCGGGGTCGTATGCCGCTTTCGCGGTCAGCAGCCGGGAGCGGTCCTCGTCGCTCCAGGCGCGGACGGAGTCCTCGTCCCCGTCCACCGAGCCCAGGAAGTTGACCATCGTGCGCTCCGACACGTGCCCGTCCAGGGCTTCCAGGACGCCCTCGATCGCGGCCGGCACCCGGTCCCCGTCCGGCGGCACGGTGAGCCCGACGAGACCGATCACGTAGCGGCCCTCCCGACCTGCCACGAGGTCGGCGGCGCCTTCCGGGGCGCGGGACAGCGCGCCGCCCATGAGACGGACCTCGATGAGGGCCAGCGGGCAGTCCGAGTCCGGGCCCGCCTGCCCCAGGAGGGCCTCGACGGCGTCGCCGTCCACGTCCTCCAGGAGCCGTCCCGCCTCCCGGTACGGGATGGGCACCGGCGGGTCCATGTGGATCGCGTCGACGTCCCGGTAGCTCATCGGCCCGACCGTGTCCATGACCGGGTCGGGCAGAGCCCGCATCGGCCCGAGCAGCCGTTCCGCTTCCTCCTCCGAGGCCGTGCAGGCGTAGCGGAGCTGGACCACGAACCGGTCGCGCAGCGGTTCGGGGACGATGTCCATGGCCGGCAGCCGCAGCAGGGCGATCGAGGTGGACACCGTCTCCGGCAGGTCCGCCGTCCACCGGGACCACGCGGTGAGCACCTCGCGGGCGTGGGCGCCGGGATAGATGATCGCCCCGCCGTAGAGGCCGTCGAGCGGGAGCAGCTCGAACTCCATCGCGGTGACGACGCCCAGGTTGCCCTTGCCCCCGCGCAGCAGGCCGAAGAGCTCGGGCTCGTGCCCGGCGTCGACCGCCCGGCGCCGTCCGTCCGGGGTGACGACCTCGAAGGACCGGACGTGGTCGGCTGCGAAGCCGAAGGTGCGCCCCAGCACGGGCAGGCCGCCGCCGAGGGTGTAGCCGACGACGCCGACATCGGTCGCGGAGCCGTTGAGACCCACGAGCCCGTGCGGCACGGACGCCTCCAGCACGCTGCGCCAGCGCACTCCCGCCCCGACATGGGCGGTGCGGGACTCCGGGTCCACCGTGCACTCCTGCAGCCGCGCCGTGCTGATGAGCAGTCCGCCCTGCATGGGAAGGTCGGCCCCGTGCCCGGTGGCCTGCACGCCGAGGGGCACGTGGTGCGCGGCGGCCCAGGCCACGGCGGCGGCCACGTCGTCGGCGTCCTGGGCTCCGACCACCACGTCGGGGCGGACGGGCGTCGCGAGGTTGTAGGCGGCGGTCTCGCGGTCGTAGCCGTCGTCCCGCGGGGTGAGCACCGGGCCGGCGACGCGCTGCCGGAGCTCCTCGAGGTCCGCCGGAGAGAACGTGGGAGAGTTCGACGGAGGCATGGTGTCGGCTCCTCGGTAGGGGTGCGGTCGCGCCCCGGGCGGGGCGTGCCGCGAGCATCCTCCCGCCCGCGTTACGACCGCGTTATCGCCGACGCGCGGCCCCGGTCCTCGACGTGCCGCCCGGCGAGGTGCCCTCCCCCGGAACGCGAGTGACCCCGGTCCGCCCGGGTGACCACGGGATGCCGTGGTCACCCGGGCGGACCGGGGTCAGTCGGTGCGGGACCGGGTCAGGCGGCGACCTCGGTGAAGCGCATGACCAGCGCGTACGCGGCGATGGACAGCGCCCACACCACGGCGGTGCCGGTGGTGAGCCGGATGAGGTTCTTCTGAGCCACCCCGGAGGTGTTGAGCGACTGGGTCATCCCGCCGCCGAACATGTCGGAGAGCCCACCGCCCTTGCCCTTGTTCAGGAGCACGAGCAGGACGGCCAGGAGGCTGGTGATCACGATGATCGCCAGGAGCACGGTCTGCAGAATTTCCACTGGGGCCTTCCCTCGGGGTGTCCGTCGAGCAGCCGCGCCGGGGGCGCGGACGGTCAGGGGTCGTGATCAGTCGGTCACGAGGTGCTGCTCGAACCTGGCAATGCTAGCAAACTCCCCGGCGTCGAGGCTGGCGCCGCCCACCAGCACGCCGTCCACGTCCTTGCCCTGCAGGATCGCCCCGGCGTTGGCGGCCTTCGCGGAGCCGCCGTAGAGGATGCGGGTCTTCGCGGCGGTCGCCTCGTCGTAGAGCCCGGCGAGCTCCGCGCGGATGGCCGCGGCCATCTCCTGGGCGTCCCCGGGGCCGGCGACCTCGCCGGTGCCGATGGCCCAGACCGGCTCGTAGGCCACGACGAGCTCGGCCACCCGCTCCGCCTCCAGCCCGGCGATGGAGCCGCGCAGCTGCTCGAGGGTGAACGCGACGTGCTCCCCGGCCTGGCGGACCTCCAGGCCCTCGCCCACGCACAGCACCGGCACCAGGCCGTGGCGGTGGGCGGCGGCGATCTTGGCGTTGCACTGCTCGTCGGTCTCGCCGTGGATCGTGCGGCGCTCCGAGTGGCCCACGAGCACGTAGGTGCAGCCGAGCTTGGCCAGGAACTGCCCGGAGATGTCGCCGGTGTAGGCGCCGGAGTCCTTGTCGGAGAGGTCCTGGGCGCCGTAGACCACGCGCAGGTCGTCGCCGTCGACGAGGCTCTGCACCGAGCGCAGGTCGGTGAACGGCGGGAAGACCGCCACCTCGGCGCGCGAGTAGTCGTGCTTGGCGTCGTCCAGGGTCCACGCGAGCTTCTGCAGCAGCGTGATGGCCTGGACGTGGTCCATGTTCATCTTCCAGTTGCCGGCGATCAGCGGCGTGCGGTCGAACTGTCCGTTGGTCTGCGAAGTCATCGGGAACTCCTGTCCGCGGCGGGTGCGCCGCTCGTCGTGCGGGTCGGCAGTGGTGCGCTGGGCCGGAAGGGCACCCCGGCCGTCCGGGGCCGGGGTGCCCTTCCGCGGTGGTGCGTGCGGGTCAGGCGCCGAGGGCGACGACCCCGGGCAGCTCCTTGCCCTCGATGAACTCGAGGGAGGCGCCGCCGCCGGTGGAGATGTGGCCGAACTGGTCGTCGCGGAAGCCCAGGTTGCGCACGGCCGAGGCGGAGTCGCCGCCGCCGATCACGCTCATGGCGTCCGCGGCGACGATGGCCTCGGCCACCTCGCGGGTGCCGGCGGCGAACGCGTCCATCTCGAACACGCCCATGGGGCCGTTCCAGAAGATGGTCCGCGCGGCCTTGATCCGCTCGGCGAACAGCGCCGCCGAGGCGGGGCCGATGTCCAGGCCGAGGCCGGTGGCCCCGATCTCGCCGCCCACGATGTCCTCCACGGGACGGGTCTCGTGCGGCGCGTCGGCGGCGAACGCCGCCGCGTACACGACGTCCACGGGCAGCACGATCTCGGTGCCGGCGGCGGCGGCCTTCTCGAGGTAGCCCTTGACGGTCTCGATCTGGTCCTCCTCCAGCAGCGACCCGCCCACGCGGTGGCCCTGCGCCGCCAGGAAGGTGAAGACCATCCCTCCGCCGATGAGCAGGGAGTCGGCCTTGCCGATGAGGTTCTCGATCACGGCGAGCTTGTCGGAGACCTTGGAGCCGCCCATGACGACCACGAACGGCCGCTCGGGGTTCTGGACGACCTTCGTCAGCACGTCCAGCTCCCGCTTGACCAGGTCGCCCTGATAGGCCGGGAGCCGGTGGGCGATGTCGAAGACGGAGGCGTGCTTGCGGTGCACCGCCCCGAAGGCGTCGTCCACGTAGGCCCCGCCCTCGCCGGTCAGGGCCGCGAGCTCGTCCGCAAAGGCGCCGCGCTCGGCGTCGTCCTTCGAGGTCTCCCGGGGGTCGAAGCGCACGTTCTCGAGCACCAGCACTTCGCCGTCGGCCAGGGCCTCGGCCTTGTCCCGGGCGTCCGGGCCGACGACGTCGGTGGCGACCCGCACCGGCACGTCGGTCAGGTCGGCCAGGCGCTGCCCGGCGGGGGCGATCGAGTACTTCGGGTCGACCTGTCCCTTGGGGCGGCCGAGGTGCGCCATCACGATGACGCGGGCCCCGGCGTGGGCGAGCTTCTCGATGACCGGCAGCGAGGCGCGGACGCGGCCGTCGTCGGTCACCGCGAAGCCGTCCAGGGGGACGTTGAGGTCCGAGCGGACCAGGACGCGGCGTCCGGCGACGCCGTCGGCGATCAGTTCGTCAAGTGCATGAGCCATGCCACTCACCCTACCCCGGGGCCGCCGCGCCGCCGCCGCTCAGAGCTGGTCGCCGACGTGCTGGACGACGTTGACGAGCCGGGAGGTGTAGCCCCACTCGTTGTCGTACCAGGCGATGACCTTGACCTGGTTGTCGATGACCTTGGTCAGCGGGGCGTCGAAGATCGTGGAGATGCTGTCGCCCTGGATGTCCGAGGAGACGATGGGGTCCTCGGTGTACTTGACGATGCCCTTCATGGAGCCCTCGGCGGCCTCCTTCATGGCGGCGTTGACGGCCTCCACGGTGACCTCCTTCGACGCCTCGAAGGTCAGGTCGACCACGGAGCCGGTGGGGACCGGCACGCGCACGGCGAAGCCGTCCAGCTTGCCCTTGAGCTCCGGCAGCACCAGGCCGACGGCGGCGGCCGCGCCGGTGGTGGTGGGCACCATGTTCAGGGCGGCGGCACGGGCCCGGCGCAGGTCCTTGTGCGGGCCGTCCTGCAGGTTCTGGTCCGCGGTGTAGGCGTGGATGGTGGTCATCAGACCGCGCTCGATGCCGAACGCGTCGTTGAGCACCTTGGCCATCGGGGCGAGGCAGTTGGTGGTGCAGGAGGCCGCCGAGACGATGTTCATCGACGCGGGGTCGTAGGAGTCCAGGTTGACGCCCGGAACGAAGGTGCCGTCGATCTCCTTGCCCGGTGCGGACAGGACGACCTTCTTGGCGCCGCCGTCCAGGTGGGCCTTGGCCTTGCTGCCGTTGGTGAAGCGGCCGGTGGACTCGACGACGACGTCCACGCCCAGGTCGCCCCAGGGCAGCTTCGCGGGATCCGGCTCGGCGAGGAACGTGACCTGCTGGCCGTCGACGGTCATGCCGTCGCCGTTCAGGGCGACCTCACCGGGGTAGCGGCCCATGATGGAGTCGTACTTGAAGAGGTGGACCAGGGTCTCCGGGTCCGTGAGGTCGTTCACGGCCACGACCTCGATGTTGTTGCCCTGCTCGCGCGCCGCGCGGAGGAAGTTGCGTCCGATGCGTCCGAAGCCGTTGATGCCCACTCGAATGGTCACTGGGTTCTCCTGTGTTGGTCGGGATCTCGATCGTTGAACCACGACCATTCTACGTGGTTATCCATGGGTTGTCTTGGGGTCATGAAAGATTCAACCTAAATTCATCCCTAAACCCACATAAAACCACATTCCGACGCGCAGGCCGTCGGAAACCCACGGAGAGGCAGATCGCGCCCCGTCCGACCGGCACCGGAGAGGACCGGTCGCCCCGCGGCGGCCGGGGCGGCGCTCAGGACGGCATCGCCTCCGCGGTCACCCCCGCGTCCGTGCCCGGGATCCCCAGCTCCTCGGCCCGGCGGTCCGCCATGGCCAGCAGCCGGCGGATCCGTCCGGCGACCGCGTCCTTGGTCAGCGGGGGGTCGGCCAGCCGCCCGAGCTCGTCCAGGCTCGCCTGCTTGTTGGACAGCCGCAGCTCCCCCGCCTGCCGCAGGTGCTCGGGGACCTCGTCGCCGAGGATCTCCAGGGCGCGCTCGACCCGGGCGCCGGCGGCGACGGCGGCCTGGGCGGAGCGGCGGAGGTTGGCGTCGTCGAAGTTGGCGAGCCGGTTGGCGGTGGCGCGGACCTCCTTGCGCATCCGGCGGTCCTCCCACTGCAGCAGCGTCTGGTGGGCGCCCATCCGGGTCAGGAGGGCGGCGATCGCGTCGCCGTCGCGCACGACCACGCGGTCCACGCCACGGACCTCGCGGGCCTTCGCGAGCACCCCGAGCCGACGGGCCGCGCCCACCAGCGCCAGGGCCGCCTCGGGGCCGGGGCAGGTGAACTCCATCGCCGCGGAGCGGCCGGGCTCCGTGAGGGAGCCGTGGGCGAGGAAGGCGCCGCGCAGCACGGCCTCGGCGTCGGCCACGGCCCCGTTGACCACGGTCGGCGGCAGCCCGCGCACCGGGCGCCCGCGGGAGTCCAGCAGACCGGTGCGCCGGGCCAGGGCCTCCCCGTCCTGGACGACGCGCACCACGTAGGAGCTGCCGCGGCGCAGCCCGCCGCCGGAGACGACCACGATCTCGCTCTCGTGGCCGAACACCTCGGCGATCGCCCGGCGTGCCCGGCGGGCCGTGGCGCCGAGGTCCACCTCCGCCTCGACGACGATGCGTCCCGAGACGATGTGCAGCCCGCCCGCGAAGCGCAGCAGGGCCGACAGCTCGGCGCGCCGCTCCGAGGACCTCTTGATCTCGAGGCGGGACAGTTCTTCCTTGACCGATGACGTCAGGGCCACGCGGTTCCTTTCCTGGGGACTCTGGGTGTGGGGTGGTGCGGGGCGGACTCAGCGGTGGCGCTCGAAGATCTCCTGGTAGGCGGCCGCGAGCCGGAGCGTGTTGTGCACGGCGGTGCCGGGGTGGGCCCGGACGTCGGCGTAGAAGACCTCGGCGCCCAGGGACGCGGCGACCTCCTCGAGGTCGGCGCCGTCCTCGGTGGCCGAGGGGTCGGCCAGCACGACGTCGAGGGTCAGGTCGGGGCAGTAGGCGTGCAGGACCCGCAGGTGGTCGGCCGCGGTCTTGCCCTGGGTCTCGGTGTCCGGGGAGAGGTTCAGGGTGACGCAGCGGCGGGCCGGGGAGTCGCAGATCGCCCGGCGCAGTCCCGGCAGCAGCAGGTGCGGCAGCACGGAGGTGTGCCAGGACCCCGGGCCCAGGATCACCCAGTCCGCGAGCCCGACCGCCTCCACGGCCTGCGGGCACGCCGGGGCGTCGGCCGGGACCAGCCGCACGTTGCACACGTCGGCCTGCTTGGCGAGCACCGCCTGCCCCGTGATCGTGCGGACCGCGCCGGGACCCTCCGGGCGGTCGGGATCCCCGGCGCCGGGCACGTCCCCGGCGATCACCAGCGGCTGCGTGGACATCGGCAGCACCCGGCCGCGGGCGCCCAGCAGGGCACCGGCCCACTCGAGGCCGGCCACCGGGTCCCCCAGCAGCTCCCACAGCGTGACGATGAGCAGGTTGCCCAGGGCGTGGTTGTCCAGGGCCGTGGCCCGGCCCTGGGCGCTGCTGAAGCGGTGCTGCATGACGTCGCGCCACGTCCGGCCCCACTCGGAGTCGTCGCACAGGGCGGCGAGGGCCATCCGCAGGTCCCCCGGCGGCAGGACACCGAGCTCGTCGCGCAGCCGGCCGGAGGAGCCGCCGTCGTCGGCGACGGTCACGACGGCGGTGAGCAGCGGGGTGATGCGCCGCAGCGCGGCGAGGTTCGCCGAGAGGCCGTGCCCGCCGCCGAGGGCCACCACGGAGGGGCTCTCGTCGCCGGGACGCCGGCCGGACGGGTCAAGGGAGTGGTGCGGGTCGGCCTCGGCGCGGCTGCTCAGCGGCAGCCGGGGGAACACGCCGGTGGGGGGAAGGGTCATCGAGGGTCCAAAGGGGTCAGGGCTGGCCGGTCACTCCCGGCCCACGTCCCGGTGCTGGATGTTGACGGTCACGAGCGGCAGCTTGGCGAGCCTGCGGGCCACCTCCTCGCTGACGGCCACGGAGCGGTGCTTCCCGCCCGTGCAGCCGATCGCGATGGTGGCGTAGTGCTTGTTCTCCGTACGGTACCCCGCGAAGACCGGCTCCAGCATCGAGACGAACCGGTCCACGAACTGCCGGGGCCCCTCGTCCTGGAAGACGTAGTCCCGCACCTCGGGGTCCTTGCCGGTGCGGGGTCGCAGGGACGGCACCCAGTGCGGGTTCGGGATGAAGCGGACGTCGGCCACGTAGTTCGCGTCCGCGGGGACCCCGTACTTGAAGCCGAAGCTGAGCACCGTCAGGCGCAGCACCACGGGCCCGTTGGTGGAGAAGAGGTCGGCCACGGCCTTGGACAGGGCGTGCACGTTGAAGCCGGAGGTGTCCAGCACCACGTCGGCCGACTCCCGCAGGTCCGTCAGCAGAGCCCGCTCCGCCCGGATCCCGTCCAGGATGCGGCCGCCGGCCTGGAGCGGGTGGGGCCGGCGCTGGTGCTCGTAGCGCGAGACCAGCACCTCGTCGGCCGCGTCCAGGAACAGCACGGAGAAGTCGACGTCGGAGGCCTCCAGGGCCGCGAGCGTCTCCTTCATGTCGTTGAACAGGGCCTTGCCGCGGACGTCGATCACCACGGCCAGCTTGGGCAGGGCCTGCGGGGTGCGGGAGACGAGGTCCGCGAGGGTGTGCAGCATCTGCGGGGGCAGGTTGTCGACCACGTACCAGCCGAGGTCCTCCAGGGCGTTGGCGGCGGTGCTGCGCCCGGCCCCGGACATGCCGGTGACGATGAGCAGCTCCGAGCTCGTGGGC
The DNA here is from genome assembly GCF_009735315.1 of Kocuria sediminis. Classification (NCBI taxonomy): domain Bacteria; kingdom Bacillati; phylum Actinomycetota; class Actinomycetes; order Micrococcales; family Micrococcaceae; genus Kocuria; species Kocuria sediminis. The sequence continues at coordinate 46,743 of NZ_WOGU01000014.1, forward strand.
TTCGCCTGGTCCGCTCCGTCCGCGACCGCGTCCGTGCCGGCGGTGTGCTCGCTCATGTCCGATCCGTCTCCCGTCGTCCTGCGTCGACCTGCCCTCACGTGTCCTGCTCCGGACCGTCCCGTCCCGGGCCGCTCCGTCCTGGGCCGCCCTGTCCGGTGCGGCGGCCCGCCGCCCGTGCCCGCGGCGGTCCGTTCCAGCCTAACCAAGTTGGCGGCCCGGGCCGGCCCGCACGACGCGGGGCGTCGGCTCAGGAGAGCACCTCGCCCGTGGTCATGTTCACCGCCGGGGCGGCCTCCTCCTGCTGGGACTGCAGGGCGGCGGCGACCTTCTCGGACAGCGCCCGCCCGAACCCGGGCACCTGCTCGATCTCCTCGACACGGGCCGCCCTGAGCTTCTTGACCGAGCCGAAGTGCTTCAGCAGCGCCTTCTGCTTGGCCGGCCCCACCCCGGGCAGCTCGTCCAGCACGGAGACGGTCATCGCGGAGGAGCGCTTCTTGCGGTGGAAGGTGATGGCGAAGCGGTGGGCCTCGTCGCGGATGCGCTGGAGCAGGAACAGGCCCTGGCTGGCCCGCGGCAGGATCACCGGGAACTCGTCGTCCGGGACCCAGACCTCCTCCAGCCGCTTGGCGAGGCCGACCACGTGGACGTCGTCGATGCCGAGGTCGGCCAGCGCCCGGGCCGCCGCGGCGACCTGCGGCGGGCCGCCGTCGACCACCACGAGACTGGGCGGGTACGCGAACCGCGCCCGCTCCGGGGCCTCGGCCCCGGCCTCGACCTGCCCGGTGCGGGGGCCGGCCGCCTCCCGCTGGGCCTTCTCCTCGAGGTGGCGGCGGAAGCGGCGGGAGATGACGTCGTACATCGAGGCGGTGTCGTCCCGGGCCGCCTCCCCGGTGATGGAGAACTTGCGGTAGTCCGCCTTGCGCGGCAGCCCGTCCTCGAACACGACCATGGACGCGACCACGTTGGTGCCCTGCACGTGCGAGATGTCGTAGCACTCGATGCGCATCAGCGGCACCGGGATGCCCAGCGCCTCCTGCAGCTCCTGCAGCGAGGCGGAGCGGGTGGTGATGTCCCCGGCGCGCTTGGACTTGTGCAGCTTCAGCGCCTGCCGGGCGTTCTCCCGCACCGTCTCCATGAGGTGGGCCTTCTCGCCCCGCTGCGGGACCGCGATGGTGACCCGGGAGCCGCGCAGCCCGGAGAGCCACTCCTCGAGCCGGTCGGCGCTGTCGGCGGGCTCGGACAGCAGCACGGTGCGCGGGATGGCGTCCTCGCGGTAGGCGAGCTCGGCCGCGGGCCGGTGCTTGGACCCGCGCGGCTCCGGCGGCGCGGCGGCCTCGGCGATGGCGGCGCTCTCGGAGGCCTCCGCGGCCGTCTCCCCGTAGACCTGCTCGAGCAGCTGCTCCAACAGCCGTCCGCCGTCGGCCTCCTCGACCTTCTCGGTGACCCAGCCGCGCTGGCCGCGGATGCGCCCGCCGCGCACGTGGAAGACCTGCACGGCGGCCTCGAGCTCGTCCTCGGCGAGGGCGAAGAAGTCCGCGTCCGTGCTGTCGGAGAGCACCACGGCGTTGCGCTCGAAGGCCTTCTCCAGGGCGGCGATGTCGTCGCGGCGGGCGGCGGCGGTCTCGAAGTCCATCTCCGCGGCGGCCTCCTGCATCTGCCGCTGCAGCTCCTTGATGAACGGGGTGGCCTGCCCGGCCATGAAGCGGCACAGGTCCTCGGCGAGGGCGTAGTGGTCCTCCTCCGAGATCCGGCCGACGCAGGGCGCGGAGCACTTGTCGATGTAGCCGAGCAGGCACGGGCGCCCGGACTGCTCGGCGCGCCGGTAGACGCCCTTGGAGCACGTGCGGACCGGGAAGACGCGCAGCAGGGCGTCCAGCGTCTCCCGGATCGCCCAGGCCTGGGAGTAGGGGCCGAAGTAGCGGTTGCCCTTCTTCTTCTCCCCCCGCACCACCTGGGCGCGCGGGACCGTCTCGGACATGGTCACGGCGAGGTAGGGGTAGGACTTGTCGTCCCGGTAGGCGATGTTGAACCGGGGCTTGAACTCCTTGATCCACGTGTACTCGAGCTGCAGGGACTCCAGCTCGCTGCCCACCACGGTCCACTCCACCCCGGCCGCGGTGGTGACCATGGCGCGGGTCTTGGGGCTGAGGGTGTGCGGGGGCGCGAAGTAGGAGCTGAGCCGGTTGCGCAGGTTCTTCGCCTTGCCCACGTAGACCACGCGCCCGTACTCGTCCCGGAAGCGGTAGACGCCCGGGTCGGTCGGGATGTCCTGGCGGGCGGGGCGGTAGCTCTCCGGATCGGCCACGGTCCGGTCCCCCTCAGCGGCCCGTCGGCGCGGGCTGGGTGTACCGGGCCAGCAGCTCCCCGAGCTCGGCGGCGTCCCCGGCCACGGCGGCGAAGCCGGTGCCGAGCTCGCCCTCGTCCGCGAAGCCCCACGCGACGCCCAGGCAGTCGATCCCGTGCGCGAGCGCGCCCTCGGCGTCGTAGCGGCGGTCCCCGATCATCACCGTGCGCGCCGGGTCCGGGGCGTCCACGCCGAGCCGGCGCAGGGCCTCGCCGATGATCGCGGGCTTGTCGTGGACCACTCCGTCGCGCGGGGCGGCCGCGGCGTCGTCGGCGGCCCCCGAGACGGTCTCGAACCAGCGGCCGAGGCCGAACCTCTCGACCGCCAGCTCCGCGGTGGGCTCGGGCTTCTGGGTGGCCACGGCCATCCGCGCCCCGGTCCCGTGCAGCCGCTCGAGCAGGGCCTCCACCCCGGGGTAGACCCGGGTCTGCGCCAGGCCCTCGGTGCGGTACCGGGCCCGGTAGGCGGCGACCACGCGCGGGATCTCCTCCTCCGGGACGTCGGTGAACGCCCGCAGGGACCAGCCCACGGGCGGGCCCACGAAGCGGCGCAGGTCCTCGGGCACGGCGTGCCCGTGCTCGGCCAGCGCCCGGGCGATGCCCCCGGTGATCGCCCCGGCCGGGTCCAGGAGCGTGCCGTCGAGGTCCCAGAGCACCACGGGCGCGGTCATCGGGCCGCTCCCGCGGCCTGCTCGCCGAGGATCTCGGCGAGGAACCGGCCGGTGTGGCTCGCCGTGTTGCGGGCCACCTGCTCGGGGGTGCCCTCGGCGATCACCCGGCCGCCGCCGGAGCCGCCGTCGGGCCCGAGGTCCACCACCCAGTCGGCGGACTTGATGACGTCGAGGTTGTGCTCGATGGTCATCACCGTGTTGCCCTTCTCCACGAGACCCTGCAGCACGAGCAGCAGCTTGCGGATGTCCTCGAAGTGCAGGCCGGTGGTGGGCTCGTCGAGCACGTAGATGGAGCGGCCGTTGGAGCGCTTCTGCAGCTCGGCGGCCAGCTTCACGCGCTGGGCCTCGCCGCCGGACAGGGTGGTGGCGGGCTGGCCGAGGCGGACGTAGCCGAGGCCGACGTCCACGAGGGTGTTCAGGTGCCGGGCGATCGGGCCGAACGCCTTGAAGAACTCCGCGGCCTCCTCGATGGGCATCTCCAGCACCTCGGCGATGGTCCGGCCCTTGTAGTGCACCTCGAGGGTCTCCCGGTTGTACCGGGCGCCCTTGCACACCTCGCACGGGACGTAGACGTCGGGCAGGAAGTTCATCTCGATCTTGATCGTGCCGTCGCCGGAGCACGCCTCGCAGCGCCCGCCCTTGACGTTGAAGGAGAACCGGCCGGCCTGGTAGCCGCGCACCTTCGCCTCGGGGGTCTCGGCGAAGAGCTTGCGGATGTGGTCGAACACGCCGGTGTAGGTCGCCGGGTTGGAGCGCGGGGTCCGGCCGATGGGGCTCTGGTCCACGTGCACGACCTTGTCCAGCTGGTCCACGCCGTCGATCCGCTTGTGCCGGCCCGGGACCTGCTTGGCGCCGTTGAGCTTGTTGGCCAGGGACGTGTAGAGGATGTCGTTGACCAGGGTGGACTTGCCGGACCCGGACACCCCGGTGACCGCGGTGAGCACGCCGAGCGGGAACGCCACGTCGATGCCCTGGAGGTTGTTCTCCCGCGCGCCCACGACCTTGAGCATGCGCTTGCGGTCCACCGGCCGCCGCCGGGCGGGCACGGCGATGGCCTTGCGCCCGGAGAGGTAGTCGGCGGTGATGGAGTGCTCGTTGGCGAGCAGCTCCTCGTAGGTCCCGGAGTGCACCACGCGCCCGCCGTGCTCGCCGGCGCCGGGGCCGACGTCCACGATCCAGTCGGCCTCGCGGATCGTGTCCTCGTCGTGCTCGACCACGATCAGGGTGTTGCCCATGTCGCGCAGCTTGGTGAGGGTCTCGATGAGCCGGCGGTTGTCCCGCTGGTGCAGGCCGATGGAGGGCTCGTCGAGGACGTAGAGCACCCCCACGAGCCCGGCGCCGATCTGCGTGGCCAGGCGGATGCGCTGGGCCTCCCCGCCGGACAGCGTCGCGGCGGCGCGCTCCAGGTTGAGGTAGTCCAGGCCGACGTCCACCAGGAACGTCAGCCGGGCCTGGATCTCCCGGAGCACCTGGTCGCCGATCTTCGCGTCCCGGGCGCTCAGCTGAAGGTCGCGGAAGAACTCGTGGGCCTCGCGCATGGGCATGCGGGTGGTCTCGGCGATGTTCTTCCCGCCGACCGTCACGGCGAGCATGGTCGGGTTCAGCCGCGCGCCGTCGCAGGCGGGGCAGGCGACCTGGCGCATGTACTGCTCGTAGCGGTCCTTGGCGTGGTCCGACTCGGTCTCGGCGTGCTTGCGCTTGATGTAGCCGATCACGCCCTCGAAGCCCTGGGTGTAGCGGCGCTCCCGGCCGAAGCGGTTCCGGTAGGCCACGGTGACCTGGTAGTCCTTGCCCTCGAGGATCGCCTTGCGCGCCTTGGCGGGCAGCTTGCCCCAGGGGGTGACGAGGTCGAAGCCGACCTCCTGGCCGAGCCCGGCGAGCAGCCGGTTCCAGTACTCGCTGGTCGCCTTGCCCAGCGACCACGGGGCGATGGCGCCCTCGACCAGGGAGAGGTCGGCGTTGGGGACCACCAGGTCCTCGTCGACCTCCAGGCGGGAACCGATGCCGTCGCACTCCGGGCACGCCCCGAAGGGGGCGTTGAAGGAGAAGGAGCGGGGCTCGATCTCGTCGGCCTGCAGCGGGTGCTCGTTGGGGCAGGCGAGGTTCTCCGAGAACGGCCGGCGCAGCTCCAGCGGGTGGGCGATCTCCTCGTCGGAGCGGGGCACGAGCTCGACGACGACGCGGCCCTCGGCGAGGCCCAGCGCCGTCTCGACGGAGTCGGTGAGGCGCTGGCGGATGCCCTCCTTGACCACGAGGCGGTCGACGACGACCTCGATGGTGTGCTTGTACTGCTTCTTGAGCTTGGGCGGGTCCGAGAGCTGGACGGTCTCGCCGTCCACGGTGGCGCGCGAGAAGCCCTTGGCGGAGAGCTCCTGGAACAGGTCGGCGAACTCGCCCTTGCGCTCCCGCACCACCGGGGCGAGGACCTGGAAGCGGGTCTTCTCCGGCATCTCCAGCAGCTGGTCCACGATCTGCTGCGGGGTCTGCTTCTCGATCCGCTCCCCGCACACGGGGCAGTGCGGCCGGCCGATGCGCGCCCACAGCAGGCGCATGTAGTCGTAGATCTCGGTGATCGTCCCGACCGTGGAGCGCGGGTTGCGGGAGGTGGACTTCTGGTCGATGGACACCGCCGGGGACAATCCCTCGATGAAGTCGACGTCGGGCTTGTCCACCCGGCCCAGGAACATCCGGGCGTAGGAGGACAGGGACTCCACGTACCGGCGCTGGCCCTCGGCGAAGATCGTGTCGAACGCCAGGGAGGACTTCCCCGACCCGGACAGGCCGGTGAACACGACCATCGCGTCCCGGGGCACGGTCAGCGAGACGTTGTCGAGGTTGTGCTCGCGCGCCCCCTGGACCACGATCTCGGTGAGATCGGACTTGTGGGTGGCCCTGGACACGGCGGCGGAGGCGGCGCCCGCGCCGGGCTCGGAGGGCTCGTCGGCGGGGTTCAGGACCAGGGTGGACGTGGGGATCGGCTCAGACACGCCCTCCACTCTAGTACCGGGCCCGGACATGACCACGGGCTCCGTGCGCCGGTTCACACCCGGTCCACGGGGCCGGTGGAGGTGTCCTCGCGCATGCGCTCGGAGGCGGCGTCTCCCCCGGCGTCCGGCGCCGCGGCGGCCTCGCCGCTCCCGGGGCGCCCGGTCCCGGCGGCGCGGGCCTCGCGCTGCCGCCGCCGGACCTCCCGGGCGTCGAGGGTGCGGGTGACGACCTTGAGCTGGCCCGTCGCCGGGTCCACCTCCACGATGTCCACGGTGCGGCGCAGCGGGACCTCCTTGATCAGGAGCACGGCCAGCAGCGTCACGAGGGAGGCGAGGGCGGCGACCAGGAAGATCAGCCCGGTGCCCGTGCCGTAGGCCTCCCGCACGATGCCCTCCACGGAGGCGGGCAGCGCGTCCAGGTCCATCGTGGAGGAGTCCGCGGCGGCGGGGTCCCCGCCCTGGGCCCGGGTGCGGGCGGCGAGCTCCGCGGCCAGGTGCGAGCTCATCAGCGCGCCGAAGACGGCGACCGCCACGGCCCCGCCCATGGTGCGGAAGAACGCGACCGAGGAGGAGGCCGCACCCATGTCCTTGAGCCCCACCGTGTTCTGCACGGCCAGGACCAGGTTCTGGTTCAGTGCGCCGATGCCCAGGCCCACGAGGAGGATGAAGACGCTCACGGTCCACAGCGGGGTGTCGTGCGTGAGGGTGGAGGCGAGGAACAGGCCCGTGGACATCAGCACCGCGGCCACGACCAGGATGATCTTCCACCGCCCGTAGCGGGTGATCAGCTGCCCGGCGACCGTGGCGCCCACGAGCGAGCCGAAGACCTGCGGGAGCATGAGCACCCCGGCCATGGTGGGGCTGAAGCCCTGGCCCAGCTGGAAGTACTGGCCCAGGTAGGTGGTCGAGGCGAACATGGCCCCGCCGGTGGCGATCGCCGCGAGGATGGCGAGCGCCGTGGTGCGCTCCGTGACCACCCGGATGGGCACGACCGGCTCCGCGGCGCGCTGCTCGACGAGCACGAACAGCACGGTGCCCACGAGCGCGGTCGCCACGAGGGCCGCGGAGGTCCCGGAGACCCACTCGAACATGCCCGGCTGGCCGGCCAGGGAGACCCACAGCAGCAGCGCGGAGGCCGAGACGATCAGCAGGGCGATGCCCAGCCAGTCGATGCTCACCCGCCGCGGGGCCTGCGGCGGGATCCGCAGGGTGCGGTGGACCAGCACCGCGGCCAGGACCGCCAGCGGGGCCGGGATCAGGAACACCCAGCGCCAGCCGAAGAGGTCGACGATCAGACCGCCCAGCAGGGGGCCGGCGGAGGTGGCCACGGCCATGACGGCGCCCATGTAGCCGGCGTAGCGGCCGCGCTCCCGGGGCGGGATGATCGTGCCCATGATGGTCATCGCCAGGGCCATGATGCCGCCCATGGCGATGCCCTGGACCACGCGGGCCAGGATGAGGAACTCGATGGTCGGGGACAGTCCGGCCATGGCCGAGCCGAGCACGAAGATCACGATGGACAGCTGCAGCAGCTTCTTCTTGTCGAAGAGGTCGGCGAGCTTGCCCCACACGGGTGTGGTCGCGGCGTTGGCCAGCAGGGTGCCGGTGACCGTCCAGGACAGGGAGGTCTGGTCCCCGCCGAGGTCGGCCATGATCACCGGCAGGGCGGTGCCGATGATGGTGAGGGTGACCATCGCCATGAAGAACACGGAGAGGATGCCGGTGAGGGCGCGGAGCACGTCCTGGTGGGACGCGCCGGTCCCTCCGCCCGGTGCGGCGGCTGGCTGGGGTGCGGTCATCTCGCGGTCTCCTCCTCGTGGTGTCGGTGCTGCGGGGGCCGTGGGCTCCCCGGGTGCTCTGCGTGCTCCCCGTCGTGCTCCCCGCCGGCGGTGGCCGGCGCGGCGCGCGGGGGTCTGCGGGTCTCCCGGCAGGAGGTGGTGCGCTCCGCGCCGAGGGAGTCCAGGAAGACGGTGGTGATCTCGTTGATGGCGCCGCGGCTGGCGCGGGCCTGGTCCTCGTCCCAGCCCACGAGCCGGGCCGCCAGGCGCTGGGCGTCCTGCTCCACGACGGCGCGGACCTGCTCCCGCCCCCGCCCGGTGATGGCGACCAGGGCCGCCCGCCCGTCCTCGGGGTCCGGGGTGCGCTCGACCAGGCCGGCGTCCTCCAGGCCGGCCAGCTGGCGGCTCAGCCCCGACGGGCCGAGCCCGGTGTCCGAGGCCATGACGGTGGCCCGGCGCGGCCCGGTGCTGTCGAGGTAGTAGAGCAGGGCGATCGCCGTGGGGTTGAGCTGGCGCTGACCGGCGTCGGTCTTGGTCACGCGCTTCATGACGCGCTGCAGCTCGAGCAGGTCGCGCACCAGCTCCACGGCGGTGTCGTGGGAGACGGGCAACGGGGCTCCTCCGGGATGTCGGCAACGGGTGGGGCAACGACGACGGGGCGCTCGTCCCGCGCTGCTCCCGCCGCTCGCGGGACCGGCGACGGCGGGCGCGGAGCGCTCTCCACCCCTGATGATTTGTTGCCGCACGCAACTATACGGGGGCGGTCCATGGTCCACAAGGTCCGGCGAGGTGGCTCCCGTCACGCCCGGCCGGGCGCTTCCCCGAGGCGTCCGGCCGCGGAGCGGCCGCTGCGCGGGCCCACAGCAGGGCCGACTGGCGAGTCGCTGGACTCCGGCGTACCTTCGTCCTCATGATCGCAACGAAGACGGAGGTCACCGACCTCGCCGAGGTCACGATTCGCCGGATCTCCGTGAGCGAGATGGACAACAACGTCTACCTGCTCACCTCCAAGGACGAGGGCACCCAGGTGCTCATCGACGCCGCCGACGACCCTCGCGCCATCGCCGGTCTCGTGGGCGCCGGCAACAGCGACTGCTCCCAGGCCTTCGGCAACCTCCAGCTCATCATCACCACGCACTCGCACTGGGACCACGTGCGCGCGCTCGACGAGGTCCGCTCCCGCTCCGAGGCGATGACCGCCTGCGGCGCCGACGACGAGGCCGACATCTCGGTCCCGATGGACCTCACCTTCGAGGACGGGGACACCGCCGAGTTCGACGGCTTCGACCTGGAGGTCATCGGCCTGCGCGGGCACACGCCCGGCTCGATCGCGCTGGTCTACCGCGATCCGCAGGGACCGGCGCACATCTTCTCCGGCGACTCCCTCTTTCCCGGCGGCGTCGGCAAGACGAACAGCCCGGAGGACTTCCGGCAGCTCCTCGACGACGTGACCGAGCGGATCTTCGACCGCTTCGACGACGACACGGTCGTCCACCCCGGCCACGGCAAGCCGACCACGCTGGGGGCCGAGCGCCCGCACCTGGACGAGTGGCGCGCCCGGGGATGGTGAACGCCGGGCCCGCCGTCAGCGCGGAGGCCCCCTCGACCGACCGCGGCGCCTACACCGCGGTCCTGCTGTTCCCGCTCCTGGTCCTGGCCGGCGGTCTCGTCGGCTTCCTGGCCCCCGGCGCGGTGAGCGGGCTGTCCGGGTGGGTCAATCCCCTGCTCGGGCTGGTCATGTTCGGCATGGGCCTGACCCTGCGGCCGGTCGACTTCGCCCTCGTGGCCCGGCGCCCGCTCCCGGTGCTGCTGGGCGTCGTCGCCCAGTACGTGCTGATGCCGCTCCTCGCGCTGCTCGTCGTGCTGCTGCTGCGTCTGCCCCCGGAGCTGGCGGCCGGCGTGATCCTGGTGGGCTGCGCCCCGGGCGGCACCGCGTCGAACGTGGTGTCCTACCTCGCCCGGGGGGACGTCGCCCTGTCGGTGGCGATGACGTCGATCTCCACCCTGCTGGCTCCCCTGCTCACGCCCCTGCTGACCCTCTGGCTGGCCGGTCAGTACCTCCCGGTGGACGGCGGGTCCATGGCGTGGTCGATCACCCGGATCGTGCTCGTGCCCGTGGTCCTGGGCCTGGCCGTGCGGCTGCTGCTGCCGGGGCTGGTCCGACGCGCGCTGCCCGTCCTGCCCTGGGTCTCCGTCGCGGCCATCTCCCTCATCGTGGCGATCGTCGTCTCGGCCAGCGCGGACCGGATCGTGGAGGCGGGTCTGCTCGTGCTCGCGGCCGTCGTCCTGCACAACGTGCTCGGCCTGGCCCTGGGCCACCTGGTGGGCGCGCTGACGGGCCTCCCGCCCGCGGCGCGGCGCACCATCGCCGTGGAGGTGGGCATGCAGAACTCCGGCCTGGCCGCCGGCCTCGCCGCCCAGTACATGAACCCGCTGGCGGCCTTGCCCGGGGCGGTCTTCTCCGTCTGGCACAACCTCTCCGGAGCCGTGTTCGCCCTGCTCTGCCGCCGGGCCGACGCCCGGGCCGCCCGCCGGCTCCCAGATTCCTGAGAATCCCTCGCCCCGGCTCCGGCGGACCGCCGCCGTCGGTTAGCGTGAGCCCATGACCTTCGTCGCGCCCTGCGCACCGGACACCACCGCGGGGCGCACCGGCGCGCGCCCGCACGCCGCCCTGACCGCCGTGCGGTCCGCCCCCACGATCCTCGAGGGCATCCGCCGCGCCGACGCCCTCGTCGCCGCCGCCCGGGAGGAGCCGGTGGCCGCCCTGCCGGTGCTGGTGGAGGAGCTCCGCCGGGGCGAGGACCAGCTCGCCGCACTCGCCGCCGTCCACGCCCTGGCCGCGGTGCCCGGGGCCCGACCGGACACGCTGCTCACCGCCCTGCTGGACGACGCCCGGCCCTGGGTGCGGGAGCACACAGCCTGGTCGCTGGCCGCGCGGGAGCCGGTCGCCCGGGCCGTGCCCGCCCTGGCCCACCTCGTCGCCGGAGGCGGCTTCCCCGGCATGCTGGCCCAGCGCACCCTGCAGGCCTGGGCCCCAGACGTCGGTGGCCCCGTGGGGGACGCCCTCACCCACACCCTCGCGGGCACCCCCGAGCCCTGCGCCCGCGCCCGCCTCGCCGAGACCGTGGGCCTGGTGCCCGGATCCGTCGCCACCGGGCTGCTCCGGACGCTGGCCGGAGACCCCGCGGAGGACCACGCGGTCCGCGGGGCCGCCCTGGAGGCCCTCGTCGAGCGGCACCACGAGGACCCGGAGGGTGTTCCCGGGCTCCTCGACCTCGCCGCCGAGTGCGCACGGGCGGGCGGGCCCCTGGCCCCGGTCGCCCGACTGGCCCGGGCGGAGCTGGAGGCCGGCCCGGCCGCTCCCCCGCCGCCCGGGAACGGCCCCACCGTGCTGCAGGCGTTCCTGCACGCGGAGATCGATCGCGACCTCACCTTCTCCGGGCGGGGGGACAACGGCGGGATCGCCACCCTGCTCACCCAGCTCGGCGACGCCCTCGCGGCGCACCGCCCGCCGCACGGCACCGGGACGGTGCGCGTCGTCACCCTCTCGCGGGGCAGCCACGACGAGGCGCGCGCCGCCCTGCCCCGGCTGGCCGGGGCAGGGCACGTCTTCGGCGTCGTGCCGTTCCAGGGCTCCCCGGTGCCCATGGCCGAGGCCTGGCCGCGGCGGGTCGCCGCGGAGCGCGGCCTGCGGCGCGCGCTCCGGGCGGCGGGCCCCGTGGACGTCGTGCACCTGCGGATGGCCGACGTCGGCTCGCTCGCCGCCGCGGCCGTGGCGGCCGAGCACGGCATCCCCCGGGTGCTGACCATGGCCCCGGACCCGCACGCGCTGGTCGCCGCCCGCGAGGCGGCCGGCACCCTCACCCGGGAGGGCTTCGGCGCCGTCGACGCCGTGGAGCACCTGTGGTTCCGGGTGCGCCTGCTCGCCGACCTCGCCGCCGGGGCGGAGCACCTGGTGCTGTTCCCCCGCCCGGACCTCGCCCGCGACGCCCGCGAGCTGCTGGACCTGGACCCGGACGCGCCCGGGCGGTGCACCGTGGTGCCCGAGGGCATCGACCTGGGCTCGGTGGACCGGGCCGCCGCGCAGGCCGAGGAGGGCACGGGGCAGGAGCTCGAGGAGCTCGACGCCGTGCTCGCCGGCCTCCCGGCCGAGCGGCGCGGCCTGCCGCTGGTCGTCACGGTCGGGCGCCTGCACCGGGTCAAGGGCACCGCGGACCTGGTCGAGGCCTGGGCCGCCGACGAGCGGCTGCGCGCCCGCTGCAACCTGCTCGTCGTGGGCGGGAACCTCGCGCACCCCTCGGCCGACGAGCGCGAGCAGCTGGGGCGCATCGACGCCGCCGTGCCGCGCGCCCGGGCCGCCGCCCGCGGCCTGCTCCTGGCCGGCCACCGGCCCCACGGCACCGTGGCCGTGTGGCTCGCCGCGGTGCGCCGGGGCCGGCCGGGGCTCGCCGCCCCCCGGGGCGCCTACGTGTGCGCCAGCGTCAAGGAGGAGTTCGGAGTTGCGCTCGTGGAGGCGCTGGCCAGCGGCCTGCCCGTGGTCGCGCCCGCGGCCGGCGGGCCGGCGACCTTCGTGCAGGAGGGCGTAACCGGCGTCCTCGTCGACACCCGGGACCCCGCCGCCCTGTCCCGGGGCGCCGCCCGGGCCCTGGACCTCGCCGCCGGGCCCGGGGCCGAGGACGCCGCCGCGGCCGCGTACGCCACCGTGCGCGAGCGGTTCAGCATCGAGGGCATGGCGCAGGCCCTCATCGCCGTCTACGGCCGCGTCGCGGCCCCCGCCACCGACAGGAGCCCCACCCCGTGACCCTGCTCGTCATCAGCCCCGACTACGCGTCCCACCTCTTCCCCCTCGCCACCCTGGCCACCGCCTGGCGCGACGCCGGGCAGCGGGTGGTCGTGGCCACCGGCCCGGCGACCGCACCCCTGGCCCGGGACTTCGGCTACGACGTGGAGCTGCTGCCGCTGGGGCGCGGGTCCAACCCCGGGGTGATCCGGGCGGAGGAGCAGCCGGCCGGGGAGGACGACGCGCTGCGCGGGTTCTTCGCCGCGACCCGGCGCGGCCCCGTGGAGACCCTGTCCTTCCAGGCCCGGGCCCGCCGGGACGACCTGCTGTGGGACCCGCTGGGCACGGCCCGGCGCGTGCAGGCCGTGGTGGAGCGGGTGCGCCCGGACCAGGTGATCGTGGACCACCTGGCCTTCAGCGCCCGCCTGGCGCTCACCGGCAGCGGCGTCCGGCACGCCGACGTGGTGCTGGGCCACCCCTCCGCCCTGACCGTGGCGGACGAGGTGTACGGGCACCCGCCGGCCTGGCCCGGCCGTCTGCGCCCGTCCCCCGCCGAGCTGGCGGCCCTGCACCGGCTGTGCTCGGCCGTGCGGGACGAGTTCACGCAGCAGTGGAACGACGCGCTGCAGCAGCTCGCCCCGGGCGCGCCCGCGAGCGCGGACGCGTTCGCGGAGACCGGTGACGACCTGCTGCTCAACTACCCGGGCGAGCTCCACGACGACTCCCGGACCCGCCGGCTGCCCGAGCACACGTTCCTGGGTTCGGCCGTGCGGGAGGAGGCCGAGGATCCAGAGGTGGCCGCGTGGCTGGCGGCCTCGGACCGCCCGGTCGTCTACGTCAGCCTCGGCAGCTTCCTCTCGGTGCGCGGGGACGTGCTCGCCCGCGTGGCCGAGGCCCTGCGCGGCCTCGACGTCCGGGTGGCCCTGGCCGCCGGCGCCACGCCGCCCGCCGCCCTCGGGCCGGTGCCGGGAGACTGGCTCGTGCGCGGCTCCCTGCCCCAGGTGACCCTGCTGCGCCGGGCGCGCGCGGCGATCTCGCACGGCGGCAACAACAGCGTCACGGAGGCGCTCACGGCCGGGGTGCCCCTGCTCCTGCTGCCCCTGTCCACGGATCAGTTCGCCGGAGCGGCCGCCCTGGAGACGGCGGGACTGGGCACCGTGCTGGACCCCAACGCGGTCACCGCCGCCGAGATCCGCGAGGCCACGGCCGCGCTGCTCGACGACGGGCACGGGGGCCGGGAGCTGCTCGAGGAGCTGCGACACGGGCTCACCCGCCGCCCCGGTCCCCAGCGGGCGTTCGCGGCCCTTGCCGGGTGAGCGGCCCGTGCCGGCTGATCGGGACGGGGCCGACCCGGAGGAGCGTGCGCCGGGAGCCGGGCTACGGCTGACCGTCCTGCCCCCGGACCGCCGGGCGGACGCGGCCACCGCGGGACAGCCTCCCGCCTTCGGGCGCACCCTCCGGTTCGCCCTGGCCATGCGCGGCGGGGTCAGCCTGGCGGTGTGGATCGGCGGGGCGGTCGCCGAGCTCGACCTGCTGCGCCGGATCCGGATCCACCGGGACCCGGCCGGCGGGCTGCACGCCGTGCTGCTGCAGCCCTCGGCGGCGCCCGATCCGCACACGGCCGAGCGCGCCCGGGTCTACGCCGGGCTGCTCGCGGACGCGGGCTACGACCGGGTGGAGTTCGACCTCCTCGCCGGGGCCAGCGCCGGCGGGCTGAACAGCGTGGTGCACGCCGTGGCCCAGCGCGCCGGCACCGGGCTGGGCGCCCTGGGCCTGCTGTGGCAGGAGCACGCGGCGCTGGGCCGGCTCCTGCGCCCGCTGGGGCGGACACCGGTCGACTCGCTGCTCCAGGGCGACGCCTACCTGTGGCCGCGCGTGCAGGAGCTGCTCGCCACCGTGCACGGGGACCCGCGGCACCACCCGGACCTGGTGGCGGAGCACGTGTCCGTGGACCTGTCCGCCACCGTGCTGGACAGCGATCCCTCCTTCCACGGCGGCGCGGCGGAGGGCCGGGGCGGGTTCCACTTCTCCTCCCCGGAACCGGGCTGCCCCGCTCCCCCACTGGGCAACGACATCCCCGCCCGCCCCGGGGCGCCCGGGGAGACCTCCCCGGAAACGCCCGAGGAGGCCGGCCACCACGCCGCCTCCCTGGCCCGTCTGGCCTACGCGGCCCGCGCGACGTCGTCGTTCCCCGGCGCGTTCGAACCCGCCGCCGTGTGGTCGGCGCCGACCGCGGGCCGGCTCGGCGGGTTCCCCCGCCCGGACCTCAGCCACGCCTTCTCGGCCCACCGCGACCCGCAGGGGCTGCCCTTCCGGGTGATCGACGGCGGGGTCTTCGACAACATCCCCATCGACCGGGCCGTGGCGGCCGCCGGCACCCGGACCTCGCTGCGGCACGCCGACCGCTGCCTGCTCTACCTGGACCCGGACCCGCCCGCCGCGCAGGAGGTCCGCGCCGGCGACCTGGACCTGCCGCGCCTGGTCCGCACGCTCGGGGCCACGGTCACCCGGCTGCGCCGGCGGGAGACGGACGAGGACGAGGTCCTGGCCCTCGCCGACCGCCGGGACGACCGGCTGGTCGCCGACGGGCGGCTGCACCCCCTCGCCGCGCTGCCCCTCGCCTGGGACCCGGTCTCGCGGGAGGACCGGCGTCGCGCGTACCTGCGCTACCGCGCCCGGGCCGATGCCGCGCTGCTGGCCCGGCTGCTGACCCGGCCCGCGCAGTGGCAGCTGGCCTCCACGCTCCCCCGGCGCCAGGAGGTGCACGCCCGCGGCGCCGCCGAGCTCGAGCCGCTGCGGCAGGAGCTCGCCGGGCGCTACGACGCCCTGTCCCGCGGCCCGCTGACGGTACCGGAAGCCACGGCCGTGCTGCGCGGCCCGCAGGCGCTGGCCGACGCCGCGTCCTGCGTGCTCGCGTGGGTGCGCTTCCTCGAGTCCCTGCTGCTCGCCCCGGGGGCCGGTCCGGTCCCGACGGCCGGCTTCGACCCGGCGCCCGCCCGGGCGGTCGCGTACCGGGTGCTGGCCGCGGCCGGTCACGCACGGGACGGACTGTTCGCGGCGGTCCTGGCGGTCTGCGCGGCCCCGGGGGCCCCGGTCACGGCCGCGGTGCCCGTCTGGCTGGACGCCTCCTCCCCGGCGTCGGGCGCCGGAGAGGAGGCCTGGCGGGAGCTCGATGCCGCGGTGGCCGTGCTGCGCGGCGCCCACGCCGCCGTCCAGGGGCGGCTGGGGGCCGACCACGGCCCGCCGCCCGACGGCCCGCCGGGCCCGAGCGTTCTCTGGCGCGAGTCCCCCTGGTCCGCCGTGCCCGTCTCCGGGCCGGTGCCGACCGCCGCGGACCTGCCGCCGCTGTTCGCGGCGGCCGGGATCCCCACGCCGGTCTCCGGCATCAGCTACGGGGAGATCCGCGGGGACGGCGCACCCGCCCGGCCCGCGGCGCTCGGACCGCTGCCGCGCGCCTGGGCGCGGCAGCGGCTGCAGCGCGCCCTCGACGCCGCGGAGCGCCCCGGCGCCAGCGACGACGAGCTGCGCCGACTCCTGGCCCCCGACGCCGAGCGGCTCCCCGCGCAGGACAAGCTCGCCGGCGCCGGGCTGTTCAACTTCCGCGGCTTCCTCGCCGCCGACTGGCGCGCCAATGACTGGTGGTGGGGCCGCCTCGACGCCGCGGCCGGTGCGGCGGCCTTCCTCCGCGGGCTGCCCGCCCGGTCCGGGCCCGCGGCGGACCTCCGCGCGGGCACCGGGGCGCCGGCCGCGTCGGACCCGAAACCGCACCGGCCGGCGCAGGAGGACCCCGCCCCGGAGGAGTCCGCGCAGCCGGGCGCGGAGCAGCACGGCACGGGCCCGGACAGCACAGGACCGGACCGGGCAGTCCCGGACGACGGAGCCGCGGACCTCGCGCGGGGGGCCGCCGCCGCGCTGCAGGAGAGCCTGCTGGACGAGCTCGGCGGCGGGGACCGGCAGCACGCCCTCACGACCCTGGGGGCCGGTGCGGACGGGCTGGCCCGGCTCGCCCCGGGCTACCGGATCTCGCTGGCCTCGCGCGGTCTGCGGGTGCTCGGCCGGGCTCTGGCCGGGACCCCGGACCTGCCCCGCGGGGTGTGGGAGCTGCTGCTGTTCCTGGTGCAGCCCGTCCTCGTCCTGGTCCCCCTGCTGCTCGCCCCGGTCCGCGCCGCGCTCGCGTTCGTGGCGGCCGCCGTGGCCCTCGGGCTGCTCGGGGCACCGGAACCGGCCGACCGGGTCGGGGAGCTCGTCCTCGCCGGCGCCGGATCCCTGCTGCTGGCCGCCGCCCTGCTGCGCACGGTGCACCGGGCGCACCGGAGGTGGTCCCGCGTCCTCGCGGCCGCCGGTGGTCCACCGGCCGCGGCGCTCGCCGACGCCGCCCGGGACGCCGCCCTGCGCCGGGCGGGGTGCTGCGGCGCCGCCGCGGCCGCGCTGCTCCTCCCCGCGGCGGCCGCGGCGACGACCGGCCGGACCGCGCTGGTGCTGCTGCTGCTGGCGGGGGTGCTCGCGCTCGAGCGCTGCGCCGCCGCCGTGGCGCTGCGGGTGCCGGGCCGGGAGCCCGTGGACGAGGTGGTGCGCGCGGCCGGCGTCGTGCTGGCCGCCGTGGCCGGGTGGGCGCTCGTCGTCCTGGTCGTGCCGGGCCCGGTGGCCGTCCCGCCCGCCGGCGGGCCGGCGCCGCTCGTGGCGGCCGCCGCGGGCGCCGTGCTCGCGGCGCTCGTCCTCGCCGGGTTCCTCCGCCCCGCCTGGACCGCGCTGGTCGCCGGTGCCGCCGCGAGCACCGCGGCCGCGCTGCTGGGGACCGTCGGGGCGCTGACCGACCGGCCCGGCGCGGGGGCCGCCGCGGCCCTGCTCGGCTGGGCCACGGCGCTGTGGTGGGCTCCGCGCGAGCCGATGCTGCGCCCCTGGGAGCGCTCGGCGGAGCTGCGCCCACCCGGTGGCCGGCGGGAGCGCGGATAAGCTGGGGGCGATGAAACTCCTCGAAGCCCTCTCCCCCGAGCTCGGCACCCCGGGCCACCCGTACTACCGCGGCGACTTCGCCTCCAACCCGCTGTCCGGGGACGAGGTGTACGAGGGGTTCCTCGGCTGGATCGCATCCCGGGACATGGAGCTCTACCCCGCCCAGGACGAGGCCGTCCTGGAGTTCGCGAGCGGGTCCAACGTGATCCTCGCGACCCCGACCGGGTCCGGGAAGTCGACCGTGGCGGTCGCGGCCCACTTCGCCGGGCTCGCCGCGGGACAGCGCTCCTACTACACCGCCCCGATCAAGGCCCTGGTCTCGGAGAAGTTCTTCTCCCTGGTGGAGATCTTCGGCGCCGAGAACGTCGGCATGGTCACCGGGGACTCCGCCGTCAACGCGGACGCGCCCATCGTGTGCTGCACGGCGGAGATCCTCGCCAACGTGGCCCTGCGCGAGGGCCGGGACGCCGACGTGGGGCCCGTGGTGATGGACGAGTTCCACTTCTACTCCGACCCGCAGCGCGGCTGGGCCTGGCAGGTACCGCTGCTGGAGCTGCCGCAGGCGCAGTTCCTGCTCATGAGCGCCACCCTGGGGGACGTGTCCCGCTTCGAGGAGGGCATCACGGAGCTCACCGGGCGGCCGACCACGACGGTCTCCTCGGCCGAGCGGCCCATCCCGCTGCACCACTACTGGTCCGAGGACCCCATCCACGAGGCCCTCGAGGAGCTGCTGAGCACCAACCAGGCCCCGGTCTACGTAGTGCACTTCTCCCAGCTGCAGGCCATGGACCAGGCCCAGAACCTGATGTCCGTCAACGTGCTCTCCAAGGAGGAGAAGGAGCGGATCGGGGAGCTCATCGCCGGGTTCCGCTTCTCGGCCGGCTTCGGCAAGACGCTCAACCGCCTGGTCCGCCACGGCATCGGCGTCCACCACGCCGGGATGCTGCCCAAGTACCGCCGGCTCGTGGAGCAGCTCGCCCAGACCGGCCTGCTCAAGGTCATCTGCGGCACGGACACCCTCGGGGTGGGCATCAACGTGCCCATCCGCACCGTGGTCATCACGGCCCTGTCCAAGTTCGACGGCGAGCGCACCCGCCGGCTCAACGCCCGCGAGTTCCACCAGATCGCCGGGCGGGCCGGACGGGCCGGCTACGACACCGCGGGCACCGTGGTGGTCCAGGCGCCCGAGCACGTCATCGAGAACACCAAGGCCATGAAGAAGGCCCACGCGAAGTTCGGCGACGACCAGAAGAAGCTGCGGCAGGTCGTGAGGAAAAAGCCGCCGCAGGGCTTCGTCTCGTGGGGCAAGCCGACGTTCGAGACCCTCGTGGCCTCGGAGCCCGAACCCCTGAGCTCCTCCTTCACCGTGACCCACTCGATGCTGCTCAACCTCCTGCAGCGGCCCGGGGACCCGGTGCTGGCCGCCTGGCACCTGCTCACGCACAACCACGAGACGCGGCAGCGCCAGCGTGCCCTGCTCAAGCAGGCGATCGGGATCCTCAAGGAGCTGCGGGCCGCCGGCGTGGTCGAGAAGCTGGACACCCCGGACGAGGAGGGCCGCACCTGGCGGCTGACCGTGGAGCTGCAGGAGAACTTCGCCCTGAACCAGCCGCTGTCCCCCTTCGCCCTCGCCGCCCTGACCCTGCTCGACCGGGAGGCCCCCGGCTACGCGCTCGACGTCGTCTCCGTCATCGAGGCCACCCTCGAGAAGCCGCGCCAGGTGCTGAACATGCAGGAGAAGAAGGCCCGCGGAGAGGCCGTCGCCGCGATGAAGGCCGAGGGGCTGGACTACGAGGAGCGGATGAAGGAGCTCGAGGAGGTCAGCTACGCCAAGCCCCTCGAGGAGCTGCTGACGCAGGCCTTCGAGACCTACCGCACCGGGGCCCCGTGGGTGGCCCAGTTCGAGCTGACCCCGAAGTCGGTGGTCCGGGACATGTACGAGCGGGCGATGACCTTCGGCGACTACGTGCAGTTCTACGGGCTGGCCCGCTCCGAGGGGATCCTGCTGCGCTACCTCTCCGACGCCTACAAGGCCCTGCGCCAGACCGTGCCGCTGGACATGCTGCGGGAGGACCTCGAGGACCTGGTCGAGTGGCTGGGCGAGCTCATCCGGCAGACCGACAACTCGCTGCTGGACGAGTGGGAGAAGCTCGCCGCCGGCGAGGAGTCCCCCATGGGCACCTCCGCGGACTCCCTCGAGGAGCTCATCGACGAGCAGCCCCCGGTGATCACGGCCAACCCGCGGGCGTTCCGGGTCATGGTGCGCAACGCCCTGTTCCAGCGGGTGGAGCTGTTCGCCGATGAGAAGGACAAGGTGCTCGGGGCGCTGGACGGCGCGCACGGCTGGGACCGGGACCGGTGGGCGGACGCGATGGACGCCTACTTCGACGAGCACGAGGACCTCTACACGGACCCCCAGTCCCGGGGGCCCGCTCTGGTGCGCATCGACGAGCGGCCCGAGGGCCTGGACGGGTACTGGACCGTGGTGCAGGTCTTCGACGACCCCGACGGCCACCACGACTGGGGCATCAACGCCCGCATCGACCTGCGCGCCTCCGACGAGGACGGCTTCCCCGCCGTGATCGTGGACAACGTGGGGCCGGTCACCGAGACGGGGCGCTGAGCGCCCGCGCCGGGGACCGGGGCCGGGACCGGAGGAGGCCCCCATCCGCGCGAGCGGGTGGGGGCCTCCGTGGTCGGGCGCCGGGTCAGGAGGAGCGGCCGGTGCTTCCGCCCCGCGAGGTGTCCGGGGTGGTGGTGCCGGCGGCGTCCTGCACATCCGCGCGGGCGCCGTGGACCGCCTCGGCCTCCGGGGTCGGCACCGCGTCGGGCTCCGGGCCCACCCCGGTGCGCTCGAACTCGCGGTGCTTGCCGCGGGCCCGGTCCAGGAGGTCGTGGAAGTACTTCTCGGACTCGACCAGCTCCTCGCGGTGCTTGTCGGAGATCTTGGGCATCTGCCGCTGGTACTTGGCGGCCTTGTCGGCGAGCTTGCGCCGCTCCTCCGGGGAGGCGTCCTGCGGCAGGGTGACGTACTGCTCGGCCGTGGTCTGCAGGCCGCCGATGATGCGCAGGGCCCGCCCCTTGGGGCTGAACAGCGAGGCCAGGACGGTGATCACCAGCACGCCGATGATCACGGACAGGGACAGCCCGATGCTGACCTCGACGACCTCCACGTGCTCACCGTTGTTGATGAACGGCAGGCTGTTCTCGTGCAGGGCGTGGATGATGAGCTTCACGCCGATGAAGCCCAGGATGATGGCCAGGCCCCAGGAGAGGTAGATGAGCCGGTCCAGCAGCCCGTCGATGAGGAAGTACAGCTGACGCAGGCCCATGAGCGAGAACGCCACGGCGGTGAACACCAGGTAGGTCTCCTGGGTCAGACCGAAGATCGCCGGGATCGAGTCGAGCGCGAAGAGCACGTCCGTGCCGCCGATGGCGACCATGACCAGCAGCATCGGCGTCATCGCCCGCTTGCCGTTGTGGATGGTGAAGAGCTTGTCGCCGTCGTAGTGGTCCGTGGTGTGGATGAAGCGCTTGGCCAGGCGGACCACGAAGTTGTCGGCCTCGTCGTGGCCCGACTCCGAGAGCTCGCCCTTGATGAGCGAGCCGGCGGTGAGCAGCAGGATCAGGCCAAAGGCGTAGAACACCCACGCGAACTGGTTGATCAGCCCGGCGCCCACGAAGATCAGGGCGGTGCGGGCCACCAGGGCGAAGGTGATGCCGAAGAGCAGCACCTTCTGCTGGTCCTCGCGCGGCACCTTGAAGGACGCCATGATGATGAGGAAGACGAAGAGGTTGTCCACGGACAGCGCCTTCTCGGTGATGTACCCGGCGTAGTACTCCCCGGCGTAGCGACCACCCCACTCCACCAGGACGAACAGGCCGAACAGGAGCGCGAGGCCCACGTAGATCGCCGACCAGATCGCGGCTTCCTTCAGCTGGGGCTCGTGCGCCTTGCGCACGTGGAACACGTAGTCGAAGAGGAGCAGGCCGACGATGGCCGCGATCGTGATGATCCAGACGGTGAGTGAGACTTCCATGGTTCTGCTTTCGGGGTCGAGTACGGGACAGCCGTAAGTCTCTCCGCCGAGCACGCCGCACCCTTCGGGTGCGCCGCGCTGGGTCCGGCCGCTGCGTCCGGCCGGGTCCGGGGACCCGACGTGCTGACGTCCACAGCGCTGAGGGATACTCCCCTAGGCTCGGCCCAGTCTATACGGAGGTCGCGATGGGCACGGCCAGGGGCCCGGTCCGACGTGTGCCGGACCGGGCCCCTCGCCCTGCGGGCCGTCGACGACGGTCCCGGGCGCTCAGCCTGCCACGACGCTCAGCGGCCGCTCTCCCGGTGCTCCGTGCCCTGCACGTGCCGGCTCTCGGTGTGGTGCTCCTCGACCGTCTTGCCCGTGTGCTCGTGGACGTCGGGCAGCTCCACGCGGGACCGCTCGGAGGCGCCGCGGGCCGCGTGGTGCTTCTTCACGAGCTCGGCCTGCACGATGCGGATCTCCTGGGTGGGCGTGCCCTCCGGGATGCCCCGGTAGACCTCGATGGCCCGGTGCAGCTCGGCGACGGCGTGGGCGGACCGGCCCTTCGGGCTGAGCATGGACGCGACCGTGGCGACCGCGATGATGGCCACGATCACGCCCAGGGACACGAACGTGGGGATCTCCGGGGCCCAGGCGATGTGCTCGCCGCCGTTGATGAACGGCACCTCGTTCTCGTGCATGGCGTGCAGGATGAGCTTGACCCCGATGAACGCCAGGATCAGCGACAGGCCGTGCTTGAGGTAGATGAGCCGCTCCATCAGCCCGCCGAGCAGGAAGTAGAGCTGGCGCAGGCCCATGAGGGCGAAGATGTTGGCGGTGAAGACGATGAACGGGCTCTGGGTGAGCCCGAAGATCGCCGGGATGGAGTCGAAGGCGAACATCAGGTCGGTCACGCCGATGGTCACGAAGACGACGAGCATCGGCGTGAAGAGCTTCTTGCCGTTCACCGTGGTGCGCAGCTTGTTGCCGTCGTACTGGTCCGTCATGGGGACCACGGTGCGCAGCTTGCGGATGAGGGCGTTCTCCTCCGACTCGTCCTCGCCGTCGTCCTTGGCCTGGTGGTAGGCGGTCCAGAGCAGGAAGACGCCGAAGATGTAGAAGACCCAGGAGAAGTTGGCGATGATCGTGGCGCCCAGCAGGATGAAGATCCCGCGCAGGACGAGCGCGATGATGATGCCCACCATCAGCACCTCCTGCTGGTACTTCCGCGGCACCGCGAACCGGGTCATGATCACGATGAACACGAACAGGTTGTCGATGCTGAGGCTGTACTCGGTGATCCAGCCCGCCACGAACTGGGTGCCCTGCTCGGCGCCGGCGAAGGCGAACATCAGGCCGCCGAACACCAGCGCGAGGGCCACGTAGACGCCCACCCAGATGCCGGCCTCCTTCATGGAGGGCTCGTGCGGGCGCTTGGCGACCATGATCAGGTCGAAGAGAAGGATGCAGCCGAGAACGACGAAGGAGCCGATCTCGAACCACGCGGGTAGCTGTGTGTGCACGCGAGTTCTTTCGCTTGGAGATGGATGAGCCCGCGGCCGGCGTCGTCCGTGGAGCGGGGCGGACCGGGGCATCACGATGAGCCGCAAGTCTCTCCGCCGCTCCCGGTGGGCTCCGTGCCCGGATGCCGAGGTGCGGCCGCTGCGACCGGCCCGGCTCCGTTGCCCGGCGTGCTGACGATCGCAGCGCTGAGGGATACTCCCCTACGCGGGGAGCACTCTACCCCAACCTGGGAGAACGCCGGGAACCGGCGTCATCGCGGAACACGGTTGCCGGCAGGGACGGGTCCAGGCAGGGACGGGTTCAGGCAAGGGCGTGGGCTCAGGCGTGCCCGGCCTGCTGCATCTGCCGCAGTTCCTTCTTCAGGTCCGCGAGCTCGTCGCGGATCCGCCCGGCGAGCTCGAACTGCAGCTCGGCGGCGGCGGCCTGCATCTGCTCGGTCATCTGCGCGATGAGGTCCACCAGGTCCTCCGCCGGGGCGGCGGCGACCCCGTCCCGGCGCAGCTTCTGCTCGGCGGCCGCCACCGCGTCCCGCCCGCCCTTGCCCGCGGTCGGTGCGGTCTTCTTCCCCGCGGCCGCGCGCCGGGCCAGCAGCTCCCGGGTGTCCTCCTCCTCGCGCTGGAGCTGGTCGGTGATGTCCGCGATCTTCTTCCGCAGCGGCTGCGGGTCGATCCCGTGCTCGGTGTTGTAGGCCACCTGGATCTCCCGGCGCCGGTTGGTCTCCTCGATGGCCGTGGCCATCGAGTCGGTGATCCGGTCGGCGTACATGTG
The DNA here is from genome assembly GCF_009735315.1 of Kocuria sediminis. Taxonomy (NCBI): domain Bacteria; kingdom Bacillati; phylum Actinomycetota; class Actinomycetes; order Micrococcales; family Micrococcaceae; genus Kocuria; species Kocuria sediminis. The sequence continues at coordinate 70,566 of NZ_WOGU01000014.1, forward strand.
CACCTGGCCGGAGACGTTGCGGGCGGCGCGGCCGATCGTCTGGATCAGGGAGGTCGTGGAGCGCAGGAACCCCTCCTTGTCCGCGTCGAGGATGGCCACGAGGGAGACCTCGGGCAGGTCCAGGCCCTCCCGGAGCAGGTTGATGCCCACCAGGACGTCGAACGTGCCCATCCGCAGCTCGCGCAGCAGCTCCACGCGCCGGAGGGTGTCGACGTCGGAGTGCAGGTACTGCACCCGGACCCCGTGCTCCATCAGGTACTCGGTGAGGTCCTCGGCCATCCGCTTGGTCAGCGTGGTGACGAGCACCCGCTCGTCGCGCTCCACCCGCACGTTGATCTCGTCGAGCAGGTCGTCGATCTGGCCCTTGGTGGGCTTGACGATGACCTCGGGGTCGACCAGCCCGGTGGGCCGGATGATCTGCTCCACGTAGCCGTCCGCCTGGGACAGCTCGTACTTGCCCGGGGTGGCTGAGAGGTAGACGGTCTGGCCGATCCGCTCCAGGAACTCGTCCCACTTCAGCGGCCGGTTGTCCATCGCGGAGGGCAGCCGGAAGCCGTGCTCCACGAGGGTGCGCTTGCGGGACATGTCGCCCTCGTACATGCCGCCGATCTGGGGGATGGTCACGTGGGACTCGTCGACCACCAGCAGGAAGTCGTCCGGGAAGTAGTCGATCAGGCAGTGCGGCGCCGAGCCGCGCGGGCGGCCGTCGATGTGCAGCGAGTAGTTCTCGATGCCGTTGCAGTAGCCCATCTGCTCCATCATCTCGAGGTCGTACGTGGTGCGCATGCGCAGCCGCTGGGCCTCGACGAGCTTGTTCTGCGACTCGAGCTCCTGCAGCCGGGCTGCCAGCTCGTCCTCGACGGACTTCACGGCCCTGGCCATCCGGTCCGCGCCGGCCACGTAGTGGGAGGCCGGGAAGACGTACATCTCGGTCTCCTCCCGGATGATCTCCCCGGTCAGCGGGTGCAGGGTGTAGATGGACTCGATCTCGTCGCCGAAGAACTCCACGCGGATCGCGTGCTCCTCGTACATCGGGATGATCTCCACCGTGTCCCCGCGAACGCGGAAGGTGCCGCGGTGGAAGTCGACGTCGTTGCGCGCGTACTGCATGTTCACGAACCGGCGCAGCAGCTCGTCCCGGTCCATCTCCTCGCCCTGGCGCAGGGTGACCATCTGGGCCACGTACTCCTCCGGGGTGCCCAGGCCGTAGATGCAGGACACGGTGGCGACGACCACGACGTCGCGGCGGGTCAGCAGCGCGTTCGTCGCGGAGTGCCGCAGCCGCTCGACCTCCTCGTTGATGGAGGAGTCCTTCTCGATGAAGGTGTCCGTCTGCGGGACGTAGGCCTCCGGCTGGTAGTAGTCGTAGTAGGAGACGAAGTACTCGACCGCGTTGTTCGGCAGCAGCTCGCGCAGCTCGTTGGCCAGCTGCGCGGCCAGCGTCTTGTTCTGCACCATCACCAGGGTGGGCCGCTGGACCCGCTCGATCAGCCACGCCGCGGTCGCCGACTTGCCGGTGCCCGTGGCGCCGAGCAGGACCACGTCCTTCTCGCCCGCCTCGATGCGCGTGGCCAGCTCCTCGATGGCCCGGGGCTGGTCGCCCGCGGGGACGTAGTCGGAGATGACCTCGAAGGGGGCGACCACACGGTTGATCTTCTGCGCCAGGCTCATGGATCCAGGCTACGCTCCGCCCCGGACACGGAGAGCGGGTTCCTCCGGAGGCGATCAGCGACCGCCGGATCACCTCGATGCGGCCCGGCGAGCGGGCCGGGCGAACCGGTGCGCGGCAGCGTCACATGCGCTGGTACCGGGCGCGGACGACCAGGAACAGCCCGTAGGAGATCAGCCCCACGGCCACGGCCCCGAGGAGCCACGTGCCGAAGGGCTGCCCCTGCAGGGACTTCAGGGCACCGTCCAGGCCGGTCGCCTCCTCGGGGTCGTTCTGGAGGGTGGCCACCACGAAGAGCACGCCCAGCACCGCCAGGGCCACCCCCTTCGCGACGTAGCCTGCCACCCCGAGCGCGACCACCGCCGAGCCCGCCCGGCCCGGGGGCAGGCCCTTCAGCGTCTGCGTGAACGTGCGGGTCACGCCGCGGTAGACGAAGTAGCCGCCGGCGACGACCAGCCCCAGCCCCACGGCCACGAGCAGCACGGTGCCGGCCGGATGGGCCATCAACCGGGCGCTGATCGACTGCGTGGACCGGCTGCTGTCGCTCGAGCCGCCCAGGGCGTAGGTGCCGAAGACCGCGGCGATCGCGCCGTAGACCACAGCCTGGCCGCCGGTCTTGAGCCGGTGCTTGAGCCTCTCCCGGTCCGAGTGCTGCGTCGCGCCGAAGACGGTCTCGCTGAGCAGGAACACCGCCAGGGCGGCGCAGCCGAGGAAGCACGCCCACAGCAGCACGGTACCGCCCGGGGTGCCGGCGAGCGCGGCCACGGCCCCGGACTGGTCCGCGGATCCGGACCCGCCACGGGCCACCCGGAGGGCGGTCACCCCGATCATCGCGTGCAGCAGGCCCGCGGCCACGAAGCCGGCCCGGGCCGCGAGCACGAACCCGCGCGAATCCGTGGCCTCGTCGGCGGCATCGGCCGCCCTGGTCGCCCGGCGTCCGAACTCGCCCATGGGTCCTCCTGAGGATAGGGCTTCATCGTGCGCCCCGCGGCGACTCCTGTCCACGCCGCCGTTCGACGGACACCCGACCGCCCGGGTTCCGGGTGGCCCGCGCCGGGTGCCCCGCGCCGGACGCCGGAACCGGACGACGCACGCCCGGCGACCCCTTGACGGCTTAGTTAATCCTCTTTACTTTTAGGGCGTCCCGTCCGTTCCTCCCCCCGAACCTCCGCCGGCTCAGCCGCTCCCGAGAACCGGCCCCCGGCCGGGCTGCGCCCCACCCGCGGTGACGCCTTCGAAAGGACCTCCCCATGACTGCCCCGTCCGCACTCTCCCCCCGGTTCTCCCCCGCCGCGCGCCGGCTCGTGGCCGGGGCGGCCGCCCTGGCCACCGCGGTCTCCGCCGGCCTGGTCACCGCCCTGCCCGCCCGGGCCGACCAGGCGACTCCCGCCGTCGTGGACTCGACGGTCCACGACGGCCGGTACCTCAGCCTCACCTTCGACGACGGGCCGGACCCGGTCAGCACCCCGGCGCTGCTCGCGGTGCTGAAGAAGCACCACGTCAAGGCGACCTTCTGCCTGTGGGGCGACCACGTGCAGCAGCACCCCGAGGTGGTCCGGCAGATCGCCGCCGACGGGCACCGGCTGTGCAACCACACCATGCACCACGACGACATGGCCGGCTGGGACGCGGACGCGATCCGCCAGGACCTCGAGCAGACCAGCGCGGCCATCCGCGCCGCCGTGCCCGGAGTGCGGATCGACTACTTCCGGGCGCCCTACGGCAGCTGGGGACGGACGCCCGAGGTCGCGGCCGAGCTCGGGATGCAGCCGCTGGGCTGGCGGCTGACCGTCGGCGACTGGGCGCCTCCGGGCACGGCCGAGCTGGTGCGCCGGATCGAGGAGGGCGTCACGCCCGGGGCAGTGGTGCTGCTGCACGACGGCGGCGGCGACCGGAGCCAGACCGTCGAGGCGGTGGACCAGGTGATCCCCCGGCTCCAGGCCGAGGGCTGGCGCTTCGACAAGCCCGCCCGGCGGGGGTAGGCCGCCGGTCCTTCCGCGGACGTGCGGAAGGACCGGCCCGACGTCGTCCGGGCGCCGGCCTCGGCGCCCGGACGACGGCCGGTGCCGCTCCCGACGCCGTCCGACCGGCACCGGCCGCGGTGGCGGGCGGTGTCCGGGCGCCGGCTACTGCTGGAAGGCGGCGTCGAAGGAGGCGCCGGCGGGGCCGAAGTCGAAGCGCTTCAGGAAGGCGAGCGCCTCGGGCGCGCCCTGGAGGCGGTCCATCCCGGCGTCCTCCCACTCCACGGAGACGGGTCCGTCGTAGCCGATTGCGGTGAGGGCCCGGAAGCTGTCCTCCCAGGGGACGTCGCCGCGGCCGGTCGAGACGAAGTCCCAGCCGCGGCGGGGGTCGCCCCAGGGCAGGTGCGAGGACAGGATGCCGTTGCGCCCGCCGCCCATCCGCATCTTCGTGTCCTTGCAGTCCACGTGGTAGATGCGTTCGGCGAAGTCGGAGATGAACGCGACCGGGTCGATCTGCTGCCACAGGAAGTGGCTGGGGTCCCAGTTCAGCCCGAAGGCCTCCCGGTGGCCGATGGCCTCCAGCGCCCGGTGGGTGGACCAGTAGTCGTAGGCGATCTCGGACGGGTGCACCTCGTGGGCGAAGCGCACACCGCACTCGTCGAAGACGTCGAGGACGGGGTTCCATCGGTCCGCGAAGTCCCGGTAGCCGGCGTCGATCACCTCCGCGGGAACCGGGGGGAACATCGCGACGTACTGCCAGATGGAGGACCCGGTGAAGCCGACCACCGTGTCCACGCCGAGCCGCTGCGCCAGGCGCGCCGTCAGCTTCATCTCCTCGGCGGCCCTCGTCCGCACGCCTTCCGGGTCGCCGTCGCCCCAGACCCGGGGTCCCACGATGGCCCGGTGCCGGAAGTCGATCGGGTCGTCGCAGACGGCCTGGCCCTTGAGGTGGTTGGAGATGGCCCAGACTCCCAGCCCGTGGCGCTCGAGGATGTCCAGCCGCTCCTGGACGTAGGCGTCGTCGTCCCACCTCCAGGCGTCGAGGTGCTCCCCGGACACGGCGATCTCCAGGCCGTCGTAGCCCCAGCCGGCGGCGAGCTCGGCGACCTGCTCGAGCGGGAGGTCGGCCCACTGGCCGGTGAACAGGGTGTAGCGGTGTGCCATGGCATTCCTCGGTGTCGGGGAGAGGAGGTCTCCGGTCGGTCGGACGTCGGTGGCGGGTCGGTGGGGGGCGGTCGGGGGTCAGAGCCGGACTGCGGCGCCGTCCCGCGCCGCGCTGTCCGTCACGGCGTGGAGCACCCGCTGGACGGCCAGCCCGTCCGCGAAGTCGGGCGCGGCCGGGACCCCCGTGTCGATGGCGTGCAGGAAGTCGGCGGCCTGGCTGGTGAAGGTGTGGTCCCAGCCGAGGGTGTGCCCGGGCGGCCACCACGCCCCGGCGTAGGGGTGGGAGTCCTCGGTGACGAGGATCCGGCTGTAGCCCTGGGCGTCCCCCGGGGCGGTGGTGTCGAACAGCTGCAGCTCGTTGAGCCGTTCCAGGTCGAAGCGCAGGCCGCCGCGGGAGCCGTAGACCTCGAGCTCGAGGGCGTTCTTGCGGCCGGTGGCGCAGCGGGAGACCTCCAGGCTGACCACCGCCCCGGAGTCGGTGCGCAGGGTCGCCCAGGCGGCGTCGTCGACCGTGACGCGCTCGGTCCCGTCGGGGCCCTCGCGGGTCCGGACGAACGTGTCGGTGGTCCCGGAGACGGAGGTGACCGGGGAGCCCAGCAGGAAGCGCACCTGGTCGACGGCGTGCGAGGCGAGGTCCCCGAGGGCCCCGGACCCCGCGGTCTCCCGCCGCAGACGCCACGTCATGGGCGCGTGCTCGTCGGCGAGCCAGTCCTGGAGGTAGCTGGCCCGCACCTGCCGGACCTCGCCCACCCGGCCGTCGGCGATCATCGTGCGCGCCAGCGCCAGCGCCGGGACCCGGCGGTAGTTGAAGCCCACCATGGCGTGCACCCCGCGGGCCCGGGCGGCGGCCGCGGCGGCCGCCATGCGCTCCGCCTCGGCCACCGTGTTGGCCAGCGGCTTCTCCACGAGCACGTGCTTGCCGGCCTCGAGGGCGGCGACGGCCATGTCGGCGTGCAGGTGGCCGGGGGTGCAGATGTCGACGACGTCGACGTCGGGCCGCTCCAGCACCGACCGCCAGTCCGTGCTGCTCTCCTCCCACCCGTACCGCCGGGCGGCCGCGGCCACGTGCCCGGCGTCCCGGCCGACCAGCACCCGCTGGGCGACGCGCGGCACGGGGTAGAAGGCGTTGACGTTGCGCCACGCGTTGGAGTGGGCCTTGCCCATGAAGGAGTAGCCGAGCACGGCCACGCCCAGGACGTCCGGCGCGGGCCCCCGGTCGGTGCGGGCGGCCGGCTCGGGTGCGGGGTTGGTCATGGGTGTCCTCCTCGGGTCCGGTCACGGGCGGCGCGCAGGAACGCCAGGCCGTGCTCCGCGAGCTGGTCCTGGGTCGGAGCCAGCGGCCGCCAGACCGCGGCGGCGGTGGCGATGCTGGCGTTGTGGGCGGTGAAGCTCTCGATGTTCAGGGCGCCGGTGTAGCCGACGTCGTCCAGGGCCTCGAAGATGCCGGTCCAGTCGGTCTGGTCCCCGCCCGGGGCTCCGCGGTCGTTGCCGCAGACCTGCAGGTGCACCAGGTGCTCCCCGGCCGTGCGGACCGCCTGGGCGGAGGACCGTTCCTCGAGGTGCAGGTGATAGGTGTCCAGGGCCAGGCCCACGCCGTGTCCGAGCAGCGGGCCCAGGGCCTCGAGGGCCTGTGCGGTGGTGTTGATCAGCGAGGTCTCGTACCGGTTGAGCGGTTCGATGCCCAGGACCACCCCGGCGGCCTCGGCCTCTGCGGCGAGCGGGGCCAGGTTCCGGCGCAGCTGCGCGTACGCCTGCTCCCGCTCCGTGGCGTCCATCCGCCACAGCCGTCCCGTGTGCGCGTAGAAGGGTCCGCACACCGCGGGGGCGCCGACGTCGTGGGCCAGCCGGATGCAGGCGCTGAGGTAGCGCTGGGTCCGCAGCACCACGTCGTCGTCGGCCAGCACCAGCTCGCGCCCGGGGGCCATGGCGCCCACGATCCACGGCCGCAGCCCGGCGAGCGCGTCCCGCACCGTCCCGGCCGAGAGGTCGCCCTCCTGCTCCAGGGGCAGCTCGACGGCCTCGAAGCCCAGGCCCGCGATCTTCGCCAGGAGCGGGGGCAGGTTCGCGTCCGTGAGCGGGGACTCCCACACCCAGGTGTTGACGCCGATCGGGCGGTGCATGCGCGGCTCTCCTTCCGGTGCGGTGGACTGGGTGGACGCCCCGCCCGCCGCCGGGAGGCCCGGCGACGGTCCGGTGGCGGGCGGGGCGGGCGCCGCGCGGCTCAGGGGATGGTCCGCTCCCGCCACACGTCGGGATAGCCCGGCAGGTCCTCGCCGCCGAACTTGGCGTAGTGGCCGTCCGGCATCCCCTCGTTCTCGGCCAGGAACCCGGCCCGCTGGTCCTCGGTGATGGGCTCCTGCGGCAGGACCCACTCGGTGGGCACCTCCTCGCCGGCGAAGATCTGCTCCAGGGCCAGCAGCGGGGTGCGCCACTGGAAGTTCGAGTACACCGGGGCGATGCCGGTCAGGCCGGTCTCCTCCCACTTCCGCAGGAAGCTCATCTCGTCCTCGCCGGTCATCACGGGGTAGTCCGCGCCGGCGTCCTCGAAGGCCTCGATGGCGGCGACGGCGCCGTCACCGGCGTCCATCCACACGCCCTGCACCTCGCCGGTGGCGAGCTCGTCGGAGATGATCTTCTTGATCTCGGTGGGGTCGGCCCCGGTGAAGTAGTCCGTGGCCTCGATCCCGTTCTCCTCGAAGATCTTCTCGGCGGCCGCCCAGCGCTGCTCCAGCACGTCGACACCGGGCAGGATGCGCAGGGCCACGACCTTGTCGCCCTCCTGGAGGTTGTCCACCAGGAAGTTTGCCGAGTCGATGCCCCAGGCGAAGCCGCCGATCGGGTGGATGAAGGTCGTGGCGCAGTCGGTCTCCACCCCGCGGTCGAAGACGACCACCGGCTTGCCGGTCTCGCAGGCGCGCTCGACCGCCGGGGTGAGGGCGGCGGTCGAGTTGGGCGAGATGATGAACGCGTCGCACCCGCCCTCGGCGATGAAGTAGTCGATGTCCGCGATCTGCGTGTTGTCGTCGTCCTGCGCGTCGCGGGTCTCCATCTCCGAGATCACCCCGGACTCCTGGAGCACCTTCAGCTGCTCGTTCATGGTGATCCAGCCGGTCTGGCGCCACGGGTTGGAGATGGAGGCGTTGGAGAAGCACACCTTCTGCGGCCCGTCGGCGGCGAACTCCGCGGTCGCGGTCGTCTCGCCCTCGATGTACTGCCTCCACGGCTGCTCGGGATCGCCCTGGAAGGAGGCCGACCGCTGTTCGGACTGCTCGTCGTACTCCGCCTGGTCGAACCACTCGTCCCCGCCTTCCGGGGCGGGGGTGGCGGCCGCCTCCTCGGCGCCCTCGGTGGCCGGCGGGTTCTCGATCGATGAATCGGTGGTGCAGGCGGTCAGTCCCAGCAGCGCTGCCGCTGCCACCACGGTGGCCTGTGACTGGATGCTTCGGCGCATCATGTTCCTTCCTCGTCGGAGCCCGGGGCGGGCTGTGCTGCGATGGCACGCTGCGGGTCGTGGGCCGCGGCGGCGCGGCCGCGGCGGCGCCGCTGCCACGTCCTGGTGCCGGCGGCGACCGCGACGATGATGATCACGCCCTGCACGGTGTCCCGCCAGGTCGACTGGACACCCAGGAAGTTCAGGAGCGCGAAGAGGGTCTCGAGGGCGAACGCCCCGGCGGCCGCGGACAGGACCCAGCCGCGCCCGCCGCCCAGGACGACGCCGCCGAGGACCACGGCGGTGATGGCCGTGAACTCGTAGCCCCGCCCCACGGAGGGGTGCACTCCGGCGTAGCCCACCAGGATGATCCCGGCCACGGTCGCGGCCAGGGAGGAGAGCATGAACGCCCGGGTGCGCACCCACCAGACCCTCGCCCCGGTCAGCGCCGCGGCCCGCGGGTTGTCGCCCACGGCGATGAGGGTCCGGCCGTAGGGGCGGCGCATGAGCCAGAAGGCGGCGGCGGCGATCGCCGTCACCAGGACGACCGGGTAGGGCAGGACCTCCAGGACCGGGACGTCCTCGATGCCGCCGCGGCCGATCTGCCGGAAGCTGTCCGCGGGGTTGCCCGTGGCGGCACCGCCGGTCCAGTAGAGCACCAGCCCCAGCAGGGCCAGCATGGTGCCGAGGGTGACGATGAAGCTCGGGACCTTCAGGAGCGTGGTGACCAGGCCGTTGACCAGTCCCACCAGGGCGCCGAGGAGGAGCATGAGCACCAGGACGGGCACCACCCGGCTGTCGTCCTGGCCGATGAGGTTGCCGGCCACGAAGACCTGAGCGGTGACCACCGACCCCATGGACAGGTCGAACTCCCCGGAGACGATCACGAAGTACTGGCCGATGGCGGCGATGGCGATCGGCGCCGTGCGGCCGACGAACCGGATCAGCGAGCCCGGTTCCCCGAAGGACGGGTTGACGGCGACCGCCGCGGCCAGCAGGAGCAGGAGGAGCACGAAGACCGCTCCCCCGGGTGTCCGCAGGGCGCGCAGCACGCGCTCGTGCCGTGGCGCACGGTTCTGCTGCAGGACGGCCGCCCGGTCCGTGACGGTGGCGCTCATGCCGGGACCTCCTGCTCGCCGCGCGCGTGCTGGCTCTGGTCGAAGCGGGCGGTCCGGCGGGCCACCCTGCGCCGGGCGTACACGGCGACGGCGACCACGATGACGATCCCGCGGACCACGTCCTTGAGGAACGGGTTGATCTGCATGACGCTCATGATGTTGTCGATCATCGCGAAGATCAGCACGCCGCCCAGCGTCCCGACCAGCGAGCCCTTGCCGCCCGAGAGGAGCGTCCCGCCGAGGACGACGGCGGCGATCGAGAGCAGGTCGTAGCCGCCCTGGGACCCGATGGTGGGGCTGCCCACCCCGAGCCGCGCCGCCAGGAGCAGTCCCGCGAGCCCGGCCAGCGTGGAGCAGATGACGTGGGCGGCGACGATCGGGGTGCCGGTCTGGATCCCGGACATCCGGGCGACCCGGATGTCCCCGCCGACGGCGTACATGTGGTGGCCCAGGCGGGTGCGCGTGAGCATCAGCAGCACCGCCGCGGCGCAGGCCAGCATGATCAGCGTGGAGATCGGGACGGGCCCGATGCCGGTGGCGCCCACCAGCCGGAAGGCCACGGGGGCCTCTCCCGAGCTGCCCTTGTAGTTGGTGGCGAGATAGCCGCTGACGATCAGCCCGGTGCCCAGCGTGGCGATGAACCCGTGGACCTTGAGCCCGGACACGACGAGTCCGTTGACCAGGCCGATGCCCGCCGAGACGACCAGTGCCACGGCCACGCCGGGCAGGATGTTCCCGGGCTGTCCGGCCATGATCCCGGCCGAGAGCAGGCTGGCGAGGCTGATGACGTACGGGACGGACAGGTCGAGGCTGCCCACGAGGATCACCAGCGTCTGGCCGATCGCGATGAACCCCAGGACGCTGGTCCCGGTGAGGATGGCCGAGACGTTGCCCGCGCTCACGAAGCTGCGCCCGGCGGCGCCGACGAGCACCGTGCCGGCGAGGAAGGTCAGCAGGACCACGAGGTAGACGATGTGGGTGGACGTGAGCCGGGAGAACGCGGTCATGGTGTGGCCCCCTCCGTGCGGGCGCCGGTCGCCAGCTGCAGCACCTGTTCCTCCGTGGAGCCGGGCGGGAGCTCGCCGGCGATCCGGCCGTCCCGCATGACGAGGATGCGGCCGGACATGCCGAGCACCTCCGGCAGCTCGCTGGAGACCATGAGGATGGCCCTGCCCTCGGCGGCGAGCCTGCGCATGAGCTGGTAGACGGCGATCTTGGCGCCCACGTCGATCCCGCGCGTGGGCTCGTCGAGGAGCACCACGCGGGGGTCCACGGCCAGCCACTTGGCCAGCACCACCTTCTGCTGGTTGCCGCCCGAGAGGTACTGGACCTCCTGGTCCAGGTCCCGGGCCACCACCTCGAGGGAGGACAGCACGCCCGGGGCCGCCCTCCTGGCCTCGGGGGTCCGGCGCGGGAAGACGGACCGGATGACGCCCAGGACGTTGTCCAGGACGGACTGGTCGAGGCTCAGCCCCTGGGACTTGCGGTCCTCCGTGATCAGCGCGATGCGCTGCCGGACGGCCTGCCGGGGCGAGGAGGCGGTGTAGGGCCGCCCGTCCAGCTCCATCCGCCCCCGGGTGAAGGGGTGGACGCCGAAGACGGCCTCCACCAGTTCCGTGCGCCCGGATCCCTGCAGCCCGGCGACCCCCACGATCTCTCCCGCCCGCAGCGTCAGGTCGATGGCGTCGAGCTGGTCGTTGCCGCCGTCCTCGACCTTCAGGAGCTCCCGGCCCGCCTCCGTGCCGGGCTCCTCGTCCGGGAAGTAGGCGGAGATCGGCCGGCCCACCATCATGCGCACCAGGGAGGCGTCGTCCATGGCGGAGGCCGGCTCGGTGCCCACGACGCGGCCGTCCTTGAGGACCGTGATGGTGTCGCAGAGGTCGAAGATCTCCCGCAGCCGGTGGGACACGTAGAGGATGGCGGTGCCGCGCGCCCGGAGCCGGCGGATGATCGCGTACAGCAGCTCCACCTCCGGGCCCGCGAGCGCCGCGGTCGGCTCGTCCATGGAGATGATGCGGGCGTCGTAGCTGATGGCCTTGGCGATCTCCACGATCTGCTGCTGCGCCACGGACAGCGAGCTCACCGTGGTGGTTGGGCGGATGCTGGTGACGCCGAGGTCCTCGAGGAGATCGCCGGTCCGCGCGTTCATGGCGCGTCTGTCCACGAGCAGGCCGCTGCGCGGCTCGCGGCCGAGGAACACGTTCTCCGCGACCGTGCGGTCGGGCAGCAGGTTGAACTCCTGGAACACCGTGGACAGCCCGGCCGCGTGGGCCTGGGTGGGGTGGTGGAAGTCCACGGGGGTGCCGTCGATCTCCACGGTCCCCGCGTCGCGTTCGTGGACCCCGGCGAGCACCTTCATCAGGGTCGACTTCCCGGCGCCGTTCTCGCCGACGAGGCCGTGCACCTCGCCGGCGTGCAGCTGCAGCGCCGCGTCCTGGAGCACCGGCACCCCGAAGAAGGACTTCGACAGGCCGGTGACCCGCAGCACCGGGGAGCTCGCACGCTCGTTCATGCGGTCACTGTGACATGCACCACGAACTTCTGTCGATGGTCCTACAAAAGTTGTTTTGTGTGTATGCAATTGTGACGTGCTTGACCCCCACAAGGGGCCATGCTCTACTGAAAAAGTGCTGAAGAGTCACCAGCGGGAGTCGTCATCGCGGCCCACGGCCTCGCCCGCTCCCGGGGCGAGCGAGGTCTTCCAGCTGCTGCGCGACGGCCGCCCGAGGACGCGGGCGGAGCTGGCCCGGCTGACCGGACTGGCACGCTCGACCGTGGCCTCGCGCGTGGACACCCTCATGGCACTGGGCCTCGTCGCCCCCGACGGAGGCGCCGCCTCGACCGGCGGACGCCCGCCGTCGCTGTTCGCCCTCAATCCGGACGCCCGGGTGGTGGTCGGCGCGGACATCGGCGCCACGCACGCCCGGGTGATCCTGGCGGACCTCTCCGGCCGGGAGCTCGCCGAGGAGCGCCAGGCGCTCTCGATCGGCGAGGGACCCGACGCGGTCCTGGGGTGGCTCGTGCGCACGGTCGCCCTGCTGCTCGAGCGCGCGAACCGCTCGGTCGCGGAGCTCGCCGCCATCGGCATCGGGCTGCCCGGGCCCGTCGAGCACCGCACGGGCCGGCCGATCAATCCCCCGATCATGCCCGGCTGGGACCGCTTCGACGTCCCCGCCCTCGTGCAGACCCGGTACGACGTGCCGGTGCTGGTGGACAACGACGTCAACATCATGGCCCTGGGCGAGCGGAGCTTCTTCTGGCCCGGGACCACCGAGCTGATGTTCGTCAAGGTCGCCACGGGCATCGGCGCCGGGATCATCTCCGGCGGTGTGCTCCAGCGCGGCGCCCAGGGGACCGCCGGGGACCTCGGCCACGTCCGGGTGCCGCGCGGCGGCGAGGTCCTCTGCCGGTGCGGCAACACCGGCTGCCTCGAGGCGCTGGCCGGGGCGCCCGCACTCGTGGCCGCGCTCAACGCGCAGTCGGCCGGTGAGCTCGTCACCAGCCAGGACGTGATCGATCTCGTCCGGTCCGGCGACGCCCGGGCCGTCCAGGCGATCCGCCAGGCCGGCCGGGACATCGGCGACGTGCTGGCCACCTGCGTGAACCTCATCAACCCGTCCGTGATCGTGATCGGCGGCAGCCTCGCCCAGGCCGGGGAGCACCTGCTGGCCGGGATCCGCGAGGTCGTCTACCGGCGGTCCCTACCGCTGGCCACCGAGCACCTGCGGGTCGCTCCCTCGGTCGCCGGGGATCGGGCCGGGGTGATGGGGGCGGCCGTGATGGCCGTCGACCACGTTCTGTCCCCGGAGTCCATCGAAGCCGCCTGCGCCGCCCTGACCACGAGCTGAGGGCGTGCGCGGCGCACTGTTATGGGACCAGCCCACCCGCCGTGGACCACGGTGTGCGACCATTCCCGGCACCCGGAACCGGAAGGACTGTCCACGGGTGACCGCTCTGGGCCGCCTGCCATCCCGATGGTGCGTCTTCTGTGCACCAGGGCCGTCTCTTCGGACAGCGCCGCCCTGATCTGCGCGCGTCACGTGCGGCGACCTGGCGGAACGGGTGCACGGACTGGTTCCCGGTCGAGCTCCGCACTCATCGTCGCGCACGAGCTGACGGCGCACACCGATCGGGCGAGACACCTGTTTCAGGTGCCCCGCCCGATCGTCGGTACCGTGTCAGTTGCGCGCGCTGCCGGTGTTCGTGCCCTCGCCGGAGTCGTCGCGGTGGTAGAGGTACTCGTTGCCGTGCTGGTCCTTCTCCACGTAGAAGTGCTCCTGGACCTCCTGGTACCACCGCTCGGCGGCCTCGCTCATGTGCTGGCCCTCCTGGGTCTGGGCCAGGCGGTCCCCCGGCCCGTAGACCCGCATCGCGATGGCGTTGAGCCGGTCGAGGATGCGGTGCGGCTGTTCCCCGTCCCGCGTGGTGGTCTGCTTCTTCTTCACCATGGCGTCCCCCGATGCCGATGTGATGGTGCTCACCATTCTATCGCCGCCCCCTCCGTCCGGCGCTCCGTCCGGCGCTCCGGGAGGGCTGCTGGATCCCGCGGAGGCGCGTGGGGCTCCGGTGGTGGTGCGGTGCGACCGGACGTCGTCGGACTGCCCTCGGGCATGAAGCAGGCGCTGGTCAGGGCCGGGAGCGTGAGGGCGGCCCGGGTGTGCCACCGGGAGCGGTGCAGGACTACAGCCGGTCGGGGCGCGCCGGGGACGGCAGGCGGGGCTCGACGTGCCGCTCCCACCAGGCGTCCACCCGGTCGAGCAGCTGCTGGACCGGGCCGTCGTTGACCAGCACGGTGTCCGAGACCGCGGCCCGCTCCTCGTCCGTGGCCTGGGCCGCGATCCGCGCCCGGGCGTCCGTCTCCGTCATGCCCCGGTCCTCGACCATCCGCCGCACGCGCTCGGCCACGGGGGCCTGCACGGTGAGCACGTGGTCGAAGCGCCCGTGCTGGCCGGTCTCCACCAGCAGGGGGATGTCCTCCACGAGCACCGCGTCCTCGCCCGCCGCGGCGGCCAGCCGTTCTGCCTCCGCCCGCACCAGCGGGTGGACGACCGCGTTGAGCCGCTGCCGGGCCTGCGGGTCGCCGAACACCAGGGCGCCCAGCGCTGCCCGGTCCAGCCGCCCGCCGGGGGTCAGCACCGCGGGCCCGAACTCCTCGACGATCCCCTCCAGGCCGGGCTGCCCGGGCTCCTGCAGGGCCCGGGCGATGGCGTCGGCGTCGATCACCGTGGCGCCGAGCTCCGTGAGCCGCCGGGAGACCGTCGACTTGCCCGAGGCGATCCCGCCCGTGAGTCCGATGGTCAGCATGCGGCCATGGTAGCCGCCGGGCGCGGACGGGGGCTCACGCCTCCCCGGCGGCGGCGACGGTGGTCATCACGTCCGGGAGCGTGCCGGGCCCGTGCGGGCGCTGGACCCGCAGCCAGCGGAACCCGTAGCCCTCCAGGGCGATCTCCGCCGCCGAGTCGGCGTCGAGGGTGCACGTCCCGTCGGCGAGCAGGTCCACCAGCTCGGTGCCCTCCTCCTCGCCGGGCAGCCGCAGCGGCACCGTGGTGGGGGCGGCCGCCAGGTTGTGCAGGGCCACGACGGCGGAGCCCTCCCAGGAGCAGCGGTGGGCCAGCACCCCGGGCCGGGGCTGGTCGAGGACCTCGGCCGGCCCCCAGGCCAGCTCCGCGCACTCCCGGTAGCGGCGGGCCAGCAGGGTGACGAAGGCCAGCAGCGAGTCCGGGTCCCGGCGGGCGGCGGCCACGTTGACGGCGCCGGGCCCGTACTCGCCCTCGACGACGGGCCCGGAGAGGTCCTCGGCCGCGGCCGAGGAGAAGCCGCCGTTGCGGCCCGCGGTCCACTGCATGGGCGTGCGCACGGCCATCCGGCCCTCCGCGGCGAGGTTCTCGCCCATGCCGATCTCCTCGCCGTAGTACAGCACCGGGGTGCCCGGCAGGGAGAACAGGAGGGAGTACACCATCCGGATCCGCTGCCGGTCGCCCTGCAGCATGGGCGGCAGCCTCCGCGTGAGGCCCCGCCCGTAGACCTGCATCCGCTCCTCCGGGCCGAACGCGGCGAACACCTCCTGCCGCTCGGCCTCGGAGAGCTGGTCCAGGGTGAGCTCGTCGTGGTTGCGCACGAAGTTGGCCCACTGGGCGTCCCGCGGGATGCGCGGCCGGCTCTCCAGGGCGGTGGCCAGCGGCCCGGCGTCCTGGCGGGCCAGGGAGAGGTAGAGGTTCTGCATGGCCACGAAGTCGAAGATCATGGTCAGCTCGCCGGCGTCCTCGGTGCCGAACAGCTCGAGCTGCTGCGGATACGGCAGGTTGACCTCGCCCAGCAGGACCGCCCGGCCGTTGCGGCGGTTCGCGAACCTGCGCAGGGAGCGGAGGAAGCCGTGCGGGTCCGTGAACCCGCCCTGGTTCTCGAAGTCGTCGCCCTGCTCGATGGCGAGCAGCTGGGGGATGCCGTCCACCCGGAAGCCGTCGAGGCCGAGGTGCAGCCAGAACCCGGCGATCTTCGCGATCTCGTCCCTCACCTTGGGGTGGGACAGGTTGAGGTCCGGCTGGTGGCGGTAGAAGCGGTGCAGGTACCAGTGCCCGGTGGCCTCGTCCCGGGACCAGATGCCGCCCTCCTTGTCGGGGAACACGGCCTTCTCGGAGGTGTCCGGCGGCTCCTCCTCCCGCCAGACGTAGTAGTCGCGGTAGGGGTTGTCCGTGCTGGAGCGGGCGGCCCGGAACCAGGGGTGCTGGTCGGAGGTGTGGTTGACCACGAGGTCGGCGATGACCCGCAGCCCCCGGTCCTGGGCGGTGCGGATCAGCTCCACGAGGTCCCCGAAGCTGCCCAGCCGCCGGTCGACCCCGTAGAAGTCGGTGATGTCGTAGCCGTCGTCCCGGTTCGGCGTGGGGTAGAACGGCATGAGCCACAGGCAGGTCACGCCCAGCTCGGCCAGGTAGTCCACCCGCTCGGCGAGCCCGGCGATGTCCCCGGAGCCGTCGCCGTCCGTGTCCAGGAACCGCTCGATGTCCACGCAGTACACGACCGCCTGCTTCCACCAGAGGTCGGAGGTGTCGGCGATGCGCATGGTGGCTCCCTGGGTCGCGGATGCCTCCCTGTCTAGCAGGCCGCAGCGGACGCGTCGAGGGAGCGCCCGGCCGCCCTAGAGTGGGCAGCATGGACCCGGACCCCCTGCTCAGCCGCGCCACCGCCTACACCACCCTCGCCGCGGGCACGGAGGCGGTGGCCGAGCTGGAGATCAAGCGGTCCCGGTTCCTGGCCGTGCTCCGCCGGGCCGGCACCGAGGCGGAGGCGCGGGCCCTGGTGGAGGAGCTGCGCCGCAGCTTCCACGACGCCCGCCACCACTGCTCCGCGTTCGTGCTCGGCCCGGACCGGGACGTCCAGCGGTCCTCGGACGACGGGGAGCCGGCCGGCACCGCCGGCCTGCCCATGCTCGAGGCGCTGGTGCTGCGCCGCACGGGCACGGCCCCGGGCGGCGCCGACGTCACCGACCTCTCCGACGTCAGCGCCGTGGTGGTGCGCTGGTTCGGCGGCACCCTGCTCGGAGCCGGCGGGCTGGTGCGCGCCTACTCCGACGCCGTGTCCCAGGCCCTCGACGGGGCTCGGCTGGTCCGCCGCCGGAGGCAGCGCCTCTACCGCCTGCCGGCCTCGCACGCGGACGCCGGCCGGATCGAGAACGAGCTGCGGGCCACCGGCCTCACCGTGCTGGGCACCTCCTACGGGGCCGCCGGCGCCGAGCTCGGCCTCGCCCTGCCCGACGACGACGCCGCCCTCGCCGCGGCGCACTCCCGGGTGGCCGCGCTCACCGGCGGCGCCGGGGTCCTGCACCCGGTGGGCGTGGACTGGGTCGATTCCCCCGCCGCTCCCCCGGCCTGAGCTCACCGCACCCCAGCGGGCCGGGCCGGGCCGGGCCGGGCCGGGCCGTGGGACGGCAACGGTCGCTGGTGGCGGGGGCCGGGCTGCCACGGCCATGTCCGGGGATGGGGCGGAGCTCCGGTCCGGAGCCGGCCGGTTCGCCGCAGCCGTCGCCGCCCGGACCGCGCCGACGGGTCTGAGCGGTCGCGTCCGGAGCCGGACACGGGGACGGCCCCCGCCCTGGAGAGGGCGGGGGCCGTCGGAGTGCAGTGCGGGACTGCCTGCCGGTGCCGGTCGGCTCAGGCGCCGGTGAGCTTCTCGCGCAGCGCGGCCAGGGCCTCGTCGGAGGCCAGGGTGCCGGAGTCGGCGGGAGCCTCGGAGGAGTAGCTGGTCGGAGCCGGCGCGGACGAGGAGGACGAGGAGGAGGAGCTCGTCGTGCCGCCGGCGGCCGCCTCGGCGTCCTCGGCGATCGACTTGCGGACCTGCTCCTTGTGGGCCTCCCAGCGGGCCTGGGCGTCGGCGTACTGCTGCTCCCAGGCGGCGCGCTTGTCCTCGTAGCCCTCGATCCACTCGTTGGTCTCGGGATCGAAGCCCTCGGGGTACTTGTAGTTGCCCTGCTCGTCGTACTCGGCGGCCATGCCGTACTGGGCCGGGTCGAACTCGGTGGAGTCCGGGTCCACGCCCTCGTTGGCCTGCTTGAGCGACAGCGAGATGCGGCGGCGGTCCAGATCGATGTCGATGACCTTGACGAACAGCTCGTCGCCCACGGAGACGACCTGCTCGGCCATGTCCACGTGGCGCTGGGCCAGCTCGGAGATGTGCACCAGGCCCTCGATGCCGTCCTCGACGCGCACGAACGCACCGAAGGGAACGAGCTTGGTGACCTTGCCCGGCACGACCTGGCCGAGGGCGTGGGTGCGGGCGAACAGCTGCCACGGGTCCTCCTGGGTCGCCTTCAGCGACAGGGAGACGCGCTCGCGGTCCATGTCCACGTCGAGGACCTCGACGGTGACCTCCTGGCCGACCTCGACGACCTCGGACGGGTGGTCGATGTGCTTCCAGGACAGCTCGGAGACGTGCACCAGGCCGTCGACGCCGCCCAGGTCCACGAAGGCACCGAAGTTGACGATCGAGGAGACCGTGCCCGTGCGGACCTGGCCCTTCTCGAGCTTGTGCAGGAAGTTGGAGCGGACCTCGGACTGGGTCTGCTCGAGCCAGGCACGGCGGGACAGGACCACGTTGTTGCGGTTCTTGTCCAGCTCGATGATCTTCGCCTCGATCTGCTGGCCGATGTACGGCGCGAGGTCGCGCACGCGGCGCATCTCGACGAGGGAGGCGGGCAGGAAGCCGCGGAGGCCGATGTCCAGGATGAGGCCGCCCTTGACGACCTCGATGACGGTGCCGGTGACGACGCCGTCCTCCTCCTTGACCTTCTCGATGTCGCCCCAGGCGCGCTCGTACTGAGCCCGCTTCTTGGACAGGATCAGGCGGCCTTCCTTGTCCTCCTTGGTGAGGACCAGAGCCTCGACCTCATCACCCACGGTCACGACCTCGTCCGGGTCGACATCGTGCTTGATGGACAGCTCGCGGGACGGGATGACGCCCTCGGTCTTGTAGCCGATGTCGAGAAGGACCTCGTCGCGGTCGACCTTGACGACGGTGCCCTCGACGAGGTCGCCGTCGTTGAAGTACTTGATGGTCGCGTCGACAGCGGCGAGGAAGTCCTCCTCGGACCCGATGTCGTTGACGGCAACCTGCGGGGTGGTGGTGGTCATGTAGTAGGGGCTCCGATGTGGATAGGTTCTGATCAGTCGGAACGGCACCTGCCGGCCGGCCGCGGCCGTTCCGAAGGACTGTTGGACAGGGTGCGTGCACAGCACGCACCGGCTCAGTCTACGGATGCGCCGAAAAGGAAGCAACACGCGCCCGCGCGGGCGGCGTCGTTCAGAACTGTGTGACCCCGTAGGGGGCGGTCGGCGTCTCCATGAAGTCCTGCAGGTCCCGCAGCGCGTCCTCGTCCCGGGCGACGATCAGCCCGGCCTGGGCCAGGGTGCTGGCCTTGACCGCCCCGAGGTACAGGGACCCCAGCACGTCCACCCGCATCGCCACGTCGGCCCCGTCCGGCAGCTGCACCGCGGGCACCGACCGGCCGGCGTCGTCGTCGGCGGTGCGGGGCCGGTCGGCGACGCGCTCGACCACGGGGCGCCCGCTCGTGGTGTCCAGCGCCCACAGGCCGTCGGCGTAGCCCATCGAGTCCACCAGGGAGATCACGATCCGCCCGCGCACGGTGTACGGGCGGGCCTCGAGGGCGGCGGCCGGGTCCAGGACCCGGACCCAGACCTTGTCCGACTCCGAGGTGACCCGGTACTTCGCGCGGTCGGTCATCGCCCACACCAGCGGGTCCTCCACGGGGGCCCGGCCGAAGCGGACCTGGTCCACGAGGTCCAGGGAGGTCACGAACTCCCACAGGGCGATCGACACGTCCGGGGAGGCGCCCACGAGGTCGAGCACGGTGAGGGTCAGCGGGTAGGAGGTGTTGGGCTCGAACCGGTAGGTGACGTAGCCGTCCGGTCGCATCGCGTCGTCGTAGTGCACCGCGCAGCGCACCTCGGGGTCGGCCTTCTGCGGGGTGATGGCGTACTCCCCCGTGTACTCCGGCCAGTGGTAGGCCACCCGGCTCACCGACCCGTGCGAGCTCTCGTGGAAGCGCTGGAAGAGCACGGGCGCCAGCCGGCGTACGGCCTCCCCGTCGGCCATCTCCACGGTGCCCACCGTGGGCGCCTTCAGCTGCAGCCGTGTGGTGGCGTCGACGCTCACCTCGCGGTTGAACGTGGCGGCGCCGAAGCCGAAGCGCCCGTAGATGGTCGCCTCCGTCGCGGTGAGCAGCGCCACGGGATAGCCGTCCCGCTGCGCGCGGTCGAGGGCGCCGGTCATCAGCCGGCGCAGCAGGCCCCGGCGGCTGTGGGTGGGGCGGACCGTGACCTCGGAGATCAGCCGGGCGCGCAGCAGCCGGCCGCGGCCCACGTTGAGCGAGCCCTCCCACGAGGCGAACGTGGCCACGGGCCGCCGGGTGGGCAGCGCCGCCTCCGGCACCGCGTGCGGATAGGCCGCCCGCAGCCGCACCCGCTCGGCGTGCATCCAGGACAGGGTGCGCTCGAGGGTCTCGTCGGTGGGCTCCGCCTGGTGGAAGCCCTGGCGGATCGCCCGGACCCACTCCGCCGCGGCGGGGTTCTCCGCCGTGCCGCCGGGACCCACCCCGAACTCCGCGAAGGTGTAGTCGTGCCCGCCGGCCGAGTAGGACTCGGTCACGGTGCCCGGGGTGGTCGGCGGCGTCGGTGCGTCGTGCGTCAAGTCCATGTCGTGTCCCTCGTTCGCGGTGCGGGCGGTCGGGTGCGGGCCGGGCGGAGCGGTCAGTGGGCCGCCTCGTGCCAGGACCGCCCGGTGCCCACGTTGACCTCCAGCGGCACCGCCAGCTCGGCGGCCCCGCCCATCTCCTCGCGCAGCACCCGCTCCACGGTGGGCGCCTCCCCGCGCACGACCTCCACCACGAGTTCGTCGTGCACCTGCAGGAGCACCCGGGAGGACAGGCCCTCGGCGGTGAAGCGGCGGTCCACGCCGAGCATCGCCTTCTTGATGATGTCCGCGGCCGAGCCCTGGATCGGGGCGTTGAGGGCGGCGCGCTCGGCCATGGCCCGCAGCTGCCGGTTGTCGCTGGAGAGGTCCGGGAGGTAGCGGCGGCGCCCGTCGATCGTGGCGGTGTAGCCGTCGGCGCGGGCCTGCTCCACGACCCCGCGCAGGTAGTCCCGCACGGCGCCGAACCGGGTGAAGTAGTCGCTCATCAGCGTCCGGGCCTCGTCCACCGGGATCCGCAGCTGCTTGGAGAGCCCGAAGGAGCTCAGCCCGTAGACCAGCCCGTAGCTCATGGCCTTGACCTTGGAGCGCATCGCCGCGGTCACCTCCTCCGGGGCCACGCCGAAGATCTTCGAGCCGACGAACCGGTGCAGGTCCTCCCCGTTGCGGAACGCCTCGATGAGCGCCTCGTCCCCGGACAGGTGCGCCATGATGCGCATCTCGATCTGGGAGTAGTCGGCGGTCAGCAGCTGCTCGTACTCCCGGCCCGCCCCGGGGCGCCCGACCACGAACAGGGCGCGGATGCGCCGGCCCTCCTCGGTGCGCACCGGGATGTTCTGCAGGTTGGGGTTGGTGGAGGACAGCCGGCCGGTGGCCGCGACGTTCTGCATGTACGTGGTGTGCACCCGCCCGTCCTCGGCGATGGCCTTCTGCAGGCCCTCGACGGTCTGGCGCAGCTTGTTGGCGTCCCGGTAGGCCAGCAGGCTCGCCAGGAAGCGGTGGCCCTTGGAGTCGGGGTCGGTGCGGGTGAGCAGCTCCGCCACGGCGTCGGCGTCGGTGGTGAAGCCGGACTTGATCTTCTTGGTCCTCGGCAGGCCCAGCTCCTCGAACATCACCTGCTGCAGCTGCTTGGTGGAGCCCAGGTTGACGGGCTCGGCGATCTGGGCGTGGGCCTCCTGCTTGGCCTGCTCGATCACCCGGGCGAAGTCGTCGAGCAGGACCTGCACGCCGTCGGGGTCCACCGCGATGCCGGCCAGCTCCATCCGGCCGAGCACGACGGCCAGCGGCAGCTCCAGGTCGGTGAGCAGGCCGGTCTGGTGGGTCTCCGCGAGCTTGTCCAGCAGGTGCTCGGAGAGCTGGGTGGTGGCCACGGCCAGCTCCGCCTCCCGGCGCAGCACGGCCGGGTCGGGCCAGGGCTGCTCCTCCAGGGCCAGCTCCTGCTGGCCCTGGGCCGCGGGGCCGCTGTCCTCCGCGGGGGCCACCGCCAGCCCGAGCCGCTCCTCGAGCAGCGCCGGCAGCTCGTAGCTGCGCCGTGCGGGCTGCAGCAGGTAGGCGGAGAGCTGCGGGTCGTCCACGACGCCCTCCAGCGCCAGCCCGCGCACGGACAGGGACTTCCAGACGTCCTTGACCCCGTCCACGATCTTCGCCCGTCCCGCGTCGGCGAGCCAGCCGGCCAGGGCGGACTCCAGCTCCGCGTCCGCGGCGGAGAGGTCGAGGAACACGGCGGAGGGCGCGTGCCCGCCCCGGGCCAGCACCACCCCGGAGAGCTCGCGGGCTCCGGGCAGCTCGGGGTCGTCCTCGCGGTGCAGGGCGCGCAGGACCACCGGCCCGTCCCCCGCGGTCAGCCAGTCCTGCAGCTCATCCGCGGCGCCGGGCCGGGCCACCTCCCCGAGGCCGAGGTCGGCGGGCGGGGCGGCCTCGTCCTGCGGGCGGCCGAACGCGTCGAAGAGCCGGTTGCGCAGCCCCTCGCCGAACTCGAGGTCGTCGAAGACCTCTCCCACGGCCCGGGCGTCGGGGACGGGCAGCGCGGCGTCGGCCAGGTCCACGTCGAGGCCGAGGTCGGTGACGAGCCGGTTGAGCCGGCGATTGCGCTCCACGGCGGCGCGGTGCTCGCGCAGCGCCTCGCCCTTCTTGCCCTTGATCCGGTCCGCGTGCTCGAGCAGCGAGGGCACGTCCCCGTAGGCGAGGATCCACTTGGCCGCGAAGCCGGCCCCCACCCCGGGCACCCCGGGCAGGTTGTCGGCCTGCTCGCCGGTCAGCGCGGCGAGGTCGGGGTAGTGCCGCGGCGGGACCTTGTACTTCTCCACCACCGCGGCGGCGTCCATGTGCTTGAGGTCGGAGGGGGTGCGCCCGGGATAGACCACCGTGACGTGGTCGTCGATCATCTGGAAGGCGTCCCGGTCCCCCGAGAAGACGAGGACCTCGTAGTCCTGCTCCGCGCCGCGGCGGGCCAGGGTCGCCAGGACGTCGTCGGCCTCGTGGCCCTCCGCGGTGACCACGGGCACCCCGAGGGCGTCGAGGATCCGCCGGATCTGCGGGACCTGGCCGTGGAACTCCTCGGGCGTCTCGTCCCGCCCGCCCTTGTACTCCTCGTACTCCTGGGAGCGCAGCGTGGGCCCGTCGAGGTCGAAGGAGACCACCAGGTGCGTGGGCTTCTGCTCCCGCACCAGCTTCACCAGCGTGTTCACGAAGCCGTACACGGCCTCGGTGTGACGCCCGTCGGAGGTCACGAAGGCGGGGCCGCCGCCGTACTCGGCGGCGCGCGAGAGCGCGAAGAACGCCCGGAAGGCCAGGGAGTGGCCGTCGACCAGCAGCAGCTTCCGGTCCGGCCGGGAGACCGGCCGGGGAATCTCGACCTCGACCGGGTGGTCGGTCTCCGCCCCCACGATCACCGTGCGCACGCCGGCCTCGGAGCTGCTGTCGGTCAGGATCTGCTGCGTCGTTTCACTCACGGACCCATCCTAGGGCCCGCGCCGGACGGGCCCCGTGCGCCGCCGCGTGCGGGTCAGGCGACCTGGTTGATGATCGCCTCGGCGACCTCGCGCATCGACAGCCGCCGGTCCATGGAGGTCTTCTGGATCCAGCGGAAGGCCTCGGGCTCGGTCAGCCCCATCTTGGTGGTCAGCAGGGACTTCGCGCGCTCCACGAGCTTGCGGGTGGCGAACTGCTCCTTCATGTCGGAGACCTCGCGCTCCAGCGCCGCGATCTCCTCGAAGCGCGAGATCGCGATCTCGATCGCCGGCACGACGTCGTCGACGGTGAACGGCTTCACCACGTAGGCCATCGCACCGGCCTCGCGGGCCCGCTCGACGAGCTCGCGCTGGCTGAAGGCCGTGAGCAGCACCACGGGGGCGATCCGCTCCGAGGCGATCTGCTCGGCGGCCGTGATCCCGTCCAGGACCGGCATCTTCACGTCCATCAGCACCAGGTCCGGGCGGTGCTCGCGTGCCAGCTCGACGGCGCGCTGGCCGTTGTCGGCCTCGGCCACCACGTCGTAGCCGGCCTCCCCGAGCATCTCCACGATGTCGAGGCGGATGAGGGTCTCGTCCTCGGCCACCACCACCCGGCGGGGCGGGCGCAGGGACGTCCCGGCGCCCTCTCCGGGAAGGGCGCTGTCCCGGTCCTCGGGCTCCTCCGCCGGGGCGGGTTTCGGCTGCTCCGTCACGCTGACTCCTTGCCTGCTGGTGGGGCGGTCCCGCGGCGGGCGGAACCGCGGGCTCCGGGTGCACGGGTGGCTCAGGGCCGCCCGGCACGGCACGTGCCGTCCGATCGGTCCCAGCCTATAACTGTTGTACGCTGGTCGAGCGCAGGAGCGGCCCCTCGCCGGGGCCGTGCGGACTGCGAGCACGGGCCCAAGTGGCGGAATTGGCAGACGCGCCGCACTCAAAATGCGGTTCCTCGGAGTGTGGGTTCGAGTCCCACCTTGGGCACGAGCACCCCGGACCGGCGGTCCGGGGTTTTTTCGTGCCCCGGACCGCCGGTCCCCGCTCAGTCCCCGCTCACCGGCCGGAGGGACGCTCGCGCAGCAGGTTGGTGACCCGGGCCGTGGACAGCCGCCGCCCCTGCTCGTCGGTCATCACGACCTCGTGCACGGTCATCGTGGCGCCCAGGTGCAGCGCCGTGCAGGTCCCGGTCACCGTCCCGGCGGCGATCCCGCGCTGGTGCGTCGCGTTGATGTCGACCCCCACCGCGTACCGCTCCGGGCCGGCGTGCGCGCTCGCGGCCGAGGAGGCCAGGGTCTCGGCCAGGACGCAGTGCGCCCCGCCGTGCAGGATCCCGCCGGGCTGGGTGTTCGGCTCCACCGGCATCGTGGCGACCGCGCGCCCGGGCGTGAGCTCCGTGAACCGGATGCCCATCGCCCGGGCGAGACCGCCGATCCCGTGCCCGGGGAAGACCGCGTGCAGCTCCTCGGGCACCCCGTGCTCGCTGAGCTCCCGGGCGTGCTCCTCCGGGCCCAGGCGCCCGCTCAGGACTCCCGCCACGGCCCCACGCGCTCACGCCGCCGCTGGCCGCTGAGCAGCTCGCCGGCGTCCTTGACGTCGCCCACCCGGTGCACCTTCACGAGGTTGGTGGTGCCGGCGACCCCGGGGGGCGAGCCGGCGCAGATCACCACGAGGTCGTCCTCCCCGGCCAGGCCCTGCTCCTGCAGGTGCAGGTCCACCTGGCGGGTCATGTCGTCCGTGTGGTCGACCTTCGCGACCTGGATCGGCTGCACGCCCCACAGCAGGGACATCAGCGCGGTCACCAGCGGCTCGGGGGTGAAGGCCAGGATCGGGTGGGCCGGGCGCAGCCGGGAGAGCCGGCGGGCGGAGTCCCCGGACTGGGTGAAGGTGCAGATGTAGCTCACGTCCAGCTGCCGGGCGATGGTGACCGCCGCGCGGGTCACCGCACCGCCGCGGGTGCGCGGCTCCGTCCCCAGCGCCGGGACGCGCTCGAGCGCCTGGGACTCGGTGGCCTCGATGATCCGGGCCATGGTCTCGATGGTCTCGATCGGGTACTTGCCCACCGAAGTCTCCCCGGAGAGCATCACCGCGTCCGCGCCGTCGAGCACCGCGTTGGCGCAGTCGGAGGCCTCCGCCCGGGTGGGGCGCGGGCTGTCGATCATCGACTCGAGCACCTGGGTGGCGACGATCACCGGCTTGGCCCAGCGGCGGGCGAGCTCGATGGCGCGCTTCTGCACGATCGGCACCTGCTCCAGCGGCAGCTCCACCCCGAGGTCGCCGCGGGCGACCATGATGCCGTCGAACGCGTCGATGATCTCGTGCAGGGAGTCCACCGCCTGGGGCTT
>NZ_WOGU01000015.1:0-32301 GCF_009735315.1 Kocuria sediminis
CGCAGGGCCTCGAGCACCTGCACCGGTCCGGGTCCGGCGGCGTCGTCGGTGCCGTACCAGTAGCCGGAGGAGGTGGGGGCGGGAGACGTCATGCCGATCATCCTAGGCCACCGACAAGCGCGACGTTCGAGTAACTAGACAAACTAGACACTATCGACTTGGATGATGTGGTGCGCGTCTCGCGGCTCCGTCCTCGGGATCTGCGCACCACCGCAGGGAACGCAGGGAACGTGAGGAAGGTCGAGGGATGAACCAGCAGGTGCAGCACCGGTCCGCGCAGCAGAGGACGGAGCCGGGAACCGGCCGACCGGCCACCCCGGAGACGACGAGCCCCGCCGTGCACTGCGGCCGGCCCATGCCGGTGCGCCCGCTCGACCTGGCCGACCTCGACGGCCGCGCGAACCACGCCGCCGCTCAGGCCGCCGTCGACGGCCGCCGGCTGCACGCCTGCGCCTGCGGCTTCCTGGTCGAGACGGAAGAACCCGCCGGGACGGGCGCACCGCTCGTGGCCCGCGGGGACGAGCGCCTGTTCCACCCCTTCTTCGCCCGGCGGGTCCTGGCGGCGGCCGGGCGCGCCGAGACGGCAGAGTGGACCCTCGACCAGCAGCTCGCGGAGGACGACGCCTCCCAGGGGCACGACGACGCCGCCCGCCACGTGTGGCTCCTCGACGCCGGCGCCGAGACCGCACAGTGGGAGCTGGACCAGGCCGTCGAGGCCCTGCACGCCGAACTGCGCCTGGCTGCCCGCCACGGAGTGCCGCTGGCCGCCCTGTCCGAGGCCGCCGGGCTCGACGAGGAGTCCGTGGTCGCCGCACTCCGCCACGACCGGGCACCGTCCGTCCCGGCCGGCGGGGACCGCGGGGCGCCGCACGCGGCGGCGCCGAGCACGGGAGTGACCGAGCTGCGCACCCCCGGGCACCGTGCAGCGGCGGAGAGCCCGCGGGTCGGCACCCTCGCCGCCGCGGGCTGAGCGGACTCCCGCCCCGCGGAAGCCTCCGGGCGGCCCCCTGCGGATGAGCACCGCCCCCGTGTGAAGCGGCTTACACAATGCCGTCAATTCGTTTACATGTCAGTAATCTGATGTCGAGGAGCTCGGCCGGCGCACGGGTCCGATGTGCGATGCACGTGGGGGGACACCGGAGCGCAGTCGGTCGGCAGCTCACGGTGCCGCCCCCGGTCCGATCCACCGGGGGCGGCACACTTCGTGGCCCCGGCCCGATCGACCCCGGGACGTGAGCCCCGCATCCCCGACCTCGTGCTCGCCGAGAGGGCAGCGCCTCGACCGGGGAGTTCGCGGCACCCGCCGCAGCGCCCACCGGGCACTCCGGAAGACCGGCCCCCTTCCTGACCGGCCTGTCGGCCTGCCCATCACCCGGAAGCGGCCTGCGCACTGACCCATTCGCCGTCGCATACGACCAACCCCTCGACGCGGCCGGAATGATCAGTAAACTGTGCTTTGCGTCACTTCCCAGCCCTGTCATTCCTGACCGAGAGGCCGATCTCATGAAGAAGTCCGCTTTGCTCGCCGCGCCCGCCCTGGCACTCGCGGCCGTGACCCTGCCCGCCACCACCGCCGCCGCCGCCGAGAGCTGGTCCTTCCACGCCGAGCTCGCGCCGGTCAACAACAGCACCGCGGCAGGCCACGCCGCCGTGGAGGTCACCGGCCAGGAGGCCACGGTGACCGTGGAGGTCGCCGGGGCGCCCGCCCTGTTCCAGGGGGCGCCCTATCCGCACGCCCAGCACATCCACATCGGGGGCCAGGGGGTGTGCGCTCCGCCGAGCGCCGACGCCGACGGGGACGGCGCGGTCAGCTCCATGGAGGGCCAGCCCTGGACCGGCGGGATCGGCACCACGCTGACGACCTCGGGGGACACGAGCCCGGCCTCCGCGGTGGCGGTCGACCGCTTCCCGGCCGGGGAGGCCTACACGTATCAGCGGACCTTCCCGGTGGACGGGGCCACGCTGGCCGCCCTGCAGAACGGCACCGCGGTGGTCAACGTCCACGGGGCGGACCCTGCGTCGCTCTCGGCCGCGGCGCAGGCGAAGGCGAACCCGATGGCCCCCGCCCTGCCGCTGGCCTCCGACATCCCGATCGCATGCGGGGTGCTCGCACCCGCCCAGATGACGGTGCCCGAGGGCCCGGCGGACACCGGCGTGGAGACGGCGGCCACCGGCTCGGACGCCCGCGGACTCGCCGGAGCAGCCGTGCTGGGGATGCTCGCCCTGGGCGGCGCGGCGGTGGGCCTGCGCCGACGCGCCGCCGGCGGTCGCTGACCCCGGGACCCCGCGTGCCCCGGCACCGCGCCGAGACCCGCCACCTCCGCACGGGGGTGGCGGGTCTCGCCGTGGTCCTGGGCCTGTGGTGCACCGGGGACAGCCCCACGCCCCCGGCGACGGCGCAGCGGGCCGTCGCCGAGCACCCCGTCCCGCGTGCCGCCCCCGCCCCGCCGGAGGCGGCGGACCCGGAGTCCCGCCCGCGGGCGCTGCCCGCCTCGGCGCCGGTGCGCCTCACCATCGGCGCCATCGGGGTGGAGGACCGGCTCATGACGCTGGACCGGCGCCCCGACCGCACCCTGGAGGTCCCGCCGGAGCACCCCGGCGCCCCGGCCGGCTGGTACCGGCGCTCGCCCACGCCGGGCGAGGCGGGCCCGGCCGTGCTGCTGGGGCACGTCAACGCCACCGGCGGTGGGGCGGGGGTCTTCGCGGACCTGCACCGGCTGACCATCGGGGACCGCATCGCCGTCGCCCGGGCGGACGGGTCCACGGCGGAGTTCGCGGTGGACGCCGTCGAACGCTACGCGAAGGACTCGTTCCCCACGCTGCAGGTCTACGGCAACACCGCCGGCCCCGAGCTGCGACTGATCACCTGCGACGGCTACGACCCGGAGACCGGGGCCTTCGACGAGAACCTGGTGGTCCACGCCTCCCTCGTCCGGAGCTGAACGGCCCACCCCGGACGGCACGGCGCCCCGCACCGCGGTCCGTCGGGGAACGGGGGCCGCGGCGCGGGGCGCCGGTGCAGCAGCGCTCCGGATCAGCGCGCCGGATCAGCTCGTCGGATCAGCGGGTCAGATCAGCTCGTCCGTGAGGTGGTTGGGCGTGCCGAAGCGGTGGGCGGTGATGCTCACGGCCTGCTCGTGCAGGAACGGGAGCATCTCCACCCGGCCGGCCCCGGTGACGGGGTGGGCGTAGACGGCCACGTCCGGGCGGGACCCGGTCGCGGCGATGAAGGCCGCGCGGTCCCCGCCGACGAGGCGGACGCGCCCACCCCCGAGCTCGGCGGCGCGGGCCAGCCAGGCGGCGTCGTCCTCGACCCGGACCGGCACGCCGCGGCCGGTGAGCACGGAGCGCACCGCCGCGGGCAGCTCGATCGCCGAGGAGACGCTGAGCCCGGCGCCGGCGCGCAGGCCGGCGGCGACCACGCGGAGCAGATCGGCCAGAGGCTCCCCCTCGGCCAGCCGCACCGTCACCGGCAGGGGCAGGTAGCGGAAGACGTTGCGCTCCGCGTAGAGGCCGGAGACGTCCCGGGCCACCCCGAACTCGTCGGCCCAGGCGGCCTCGTCGCTGCGCAGCGCCTGTTCGAGGGCTTCGGCCTCCTGCGCGGTGACCCCGGCCCGCTCCGCACGGGCGGCGGCGAGCAGGCCTGCCACGGCCGCGTCGGTCACGGGACGCCCGTTCCCGCGCAGCGGCGCCGGCTCCCACTCGCCCAGGCCCATGAGGTAGCTGGGGCCGCCGGCCTTGGTGCCCGGGCCGACCGCAGACTTCTTCCAGCCGCCGAAGGGCTGGCGCTGGACGATGGCCCCGGTGATATGGCGGTTGACGTAGAGGTTGCCGGCCTGCACGGTGTCCAGCCAGTAGCCGATCTCCTCCGGGTCCAGGGAGTGCAGCCCGGCCGTGAGGCCGTAGTCGACCTCGTTCTGGATGGCCACGGCCTCCTCCAGGGTCTCGGCGGTCATCACCCCGAGCACGGGCCCGAAGTACTCCACCCGGTGGAACTCCGAGCCGCGCTGCACCCCGGTGCGCACCCCCGGGGACCACAGCTTGCCCGTGTCGTCCAACTGCCGCGGCTCGATCAGCCAGGTCTGGCCCTCCTCGAGGGTGGTCAGGGCCTGGAGCAGCTTGCCCTCGGCGGGCTCGGTGAGCGGGCCCATCTGCGCGGCGGGGTTGGTCGGGTAGTCCACGGTGAGGGAGCTGACCGCGTCCACCAGCTGGTTGCGGAACCGCTTGGACTGCGCCACCGAGCCCACGAGGATCACCAGGGAGGCCGCCGAGCACTTCTGCCCGGCGTGGCCGAACGCGGAGTAGGCGACGTCCTTGGCGGCGAGGTCGAAGTCGGCGCTGGGGGTGACGACCAGCGCGTTCTTGCCCGAGGTCTCGGCCAGCAGCGGCAGGTCGGAGCGGAAGGAGCGGAACAGCTCCGCCGTCTCGTAGGCGCCGGTGAGGATCAGTCGGTCCACCGACGGGTGGGAGATCAGCTGGCGGCCGAGGGAACGCTCCTCGAGGTCCACGAGGGCGAGCACGTCCCGGGAGATCCCGGAGGCGTCCAGGGCCTCCCAGATCGCCTCGGCCACCACGGCGCCGCAGCGCTTGGTCGGGCCGGCCGGCTTGAACACCACCGGGGACCCGGCGGCCAGGGCCGCCAGTGCCGAGCCGGCCGGGATGGCCACGGGGAAGTTCCACGGCGGGGTCACCACGGTGAGCCGGGAGGGCACGAAGGTCGCGCCGTCGACCTCGTCCAGCTCGCGGGCACGCTCGGCGTAGTAGTGCGCGAAGTCGATGGCCTCGCTGATCTCCGGGTCCGCCTGGTCCAGGGTCTTGCCGGCCTCCGCGGCCGCCACCTCGAGCAGCTCGGCCCGCCGGGCCGCGAGGGCCTCCCCGGCGCGGTGGAGCACCTCGGCCCGCCGGTCGCCGGTCAGCGCGGCCCAGCCGCGGCCGGCCGCGAGGGCGGCCTCCATGACGCGGTCGAGCTGCTCCTCGGTCTGCAGCGCGGCCGCGGCGACGGTCGCCGTGCCGGCCGTCGAGCCGGGGACGCGGTCGAGGACGGCCCGGCCCCAGTCCCGGTTGGCGGCCACGGCCGGGTCGGTGTCCGGGGTGTTGGCGAAGCCGTCGGTCGGGGCGGGCAGCTCGGGCAGGCGGCGGTCCTGGGTCCGGTGGGGCAGCGGGACGGTGTCGTCGAGCGCGGCCAGCGAGGCGAGGAAGCGGTTCTTCTCCCGCTCGAAGAGCTCCTCGTTCGCGGAGAGCTCGAAGACCGCGGACATGAAGTTCTCCTGGCTCGCGCCCTCCTCCAGCCGGCGGATGAGGTAGGCGATGGCCACGTCGAACTCGGCGGGGTGCACCACCGGGGTGTAGAGCAGCAGGGAGCCGACGTCGCGCTTGACGGCCTGGGCCTGACCGGTGGCCATGCCCAGCAGCATCTCGAAGTCGACGGCCTCGGTGACCCCGCGCTCGGAGGCGAGCAGCCAGGCGAAGGCGATGTCGAAGAGGTTGTGCCCGGCCACGCCGATCCGCACCGCGTCGGCGTGCTGCGGCTGCAGCGCGTAGTTGAGCACGCGCTTGTAGTGGGTGTCCGAGTCCTGCTTGGTGGACCAGGTGGCCAGCGGCCAGTCGTGCAGGGACGCCTCGACCTGCTCCATGGGCAGGTTCGCCCCCTTGACCACGCGCACCTTGACGCGGGCGCCGCCCGCGGCGCGGCGGGCCTGCGCCCACTCCTGGAGGCGGATCATCGCCTCCAGGGCGTCGGGCAGGTAGGTCTGCAGCACGATCCCGGCCTCGAGCTCCTCGAACTGGGGCTGGTCGAGGATCCGGGTGAAGACCGCCAGGGTCATGTCCAGGTCCTTGTACTCCTCCATGTCCAGGTTGATGAACTTCGGGGTGGAGAACGAGGCGGCCCGGGCGTATAGCGGGGTCAGCTTCTCGACGACCTCGGCCACGGCCTCGTCGAAGGCCCAGGCGGAGTGCGGGGCCACGGTGGAGGAGACCTTGATGGAGACGTAGTCGACGTCGGGCCGGGCCAGCAGCTCGTGGGTGCCCTGCAGGCGGCGGTCGGCCTCGCGCTCGCCGAGCACGGCCTCGCCCAGCAGGTTGACGTTGAGGCGGACGTCGTCCGTGCGGATCTTCGCGATCGACTTCCCGAGCTTGGCCTCGCTGGCGTCCACGATGAGGTGCCCGACCATCTCGCGCAGCGCCTTGCGGGCGGCCGGGATCACGACCTGGGGGGCGACCGGTGCCAGGGCCCCGCCGGTGCGGACCGCGGTGCGCAGGTACCAGGGCAGGAACCCCGGGACGCGGGGCGCGAGCCGGGCGAGGTTGCGGGCGGCGACCCGGATGTCCTCGGGGCGGACGACGCCGTCGACGAAGCCGACCGTGAAGTCCAGTCCGCGGGGATCCTTGAGCACCCCGGCCAGCTGCTCGCCCGAGGCGTCCTTGGGGAACTGCTCCGCCTCGGTGAGCCAGCGGCGCACCGTGGCCACGGCCTGCTCGGGCAGCGTCGCCGGGATCGCGGCGTGGGGAACGGTGCGTCCGGCCGACGGTTCCGCAGGGGTGTGCGCGGTCGCGGGGACGGGGATCGTCGTCATGGGTGGTACTCCCTGGTCTGCGTGGAAAGCACTGGTGCGCCCCTCACTATGCGCCCTCTTTCCGTTCGGATAAAGTGATGTTTTCCACGGATGACTCGTCAATCAATGTGATGAATGGGAGGGGCTCTCGTGCTCGACGTGCGCAAGCTGCGCCTGCTGCGTGAACTCGCGCTGCGCGGCACCCTGGCGGAGGTGGCCGCGGCCCTGAGCTACAGCCCCTCGGCGGTCTCCCAGCAGCTGTCGGCACTGGAGAAGGAGGCCGGGGTCGAGCTGCTCTCCAAAGCCGGTCGGCGGGTGCAGCTGACCCCGCAGGCGGAGATCCTGGTGGCGCGCACCGCCGAGCTGCTGGACGTCCTGGAGCGGGCGGAGTCGGACCTGGCGGCGTCGCTGAGCACGGTCACGGGCACGGTGCGGGTCGCCGTGTTCCAGTCGGCCGCCCTGGCGCTGCTGCCGGCCGTGCTCGGCACCATGCGCCGCGAGCACCCGGACGTGCGGGTGGAGATGGTGCAGGCGGAGCCGGAGCGGGCCCTCTACGAGACGTGGACGCGCGAGTTCGACCTCGTGGTCGCGGAGCAGTACCCGAGCCACGCCGCCGCCCACCACCCGGACCTGGACCGGCGCCGGCTCATCACGGACGCCATCCGCCTGGCGGTCCCTCCCGGGGCGGAGCACGCGTCCATCACCTCGCTGCAGGACGCCCGCGAGCTGCCGTGGGTCATGGAGCCCCGGGGCGCGGCGTCGAGGCACTGGGGCGAGCAGCTGTGCCGGCGGGCGGGGTTCGAGCCGGACGTCCGGTTCTCCACGGCGGACCTGCAGGCCCAGACCCGGCTCGTGGAGTCGGGCAACGCCGTGGCCCTCATGCCGGACCTCATGTGGGCGGGCGGCGAGTCCCCCTGCCGGCTCGTCGACCTGCCCTCCGGGCCGCGGCGGACGGTGTTCACCTCGATCCGCGGCTCGAGCGTGCGGCGCCCGGCCATCCTCGCCCTCCGTGCGGCCCTGGAGTCCGTGGCCGCCGAGCTCGCCGCCCGGATGGACTGATGGTCAGGATCGTACGGCGGCCTGCTCCGTGAGCGCACGGCGCAGCCGGCCGTCGGCGATCTGCTCCAGCAGCCACGGGCTGAGCAGGAACGGCGCGGCCTCGGCCGCGGCGAAGAGCTCCTCCGGGGTGATCCAGGCGACCTCCGCGACCTCCGCCGGCAGCGGCTGCGGCTGCCCGGCGGCGCGTGCCACGTAGACGGGGCAGAACTCGTTCTCCACGATCCCGGAGGCGTCCACGGCCCGGTAGCGGAAGTCCGGCAGGACCTCCGTCACCGCCGTCACCGCGAAGCCGAGCTCCTGGCCCGCCCGCCGGGCGACGGCCTCCTCGAAGTCCTCGCCGGGAGCCGGGTGGCCGCAGAAGCTGTTGGTCCACACCCCCGGCCAGGTCTTCTTGGCCAGGGCCCGGCGGGTCAGCAGGAGCCGGCCGTCGTCGCCGAGGACGTAGCACGAGACCGCGAGGTGCAGCGGGGTGTCCGTGGTGTGCACCTCCGCCTTGGGCGCGGTGCCCACGGGACGGTGGGCGTCGTCGAGCAGGACGACCTCCTCCACGGTTCCGGGGACGGCTCCGGGGACGGCTTCGGGGACGACTTCGTGGCTGGCCATGGGTCTCGTTCCGGTCGGTGGCGGGAGGTGGTCCGCGCCCATTCTCGCAGGCCTGCGCCCGGCAGGCACGCGGGCCGGGGAGTGGACAAGGGCTCGTGCGGGGAGCACGATCGGGAACCATGCGACGACGTCGGCCCGCCCCTGCCCCTCTGCCCCTGCGGGACGGCGTGGACCCCGTCCGGGTCCGGCTGCCGGCGGAGGACGGGTGGAGCACGGTGCGGGGCTGGCTCCTGGAACGGTTCCCGGCCTCGGCCCCGGAGCTGGAGGAGCTCTTCGCGTCCGGGGGGATCGTCGGCGACGACGGGCGGCCCCTCGCCCACGGCGCCCCCTACGTGCCCGGCGGGTCGGTCTGGTACCACCGGGCCCTGCCG
This sequence comes from Kocuria sediminis, assembly GCF_009735315.1. NCBI lineage: Bacteria > Bacillati > Actinomycetota > Actinomycetes > Micrococcales > Micrococcaceae > Kocuria > Kocuria sediminis. The sequence continues at coordinate 8,588 of NZ_WOGU01000015.1, forward strand.
CCCGAACCGGAGCTGCCCGGGGACCTGCCGGTGCTGTTCGAGGACGAGTGGCTGCTGGCCGTCGACAAGCCGCACGGCCTGCCCACCACCCCGCGCGGCGGGTTCGTGGCCCAGAGCGCGCTCGTGAAGCTGCGCCGCGCCCGCGGCGAGGACCGGCTCTCCCCGCTGCACCGGCTGGACCGCGGCACGGCCGGGGTGCTGCTGCTCTCCCGGGACCCCGCGACCCGCGGCCGGTTCCAGACCCTCTTCCAGGACCGGGCGGTGGCCAAGGAGTACGAGGCGGTCGCCGCGCACCGGCCCGGGCTCGGGCTGCCGCGCGTCGTCGAGTCCCGCATCGTCAAGGACCGCACGTGCCTGCAGGCGCGCGAGGAGCCGGGACCCGTCAACGCCCGCACCGTCGTCGAGCGGGCGGGCGCCCCGTTCTCGGACGCCGAGGGCGAGTGGGCGCGCTACCGGCTGCGGCCCGAGACCGGGCGCACCCACCAGATCCGGGTCCACCTGGCCGGGCTGGGCGTCCCGGTCCGCAACGACCCCCTCTACCCGCACGTGCAGCCGGCCGGCAGCGAGGACCCCGCCCGGCCGCTGCAGCTGCTGGCCCGGCGGATCGGGCTGACCCACCCGATGACGGGCCGCCCGCTCGTGCTCGAGAGCCGGCGTGCCCTGCGCACCGGGACGCCCGGGTGAGCGCGCCGCGCACCGCGCCGGCGGCCGCCCGGGTGCCCGCCCCGGACGTGGCCCGCGGGCTCATGCTCTGGGTCATCGCCGTCGCCAACGTCACCGCGTGGATCTGGGCGCCCGGGCCCACGGACGGCCCCCGCGACCGGACCCTGGGGGCCGGGGCGGGCACGGCCGGGTGGACGGCGGACGACGTGGTCAACACCGCCATGTCCATGCTCGTGGACGGCCGCGGCTTCCCCCTGTTCTCCTTCCTGGTCGGCTACGGCGTGGGCCAGATCGCCGCCCGGGAGGCCGCCCGCGGCACCCCGCTGCCGCTCGCCCGGCAGCTGCTGCTGCGGCGCTACGGGTGGCTGCTGCTCATCGGGGCCCTGCACGCCTGCCTGCTCTTCCCCGGGGACATCATCACGGCCTACGCCTTCGGGGGGCTGTTCCTGACCCTGCTGATCGCGGAGGGCACGGCCACCCTGTTGGTCCTGGCCGGCCTGGGCTCCGTGCTGATGGTCCTCTACGGCGGGGCGAGCTGGGCCGTGCGGACCCCGGGCACCGCGCCCTTCCCCAGCCTCGTGACCGACTCCGCGCAGGAGCACCTCGCCCTCGTGCTGGCCGAGGGCGCGGGAGTGGTGGCCTTCGCCCCGCTCCAGCTGCTGGGACTGCTGCCCATGCTGCTGCTCGGCCTGGCGCTCAGCCGCTACCGGGTGCTGGAGGACCCCGGTCCCCGCCGCGGCCGGCTGCTGGCCACCGCGGTGGTCTGCATCGGCGCGGGGCTGCTGACCGGCGTCGGCACGGGCCTGCTGACCACGGACATGCTGGAGCCCTCCACGACCGCCGGGTCCCTGCTCACCGGGCTGGACGCCCTGACCGGCGCCGCGCAGGGCATCGGCTACGCGCTCGTGGTGGCCCTGGTCTGCGCACGGGCCCAGCGGCGGTCCCCGGGCGCTCCCCTCCGGGCGCGGGAGCACCCCGCGCTGTGGTCGCTGCAGGCGCTGGGACGCCGGTCGATGAGCGGCTACATCGCCCAGTCCGTGCTCTTCACGGTCCTGATGCCGCCGTTCGCGCTGGGCCTCGGCCGCGCCCTGACCCCCACCGCGGCGCTGCTGCTCGGCACCGCGGTGTGGCTGGTCACCCTGCTCGGCGCCGTCCTGCTCGAGCGGCGCGGCCTGCGGGGGCCCGTCGAGACGGTCCACCGGCGGCTGTTCGCCGGCCCCGCCCGGGACCGCTCCGGCCCGCACCCCGCGGCGAGCGCATAGGCTCGGAGCAGCACCCCTCCCCCGCCAGCACCAGGAGCCGCCATGCCCAGCCCCACCGGCGCGAGTCCCGCGCCCCGCCCGCTCTCCGCCGACGCGAGCACCGGCCGGACCGCCGACCGGATCCCGGACCGCACCACGAGCGCCCCGGACCGGGCCGACACCGCGGCCCGGTCGGTCCGCGAGCTCTTCGCCGGGCGCGCCCTGGGCGTGCCGGGCACCCTGCTGGGCGCACCGGCGCACCCGCGGCCCCGCTCCCGCACGGCCCCGTGGCACTACTGGTGGCAGGCCCACCTGCTCGACGCCCTGGTGGACGCCGCGCTGCGGCACCGGGACGAGCCCGCCCGCGCGGAGGGGATCCGCCGCGACGCGCACCGGCTGCTGCGCGGGATCACCCTGCGCAGCGGCGGGCGCGTGACGCAGAACTCCTACTACGACGACATGGCCTGGCTGCTGCTGGCCGTGGGCCGGCTCGCCGCGCTGGACCGCGAGCTCACCGGCCGGACGGACGTGGCGTGCCTGGACGCGGGGCGGGCCCTGCTCGCCCGGATCGAGCGGGGGCACACGGCGGACCTGGGCGGCGGGGTCTTCTGGAACACCCGCCACGACGTGAAGAACACCGCGTCCTCGGCCCCCGCGGCCCTGGCCTTCGTGCGCACGCACCGCACCGACCAGGCCCGCGCGGTGCTCGGCTGGTTGCAGGAGAAGCTGTGGGACCCGGAGCGGAAGGTCTTCCACGACGGGCTGGTCCTGGTCGCCGCGGGATCCGGCAGCGAGGTCACGCGCCGGGACGAGCGGCTGTTCAGCTACAACTCCGGGCCCGTGCTCGGGGCGCTGCTCGAGCTCGCGGACGCCCCCGGCACGGGCGCGGACGAGCGGGCGCGCCTGCTGCGCACGGCGGCCGACGTGGTGGCCGGCGCGGCGGAGGCCTACGGCCGGCCGGGCCCGGAGGGCCGGGTCCTCACCGCGCACGGCGGCGGGGACGGCGGGCTGTTCAGCGGGATCCTGGCCCGCTACCTTGCCCAGGCGGCCCGGCACCCGGACCTGGCCGAGCCCGCGCGGCGCACCGCCGCCGGGCTGGTGACGGGCACCGCCGACGCCCTGTGGGCCGGCCGGCGCGAGGCCGAGCCCGCCACGGGCTCCGGGAGCGGGGCCGCGCCGTCGGCCCGGACGGACGGTTCGGTGGCGATCTTCTCCCCCGACCCGGCGCGGCCCGCCGAGCAGACGCAGCGCCCCGGCGCCCCGGTGGAGCTGTCCACCCAGGTGCAGGCGTGGACGGTCCTGGAGGCCGCCGCCCGGCTGGAGCGCCCGTGAGCGGGGGCGGGGGCGGCGGCTCCGCTGAGCGCTGAACCGGCGTCCCGGGCCGGGGAGAATCGTGGCCGCGCCAGGGGTCATGGGATAGAACAGCAGTATGAACTTCCTCCGCACCCCCGATCCGAACCCCGGTTGGCTCAACGAGGACGACCTGCAGGAAGCCCGGCGCCGTCTGCCGATGGTGTACGTGCAGGCGCTGCCGGTCCGGCTCGACCCGCTGGGCTACCTCTCCGAGATCGGGCTGCTCCTGCAGGCGACTCCCGAGGGCGAAATGATGTACACCTTCGTCTCCGGCCGGGTGCTGTACCGGGAGACCATCCGGGCGGCCCTGCTGCGCCACCTCGAGAAGGACCTGGGCACCATGGCCTTTCCCCAGCTGCCGGTGTCCACGACCCCGTTCGCGGTGGCCGAGTTCTTCCCCTCCCCCTCCGAGACCGGTCTGACCGACGACCGCCAGCACGCCGTGGCGCTGAGCTACATCGTGCCCGTGCGCGGCGAGTGCAGTCCCCGCCAGGACGCCCTGCAGCTGTCCTGGATGAGCCCCGAGGAGGCGCTCAGCCCCGAGGTGCAGGCGGAGTTCGCCGGGGGCCGGGGAGACCTGGTGCGCCAGGCCGTGGCGCACGCGGGCTGGGGCCGCTGAGCCTCCGCTCCTCCGCGGTCCGGGTGAGCAGAACCACCGCCAGCCCGCACAGGGCGCCGATCACCGTCTCCACCGCCCGGGCCTGCAGCAGGTGGCCGGGGGCGCCCGGGGCCGCCAGCTGGGTCATCAGCAGCGCCAGCGGGGTGATGAACAGGAGGGCCAGGGCGTAGTTGCGGCCCACGAACAGCTCCGCGAGGAACTGGAAGAGGATCACCAGCGCCACGATGTGCCACTGCTGCAGCGGCACGGACAGCACGGCCGCGGTGACCCCCACGCCGCCCAGGGTGCCCACCATGCGGTGGACGCCGCGCTGCACCCGCGCCCCGAGGTCGGGGGCGGCAATGGGGGCCGCGGCGGCGACCATGGCCCAGTAGCTGTGCGAGAGGCCGGTGGCCATGCCGAGGGCCCCCGCCACGGACGTGGCCGCGAGGAACCGGCCGCCGTGCGCCCACAGCTGCCCGGCGCCCAGCCCGTGGTGCTCCGCCACGGGGGCCACGGGTCCGGTCAGGCCCTCCCCCGCCCACCGGGACGCGAGCCCCAGCGCCACGGAGAATCCGGCGGAGGCGGCGGCGAGAGCCACGGCCTGCCAGAGCGGCGCCGCGTGCGCCAGGGAGCCGACGGCGCCCACCGCGAAGATGAAGAAGACCGATCCCGCCGGCTTGAGCTTCCAGGACGCCGCGGCCATCGCGCCGAGCCCCGCCACGACCGCCGTGGCCGCCAGCACCGCCGCCTCCGGGGCGCCGCTGAGCAGCGCGCCCAGCGCCACGCACAGTGTCAGCAGCACGCCCGCCTGCGCCTGGTGCCGGGCCCGGGCCGCCGGCGGCTCGTGCCGGGCGTAGATAGAGGCGAACGCCCCGAAGGCCGCGTAGATGGCGAGGTCGGCGCGGCCGGCGGCCACGACGGCGATCAGCGGGACGGCCACCGAGAGCGCGATGCGGGCGGCGGGGAGGTGGTCCCGCTGGGCGGGGTGCAGGGCGAAGAGGTTCCGGAACGGGCTCACGCGGTCGGGACCACCTCTCTGTCGTCGGCGGCCGCGCGGGCCGCGGCGGACGGGCGCGGGCGTCCGTCGTCGGGCGCTGGAGGGCGCCGCGCGGAGGGGACGGGCCCACGACCCCACAACCTCCCGGCGACGGCCCCTCTTCCGGGGCCGGCGCATGAGATCACTCACAGCGACCTCCCCGTCCGCCCGGGCCCGGCCCCGCCGTGGCGCACAATGGTCGGATGACCCTGCCCGTCGTGCCCTCCCTGTTCCCCGCCGCCCGCGCCGCCTTCGGCTTCGAGGTCGAGCACCGGCTCGAGGAGACGACCCGGACCGCCGGATCGCGCGTGGAGGCCAACAATGGGCCGTTCCTGGGCCGCACCGGCACGATCAGCACCCCGCACGGGCAGATCCGGACCCCCGCGTTCGTGCCGGTCGGCACCGCCGCCACGGTCAAGGCCGTGCTGCCGGAGTCCATGGCCGAGCTCGGTGCCCAGGCCCTGCTCGCCAACGCCTACCACCTCTACCTCCAGCCCGGGGCGGAGGTGCTCGACGCGGCGGGCGGGCTCGGCGCGTTCATGAACTGGGACGGGCCCACCTTCACGGATTCCGGGGGGTTCCAGGTCATGTCCCTGGGCTCGGGCTTCAAGAAGGTCATCGACATGTCCACGGTCGCGTCCTCGGCCGCGGGCGACGACGACGTCGCGACCGGCAAGGAGCGCATGGCCCGCGTCGACGACGACGGGGTCACGTTCACCTCCCACATCAACGGCGACGTGCACCGCTTCACCCCGGAGATCTCCATGCAGGTCCAGCACCGGCTGGGGGCGGACATCATGTTCGCGTTCGACGAGCTGACCACGCTGCACAACTCCCGGGGCTACCAGGAGACGTCCCTCGAGCGGACCCGGCGGTGGGCCCGGCGCTGCGTGGCCGAGCACGCCCGGCTCACCGAGGAGCGCGCCGACCGGCCGTACCAGGCGCTGTTCGGCGTCATCCAGGGCGCCCAGTACGAGGACCTGCGCCGGAAGGCCTGCCGGGACCTCGGGGCGATGGACTTCGACGGCTTCGGGATCGGCGGGGCGCTGGAGAAGGAAAACCTCGGCACGATCGTGCGCTGGTGCAGCGAGGAGCTGCCCGAGGACCGGCCGCGGCACCTGCTGGGGATCTCCGAGCCGGACGACATCTTCACCGCCCTGGAGAACGGCGCGGACACCTTCGACTGCGTCTCGCCCACCCGGGTGGCCCGCACGGGGGCCGTCTACGGCCCGGACGGCCGCTTCACCGTGAGCAACGCCCGCTTCCGCACGGACTTCTCCCCCGTCCAGGACGGCTGCGACTGCTACACGTGCACGCACTACACCCGGGCGTACCTCCACCACCTGTTCAAGGCCAAGGAGCGGCTCTCCGCGACGCTCACCTCGATCCACAACGAGCGGTTCGTCGTGCGCATGGTCGACGGCGCGCGGCAGGCGATGGCCGACGGCACCTACTTCGAGTACCGGGACGAGGTGCTGGGCCGGTACTACGCGCACCGGGGCTGAACGCCCCGGACCCCGGGCGGCCGCCCCCACGGCTCCGCGGCGCGACCGGCCGCTGTGGGCCCGGCCACGCCCGGACCGCCCGCGGCGGGTGGCGCGGCTAGCTCGTCGCCGCGGTGCCGTCCTCGTGGATCACGAGCACGGGGCAGGAGGCGTGGGAGACGCACGCGGCGCTGACCGAGCCCAGCAGCAGGCCCCGGAACCCGCCGTGGCCCCGCCGGCCCACCACGAGCATCACGGCGTCCTCGCTCTCGCGCACCAGCACCTTCGACGGGTGGCCGAACTCCACGGTGGTGGTCAGGCCCTCGGGGACGTCCTCGCCGAAGGCCTGCTGGATCGCCGTGTCCACCCGCTTGCGGGTGATCTCGTCGAAGTTGTCGCTGCCGAGGGGCACGTAGCCGGCGTACTCGGGCGGGTAGTCCCAGGCGGCGACCACCCTGAGGGACGCACCGAGCGCCGGGGCGATCCGGGCCGCCCAGCGCAGCGCCTCCACGGACTGCTCGGATCCGTCGACCCCGACGACGACGGCTGCTGTTCCCTGTTCCATGCCGAATCCTTTGCTCTCGCGACCCCAATGGTGCGCTCAGTATCACAGAGGGCGGGTCCGGACGGGCGAAGATGCGGGACCATGACCGTCCCGCCGGCTCGGCGCGGGGCTCAGCCCGCGGGCCCGGTCTCCTCGGGGCTCTCCTCGGGGCCTTTTACGGGGCGGCCGGGCAGCACCAGGACCGGGCACCGGGCGTGCGCGACGCAGGCCGAGCTGACCGAGCCCATCAGCAGTCCCCGGAAGCCGCCGTGCCCGCGGCGGCCCACCACGAGCATCGTGGCGTCCTCGCTGTGGCGGATCAGGACCTTGGGCGGGTGCCCGAACTCCACGACCGTGCTCAGCCCGGCCGGCCGGTCCACCCCGAAGGCCTTCTGCAGCGCCTCGTCCACGTGCTTCCGGGCGAGCTCGTCGAAGTGGTCGTCCTTGAAGTGGACGAACCCGACGTACTCGGGGGGATTCTCCCAGGCGCCCACCGCCCGGATCCGCGCCCCGTACACGGGAGCGAGACGCGCCGCCCAGCGCAGCGCCTCCACGGACTGCTCGGAACCGTCGACGCCGACCACGATCACGGCGTCCGGTGCGTCGGCCATGCCGCCTCCTCCGCTGCTGCGCCGGCCGCCCTGCCGTGCCGGCGGTGCTGGACCCCCAGTATCCCAGAGCCTCGCCGCTGCGGTCAGAGATGCGACAGGATGACGGAGCTGCGCGTGTGGTTGATGCCCTTCCACTCCCGGATCCGGACCATGACGTCCTCCAGGTGCGAGGTGTTCTGCGCCCGGATGAGGAAGATGCCGTCGGCCTCGCCCGTCACCGTGTAGGCGTCCGTCACCTCGGGGATCTCCGCCGCCATGGTCCGCATCATCGACGGGGACAGTCCTCCGTCGCAGTGCAGCTCCACGAAGGCCTCGATGTTCCACCCCAGGACCGACTGGTCGATCTCCGCGGTGAAGCGCTTGACGGCCCCCGTCTGCTGCAGGGCGTCGACCCGCCGCTTCACCGCCGGGGCGGACAGGCCCACCCGTTTGCCGATGGCGGCGTAGCTGCGGCGGCTGTCCTGGATCAGTGACGCAATGATCTGCTGGTCTATCTCGTCAAGACGCAATGATGTGCTCCTGCATCGGGGGATATCAGACTGGATGCTCCAATATCGGCCCGTTAGACTTCACATGTCAACTGCGATGAGTGTGTCGCAGGTCTCCTTCGCACCGCACACAGAAAGCTGGATGCTCCCGTGGCTCTCCTCCTCGTCTTCGGCCTCCCCGCCGTCCTCTTCACCGCGATCGGCCGCGCCGCCGCACCGGCCCGCTCGACCTCGTTCGGCGAGACCCTCCGCCACGCCGGCGGCGACCTGGCCCGCGGGCTGCGGGTGTGCGCCATGACCTCCCCGCAGCACCTCGGCAGCGCCTCCGCCACCCGCTGAGCCGCCTCCGCCGGTGACGGCGCGCCCGCGCCGTCACCGGGTTCCCACCCCCCTCCGCACCGCTTCCCGACCCGATGTCTACCGGTGCGTCAAGTATTTACATCCGGGGACCCGGATATCTGTTGCCAACCGGCCCTCCACGCGCTGTAGTTAGCGGATGGAGATTCTTCAGGCGGTACCCATGTCCACGGTGACGGAGGAAGTCGGCTGGCTGGCCGAGATCGACCGCGCAATCAATGCGGCGTTCGCTCCCATCACCGAAGTCTTCTCGAGCATCGTCTTCTACCCCATCACCATCGGGGAGGTCAGCTTTCCCTTCGTGGTCGCGTGGCTGATCGCGGCCGGCGTCATCTTCACCATCTACTTCGGCGTCGTGCAGCGCCACCTCCGGGTCTCCACCGACGTGGTCCGGGGCAAGTTCTCCTCCAAGGACGACCCCGGCGAGGTCCCCCACTTCCAGGCGCTGACCTCCGCGCTGTCCGGCACCGTGGGCCTGGGCAACATCGCCGGTGTCGGCGCGGCGATGGCCCTGGGCGGACCCGGCGCCACCTTCTGGATGATCTGCGCGGGCCTGCTCGGCATGGCCACCAAGTTCGCGGAGTGCACCCTGGGCGTGAAGTACCGCGAGGTCCACGAGGACGGCACCGTCAGCGGCGGGCCCTTCCGGTACCTGCCCATCGCCTTCAGCAAGTTCGGCCGCATCCCCGCCAAGATCCTCACCGGCATCTTCGCCGTGGCGATCCTGTTCTTCGGCGCCGCCGGCGGCAACATGTTCCAGGCCAACCAGACCTTCGCCCAGGTGCAGAACGTCACCGGCGGTGCCGACGGCTTCCTCGGCAGCCCCGGCGCGGCCCTGATCTTCGGCATCGTCCTGGCGGTCCTCGTGGGCCTCGTCATCATCGGCGGCATCAAGTCCATCGGCGCCACCACCAGCCGGCTGGTGCCGGCCATGGGCGCCATCTACGTGACCGCGTGCCTCGTCGTCATCCTCGCCAACCTCGACCACGTCCCGGCGGCGTTCGGCGCCATCATCGACGGCGCGTTCTCCCCCGAGGGCATCGCCGGCGGCGTACTGGGCGTCATGATCGTCGGGTTCCAGCGTGCGGCGTTCTCCAACGAGGCCGGCCTGGGCTCCGCCGCGATCGCCCACTCGGCGGTGAAGACCCGCCGTCCGGTGAGCGAGGGCTTCGTGGCCCTCTACGAGCCGCTCGTCGACACCGTGCTGATCTGCACGATGACCGCCCTGGCCATCATCATCGCCGGCGCCCCGAGCCTGCAGGCCGGCATCGACCAGGTCCAGGCCGGGGGAGGCGCCCCCGACGGCGTCATCCTCACCTCGGACGCCTTCGCCACGGTCATCCCCTGGTTCCCGATCGTGCTGGCCATCGCGGTGGTCCTGTTCGCCTTCTCCACGCTGATCACCTGGTTCTACTACGGGCTCAAGGCCTGGGAGTACCTGTTCGGCCGCAGCCGGCTCAGCGACAACATCTTCCGCGGCGTCTACCTGTTCTTCACGATCGCCGGGTGCGTGCTGACCTTCAGCGAGGTCATCTCCTTCGCGGACGCGGCCCTGTTCGTCTGCGGCTTCGTGAACCTGCTGGGCGTCTACATGCTCCTGCCCGTCATCAAGCGGGACATGAAGGAGTACCTGGCCGACCGCAAGAGCGGCAAGCTCCACCTGCTCGGCGCGGAGTCGAACGGCTCCACCGCCGCTCGCCCTCAGGTCTGACCCCGCCCCTGTCTCCCCCGCGCTGCCGCGCGGTTCCACCGAACGACGTCGTCCGGCCCTCCGCAGGAGGGCCGGACGACGTCGTTCACGGCACCCGCTCCGGATCAGGCCGGACCGTCGGCCCCCGCCTGGTCCGCGGCGCCGTCGGGCTGCGCCTCGTGCCGGGACCGGCGCCAGGAGAGCACCCCGACGACCACCACGAGCGCCCAGGAGGCGGCGACGGCGGCCAGCGCCGGCCACGACGGCCGGGAGGTGAAGGCCCCCAGGGCGGCGAAGCTGATCTGCCCCGGCATCCCGCCGAGCAGGGTCGCCGCCAGGTAGTCCCGCTGCCGGACGCGGACGAGCCCCGACCCGTAGCTGAGGGTCCAGTTGGGCAGGACCGGGCGCAGGACGAGCACCGTGAGGAAGCCCTTGCCGTCGAGCTTGCGCTCCACGGTTCCCATCCGGGGACCCGCGAGGCGGTACAGGGCGTCGCGGCCGAGGAAGCGGGCGAGCCAGTACCCGAGCCAGGCCCCGGCCGTGGTGGCCACCACGCCCACCACGCTGCCCTGGGCCATCCCGAAGAGGAACCCTCCGGACACGGCCATGATCGTCACCGGCACGGGGGTGGCCGCCACGAGCACGAACACCACCGCGAACACGAGCGGGCCCCAGGCCCCGAAGCCCTCGACGAAGCCACGGACCTGCTCCACCGTGGGCAGTTCGTGGCTGATGAGGTACCACACCGCCGCGGCCAGCAGGAGCAGCAGGACGCCGGCCTTGAGCACGCTCACCCAGACCGGGCGGGGACCGCCCTTCCCCGCCTCCGGGTCCCGCGCAGGTTCGGTGCTCACGAGCGCCACTGTACCGACCGCCGTTCCCGGGACCGAGAGCGCCCGGGGACAATGGACGGCATGGACATCACCGATCTGGATCCCACGGAGGTCCTCTCCGTCTCCCACGACCTGCCCCACCCGCCGGCGGCGGTCTTCGCAGCGTTCACCGACCCGGACCGGCTCGCCGCCTGGTTCGGCCCGGAGGGCTGGAGCGTGCCCCGGGAGTCGGTGCTGCTCGAGGTCCGGCCCGGCGGGCGGCAGCGCTTCCGCATGGTCAGCGACGCCGACCCCGCCCAGGTCGCCCCGGTGCACGCCACCTATCTGCGGGTCGAGCAGGACGCGCTGCTCGAGGGCCGCGAGGCGCTGCCCGGCCCGGACGGCCGGCCGCTGGACCAGCACGTGCTGGTGCGCACGGAGTTCCTCGCCACCGGGGACGGGGGCACCCTGCTCGTGCTCACGCAGGGGCCGCTGCCCGCCGTGGTGCACGCGGGTGCGGCGGCCGGGTGGCGCAGCTCCTTCGCCAAGCTCGAGGCGCTGCTCGACCGGGGGTGAGCCGCACCGCAGGACCCGTCGGGTCCTGCTGGGTCCTCCCCGCCGGCGACCCCGCGCGGTCCCCTCGCGCGACTGCGCCGCCCGCCTGCACCAGCCCCCCCCCAGCCACTCGAGCCCAGCAGCCGCTCGCCCGCCACCGACCGCCCGCCACCGACCGCCCGACCCAGGAGTACCGCATGACCGAGGACACCGGCATCCGCACCACCGCCCTCACCCGGCGGCAGACCGCCCCCAACCCGGGCCCGATGACCCTGGAGGGCACCAATTCGTGGCTGATCGGGGCGCCGGGACAGGAGGAGGTCGTCGTCGTGGACCCCGGACCGGCCGACCGCGGGCACCTCGCCGTGCTGGCCGCGGCCGGTCGCACGGTGCTCACGCTCGTCACCCACCGGCACGCCGACCACACGGAGGGCGTCGCGGACTTCCACGCCCTCACGGGGGCCCCCGTGCGCGCCTTCCGGCCCGAGTTCTGCCGGGACGCGCCCCCGCTGGCCGACCGCGAGGTGATCGAGGCCGCCGGGTGCCGGATCCGGGTGCTGCACACCCCCGGGCACACCTCCGACTCCGTGAGCTTCCACCTGCCCGACGACACCCCGGCCGGCACGCCGGCGCCCGGCCGGTCCGCCGCACCGGCCGCGGGCCCGGGGTCGGTGCTCACCGGGGACACGGTCCTGGGGCGCGGGACCACGATGCTCGACCACCCGGACGGGAGTCTCGGCGACTACCTGCGCTCCCTGCAGCGCCTGGCGGTGCTGGGCGGCGCCCTCGTGCTGCCGGCGCACGGGGACGTGCGGGAGGACGCCGAGGCGGTGTGCGAGGAGCTGCTCGAGCACCGGATGGAGCGCCTGGCCGAGGTGCGCGAGGCCCTGCGGGACCTCGGCCGCGGCGCCACCCTCGAGGCGATCACCGAGCGCATCTACGCCGACGTCCCCGCGCGCGTGCTGCCGGCCGCCCGGAGCTCGGTGGGCGCGCAGCTGGCCTATCTCGGCTTCTGAGCCGCCGGAGCGGCTGCGTCCGGGCCGGCCGCGCTCAGCGGGCGGCCACGGCCTCCCCCGCCGGGGACACGGCCGCCCCGTAGGTCGGCTCGCGCCGCTTGAGCCAGCCGATCGCCGCGTAGGTCAAGGGCATGACGAGGACCTCGACCAGCACCTTGTAGGCATAGCCGACGACCACGTAGTTCACGAAGTCCGGGACCGTGCTGATCCCGATGATCGGCGCCGCCACCGTGCAGAACACGACCGTGTCCACGAGCTCGCCGACCAGGGTCGAGCCGATCAGCCGGGCCCACAGGTGGCGCTCCCGGGTGCGGGCCTTGATCCGCACCATGACGAAGGCGTTGAGCAGCTGCCCCGCGAGGTAGCCCAGCAGGGAGCCCGCCACGATGAGCGGGACGGGCCCCAGGACGGCCTCGAAGGCCTCCTGGCCCTGGTAGAACTCTGCCGGCGGCAGGGCGATGACGAGCCAGAACACCACCGAGGAGAACAGGCCTGCGGCGAAGGACGTGACGATGGCCCGCCGCGCGGCGCGGAAGCCGTAGACCTCCGCGACGACGTCGCCCAGCACGTACGCGAGCGGGAACAGGAAGAAGCCCCCGTCGGTGAGGACGGGGCCGAAGGCCACGCCCTTGGTCGCGGCGACGTTGGAGAGCACGAGGACCACGCAGTAGGCCGCCACGATCAGGTCGAAGTACGTGCGCGGACGGTGGGCGAAGCCGGCGGGAGCAGGGCCTGCGGAGGAGGACACGGTGGGTCACCAATCTGTTGGACCGCGGCACCGGCCCGGGAGGAGTCGGGGCCGCACCGCGGTCTGTGCGGTCTGCAGAACGGGTGCGGGACGCCCGCCTGCCACCCGGGAGTCCTCCTCCCGCCGCCGCGGAACCCCGAACGGGGACGTCGTGGCGGCCGGAGACCGTCCGACAGTCTAGCGCCGGAGCCCGGCCGCACGGTTGGCCGGGGACGCGGAGCGGGGCGCACAATGGCTCCCATGACCGACACCACCACCGCACCCACCCCCGACGCCGCGGGCACCGCCCAGCCTCCCGTGGCCCTGACCATCGCCGGATCCGAGGCCACCGGCGGCGCCGGCGCCCAAGCGGACCTCAAGACGTTCCAGGAGCTCGGCGTCTTCGGCTCCCTCGCGCTCACCTGCATCGTCTCCTTCGACCCGAACGCGGACTGGGGCCACCGCCTGTTCCCCGTCCCGCAGGACGTGCTGCGGGAGCAGCTGGAGGCGATCACGGCGGCGCACGCGCTGGACGCCGTCAAGATCGGCATGCTCGGCAGCCCGGAGACCATCGCCACGACCGCCGAGGCGCTGACGGCCCTGCAGCCGGAGCACCTCGTCCTGGACCCGGTGCTGATCTGCAAGGGCCAGGAGCCCGGGGCCGCTCTGGACACCGACGAGGCGCTCAAGGCCAGGATCCTGCCGCTGGCCACGTTCGTGACCCCCAACCACTTCGAGGCCCTCTCCCTGTCCGGGATGGACGAGATCAGCACCGTCGAGCACCTCGAGGAGGCCGCCCGCCGGATCCACGAGACCTCCGGGGCCGTGGTGCTCGCGAAGGGCGGGGTGCGCCTGGCCGGCCCCGACGCCGTGGACGTCTTCTACGACGGGACGACCCTCGAGATCCTGTCCGAGCCCAAGGTCGGCGAGGTCCCCGTGGCCGGCGCCGGATGCACCCTCGCGGCCGCCGTCGCCGCCGAGCTCGCCAAGGGCGCCGCCCCGCTCGAGGCGGCCCGCACCGCCAAGGCCTTCGTCTCCGCCGGCATCCGGCAGCGCCTGAGCTCGCGTGCGCCCTTCGACTCCCTCTGGCAGGGCGGCTCGGCCGCCGAGCAGTGACCGGGCTCGCCTGAGCGCGTCCCACCGCACCCGGCCGTGGCCGGCGACGACCTGCGTCGCCGGCCACGGCTCCGCGCTGCCCGGGGGCCGTTGCCGGCGGGACACGCCGTGCACGTCTCCCGGGTCCGGGCCGACGGTTTCCTGGACGTTTCCCCAGACGTTCGGGGAGAGGGGGCCGAAACGGAGGGAACGGTGGTGTCATAGTCAGACATACCGTCACCAAGGATCATTGAAGTGTGCATACTTTGATGACATGCAGAGATAAGGTGTCATCATGCCTCGTATTTCAGCGGCCACCAACGCCGCGCAGCGCGAGAACACCAAGCGAGCGATCCTCGACTCCTTCGGCCAGCTGCTGTACCAGCAGGGCCTGACCGGGCTGACGATGACCCACGTGGCCAAGAACGCCGGGGTGGGCCGCACCGCCGTCTACAACTACTTCGCCGACATGGGCGAGCTGCTCGTGGCCTACGCCCTGGACGAGACCGAGCGCTTCATGACCGATCTCCGCCGGGACCTGGAAGGCGTCGCCAACCCGGTCGACCGGCTCGCCGTCTACATCCGGGCGCAGATCGAGGACCTCGCCCGCCGGCACCTGCCCCCGGGCCCGACCATGCGCACGGTCCTGTCCCCGGAGGACTACCAGAAGCTGGGCGAGCACGTGGGCGAGCTGCAGGGGCTGCTGGCCGCGATCCTGCGGGACGCGATCGACCAGGCCTACCTGCCCGAGGGGGACATCCCGGAGCTCGCCTCGCTCGTCCACGGCTCGCTGACCACCGCCGCGGACCGGGGCCAGAACTCCGACCAGGACCGCGCGGCGCGGGAGCGGCACATCCGTTCGACGGTCCGCTTCATCCAGCAGGGCCTGGGCGCGCAGTTCGACGCCGACGGCCGCCCCGTGCGGCTGGCTCCCGAGAGGCCGCCGCTCAGCGCGGCGTCCTGACCTCCCGCGCCCTGCGCACCGCCTGAGGCCCGCTCGCGAGCCCGAGCTCCAGCACGCGGGCGTGCAGCACGGTGCGGTGGTGCAGGGCGGTGCGCAGCGCCCGGTGCAGCCCGTCCTCGAGGTAGAGCAGCCCGTCCCAGCGGACCACGTGCGGGAAGAGGTCGCCGTAGAAGGTGGAGTCCGCGTCGAGCAGCGTCGCCAGGTCGAGAGTCGTCTTCGTGGTGATCAACTGGTCCAGGCGCACCTGACGAGGTGCGATGCCGGACCAGTCCGCGGGCGAGACGAGGCCGTGATCCGGGTACGGGCGCGAGTCGCCCACGGCCTTGAAGATCATGCGTTCATCCTAGGGGCGCCCCCGGGCCGGCGCGCGGGGGCCGCGCGGGCGCACCCGGGGGCGGCCCGCGCGGCCCCGGGTCAGGCGCGGACCACGCTCACGGCCCCGGTGGACGAGTTCCACTCGATCCGGCCGCCGGTGAAGTTCTGCGCCATCCCGGTCGACGTGCGGTACTCGTCGGAGGTCGGATAGCCCAGTCCCCGCTCGTGGCCGAGAGCCGCCCACCGCTTGCCGATGGCCCCGTACTCCTTGACCGCCCGCGCTCCCGTCGCGGAGGACCACACGAGCTTGGTCCGCTTCCCGGCGGCGTCGAACAGCTGGTACGCGCCGCCGTCGGCCGCGCGCACCTCGTCGGAGGACGGCACCCCGTAGCCGGCGGCGAAGCCGGCGGCCTCGAACTTGCGGCCGATGGCCCCGCCGTAGTCGACCGTCCGCGCGCCGGTGGCCCCGGACCAGTAGATGGCCTTCTCGCGGCCGCCCGCGCCCAGGAACCGCTGGTACACGGAGGAGTGCACGGAGGCGTGCTCGGCGCTGACCGGGGTGCCCCAGGAGGTCCCGCCCAGGGCCCGCCACCGGGTCCCGATGGCACCCTTGAGCTCGAAGCCGTTGAGCTCGCTCGCCCCCGGGAGGGAGGGCACCGCGGTGCCGATGGTGGAGTAGAGGCGGTCGACGTCGTCGCCGACCAGTCCCGGCAGGTTGTAGTTCGTGTGGTGCAGCCCGGGCAGCACCACCCGGTCGGCCTTGCCGAAGCCGGCCGACCGGTACGCGGCCGCCCCCTTCCCGGCGGCCTCCAGGGCTGACCAGGTGGAGGGCTGGGTGGCGCCGTAGCTGTCCAGGGAGCCGACGTACCAGGTCGGGTCGGTCGCCTTGAGCGCGGCGTCGGGGGCGGTCTCGAGGCCGCCGTAGTACACCCCGCCGCCACCGATCAGGGTGGCGCCGCCGCCGCGGATCCAGCCCGCGCGGTCGGAGAGCACCTCGGTGGAGATGAACTCCGCGCCGCCGGAGTAGCCGGCCAGGTGGATGCGGGTCGTGTCGATGCGCTGCTCGGCGACGACCTTGCCGGCCAGGGCCCGGAACCAGTCCCCGGCCGCTTCGCTGCTGGCGGTCCAGGACCGGCTCGCCGGGGCGACGGGCACGACGAGGACCATGTTCTTCGCGGCGGCCCGGGCGGCCATGGTCCGGAGCATGGTCGCCGTCGGTCGCTGCGCGTAGTACTGGCCGTCGCCGTCGAAGTAGAAGACGGCGCCCACGGCCTTGGACCGGTCGACGCCGGCGTCGTAGAGGTGGTACTGGGAGGAGATCCCGGCGGCGGTGTAGGTGGTGTTGGTCGTCGAGGCCTGGGCCGGCGCCGCAGTGGCGGCCACCGTCCCGGTCATGAGCACGCCGGCCAGGACGGCGGCGGGCAGGGCGGAGGAGGGCAGGCGGAACGAAGGCAGCTTCAAGGGAACCTCTTGGGGGGAGAGGGGTGGGGGGACGTGCACAGCCGGGGGGACGGCTGCGGGTGCGGCGGGACAGCCCGTCCCACCACACCAGCAGGTTATTGCATATGCGAACTCCAGGGGCGGAACGACGTAAAATGACGAGCGCCCGCTCCGCGCCCGCATTCCCTCGTAAGGTTCCCCTCATGCCCGTTCGGACCCTGGCCCTGGCCGCCCTGATCCTGCTCGCCCCCACCCCCGCCGTGGCTGCGCCCGATGCCGTGCCGGCTCCCGCGCCGGCCGTCGGGTCCCCCAGCGCTGCACCGGCCGAGGACGGCGCCCTCGACGCACCGGCGGAACCGGCCGAACCGACCGAGCCGGCCCCGGCCGCCCCGGCGGAGACCCCGGCCGCCGATCCCGCGGTCGGCGCTCCGTCGGACTCCGGAGCGGCACCGGGCCCGGACGAGGAGCCCGTCCCAGAGCGGTCCGCGGCGCCCGACGCCGCCCCGGCCGCAGAGTCCGTCCCCTCCGGTGCGGAGGCCGACCCGGCGGCGGACCGGTCGACCGGCACCGAGACCGGCACCGGGGACGACGCCGGGGACGCCGGGACGACGAGCCCCGCACCGGCCGCCACCCGGCCGGCGGCGTCCCGGTCCCCCGGGGCCACGGCGCCGGGGCCCTCGGGGCAGGACACGGACGCCCGCTCCGTCGAGGCCCAGGGCCTGCCCGGAGCGCAGCAGGTAGCCCCCGGCACGGTCACCCGGGTGCCCCTGGGCAGCCTCACCCGGGTTCCGGCGCAGGAGAAGGAGACCGCCCCCGGGCTCCCGCTGGCCCTGGGTGGTCTGGGGGTCGTGGCGGCAGCCGCCGCAGCCGTGGCCGTCCGCCGCTCGCGGGCCCGCCGCAGGGCCTGAGCACTCGGCTCCTGACCGTGGCCTGCCCCTGAGCGCCCGGTCCCTGACGGCGCCCGGCCTCTGCGGCACTCGGCGATCGCCCGGGCGGCCGCAGCCCTCCGGGCCGGGGTACGCAGAAGAGCCCCTGACCGGAAGGATGTCCCGGTCAGGGGCTCTGCAGTGCGGAGGATGGGGGATTTGAACCCCCGAGGGCGTGAACCCAACACGCGTTCCAGGCGTGCGCCATAGGCCGCTAGGCGAATCCTCCAGGCACGCACGCCCCGGCGACCTCGCGGTGCCGGAACATGCGGAGTCCAGCATAGCCCAACCCCGGGGCATTGCCGAATCGTCGGCGGCGCCGCCCGGTTTCGACCTGCCCGCGGCATCGGCTAGACTCTGTGCCAGCCCCTCGCGTGGCGTCATCCTGTTGAACTCCCCCAGGGCCGGAAGGCAGCAAGGGTAAACGGGCTCTGGCGGGTGCGCGAGGGGTCTTTTCGTCCCCTCGGGGCGGCCCGGCTCCCCAGCCCCGGGGCCCCGCCCCGCCTGTCGGAATCCGTCGCTAAGGTGGCTCCTGTGACTACCGCCCTGTACCGCCGCTACCGCCCGGAGACCTTCGAGGACGTCATCGGCCAGGAGCACGTGACCGAGCCGCTGATGACGGCGCTGCGCAAGGACAGGGTCAGCCACGCCTACCTCTTCTCCGGCCCCCGCGGATGCGGCAAGACCACGTCCGCCCGCATCCTGGCCCGCTGCCTCAACTGCGCCGAGGGCCCCACACCCACGCCCTGCGGGCGCTGCGAGAGCTGCCGGGACCTGGCCCGGGACGGAGCCGGCTCCCTCGACGTGATCGAGATGGACGCCGCCAGCCACGGCGGCGTGGACCACGCCCGGGACCTGCGCGAGCGCGCCACGTTCGCGCCCGTGCGGGACCGGTTCAAGATCTTCATCATCGACGAGGCGCACATGGTCACGCGCGAGGGTTTCAACGCGCTGCTCAAGATCGTCGAGGAGCCCCCGGAGCACATCAAGTTCATCTTCGCGACCACCGAGCCCAGCAAGGTGCTCACGACCATCCGGTCCCGCACCCACCACTACCCCTTCCGCCTGGTCCCCACCGAGCCGCTGATGCACTACCTCGAGCAGCTGTGCGCCGAGGAGCACGTGGAGGTGGCCCCCGGGGTGCTCTCCCTGGTGGTCCGGGCCGGCGGCGGATCGGTCCGCGACACCCTCTCCGTGCTGGACCAGCTCATGGCGGGCTCCGACGAGCGGGGCATCGGCTACGACCTCGCCGTGGCCCTGCTGGGCTACACCCACGGCGCCCTGCTCGACGACGTGGTCGACGCCTTCGCGTCCGGGGACGCCGCCACGGTGTTCCGCGCGGTGGACCGGGTGATCCAGACCGGCCAGGACCCGCGCCGGTTCGTGGAGGACCTGCTCGAGCGCTTCCGCGACCTCATCATCGTCAACGCGGTCCCGGAGTCGGCGGGCAACATCCTGCACGGGATGCCCCAGGACCAGATCGCGCGGCTGCGCAACCAGGCGTCCCAGCTCGGGGCCGCGGAGCTCTCCCGCGCGGCGGACATCAGCAACACCGCCCTCACGGAGATGACCGGAGCCACCTCGCCCCAGCTGCACCTCGAGCTGCTCTGCGCGCGTATCCTGCTGCCCTCCTCGGAGGACACCACCCGCGGCGTCACGGCCCGCGTGGACCGGCTGGAACGGCGGCTGAGCATCGGCCGCGGCACCGCCCCCGCCGCCGGGCACGAGGAGCCGGCGGCCACCGTCCCGCGGCCCGCCGCGGCCGCGGCGACGGCAGCCGCAGAGCCTGTGGCCGCACGGGCGGACGCCGAGAGCACCGCGGCGCCGTCCGGCGCGGCACCGTCCGGCACCGCGCCGTCCGCGCCCGAGCGGCCCGCCCCGGCGCGGACGGCCGCCGCGACCCAACCGAGCGCGGCCGAACCGAGCGCGGCCGAACGGAACGCTGCGGGGCCGGACGCGGGCGGCGACACCCGTCCGGCCGCTCCCCGGGGCCCGGAGACCGGCCGGCGGCCCGAGGACCGGCAACCCCCGGCGGCGGCGCCCCAGGAGGACACCCCTGCGGCCGCGCCGGCGGAGCCGGGGGCCGGCGAGGGGACCCCGCTCGCTCCGGGCGGCAGCGAGATCGAGCTGCTGCGCGCCTCCTGGCCGGAGATCGTCAACGCCCTCGCGGACATCCGCCGGGTCGCGTGGTTCACCGTCCAGCGCGGCACGCCGCAGTCCTTCGACGGCAAGGTGCTGCGCATCATGTTCGACGCCGAGGGCGACCTCATGAACTTCCCGCGCTTCGAGGACGACCTGCGCCAGGCCGTGCAGCAGGTCCTCGGCATCGACTGCCGGGCGGAGGCCGTCCCCCCGGGCGGCGGACACGGCCGTGGCGGCGGGGGAAACGCCCCGCGCGGCCCGGAGCCGGCGCCCCGCCCCTCCGGGCAGCGGGGCGGGCCCCGCACGGAGACGCAGCGCCCCGTCTCGCCCGCGTCACCGGCCGACCCGCCCGCCCGCGGCGGTGCGGACCGACGCCCCACCGGCCCCGCGGGCCGGGCGGCGGAGCAGCGACCGCCCATGTCCCGGGACGCGGAGGCCCCGCGGAGCAGCACCGCGGGGCCCGGCACGGCGTCCGGCACCGGTTCCCCCGACGGGCCGTCGGGAGCGGACGACCCCCGGGGCGGGCAGGACGCGTGGCACGCGCACGGCCGGCCCGCCACGGACGCGCCCGCGGAGTGGACGGACCCCGCGTGGGCCGAGGAACCCGTGCACAGCTGGTCCGTGGCCGCCATCCCGCAGAGCGGCGCACCCGGGACCCCGCCCGCGCCCTCGGCCACGGCCCCGGCCGCCCCCTCGGCAGGGACCGGGACCTCGACAGGGACCGGGACCTCTGCAGAGACAGAGACCGGGACACCGGCCGCTCCCCCGGCGGAGCGCCGTGCCGAGCCCCCCGCAGAGTCCCCCGCCGAGCACCCGGGGGGCTCCCGGACGCCGGACGCGCCCGGGAGCTCCCCGGCCGCCACGGACCCGGTCCGAGGACCGGGGCGGACTGCCGGACCCGTCGGCGCCGCGCCCACCGCGGACCCCGCCTCCCCGCCGCGCCGGGAACCCGGTCCCGCCCAGGGCGGCCCCGGCGGCGGAGCCGACCGCATCCGTCCGGACCGTGGGCCCGGCGGCCGTCCGGACGGCGGCGGCTCACCGCGGGGCCGGGACCACGCGCCGTTCGACGACGTCCCGCCGCCGGAGGAACCGCCCCACCCCGACGAGCCCCCGTACCCGGACGAGCCCCCGTACCCGGAGGATCTCGACGAGGCGCCCCCGGAGCAGTGGCGGCCCGCGCAGCAGCAGCGCACCGGGCGGCCGGCTCCGGCCCGGGACGCCCCGGTGCGGGAGAGCCCCGCCGGGGCCGCGCCCCGGACCCGGGAGACGGCTCTTCGCAGCACACCCGCGGACGCCACCCGGTCCGCCGCACCGCGCGAGGTCCCCGCGGAGGCCGACCGGCGTGAACGGCTGAGCTTCCGGGAGCGCCACGCCGCGGCGATCGCCGCCGGGCGTCAGGCCCCGGACCCGAGTGCGGCGGCGGAGCGGAGCGGCGGCGTAGAATGGGACGATTCCTTCGTCCCCAGTTCGGACGACGAGGCGCTCGAGGACTCCACCCTCTACGGCCGTGCGGCGATCGAGCGCATCCTCGGCGGCATGCTGATCGAGGAGCGGGACCTCCACACCGGGGAGTGAGGCCCGGCGGCCGGACCGCCGCGTCCGGGGCCGGGACGGGCGCCGGCCGGGGCGCTGAACGCCCCGCACGGACCCCGGGGAACGCCGTGGCCGGGAACGAGCAGGAGGGCCGCGGACCGGCCCGGAAATCGAGGAGAACGTGTACGAAGGCGCTGTTCAGGATCTGATCGACGAGCTGGGCCGGCTGCCCGGCGTCGGGCCGAAGTCCGCGCAGCGGATCGCGTTCCACCTCCTCGACGCCGACAAGGACGACGTGCGCCGGCTGGCCGACGCCATGACGGCGGTCAAGGACAAGGTCAAGTTCTGCCGGATCTGCGGCAACGTCTCCGAGCTGGACGAGTGCGCCATCTGCCGCGACGCCCGCCGGGACGGCAGCGTCATCTGCGTGGTCGAGGAGTCCAAGGACGTCATGGCCATCGAGCGCACGCGCAGCTTCCGTGGGCGGTACCACGTGCTCGGCGGGGCCATCAGCCCCATCCAGGGCATCGGCCCGGACCAGCTGCGGATCCGGGAGCTCATGACCCGGCTCTCCGACGACACCGTGCAGGAGGTCGTGCTCGCCACCGACCCGAACCTGGAGGGCGAGGCCACCGCCACGTACCTCTCGCGGATGCTCAAGACGCTCGGGGTGCGCGTGACCCGCCTGGCCTCCGGGCTGCCCGTGGGCGGGGACCTCGAGTACGCCGACGAGGTGACGCTGGGGCGGGCCTTCGAGGGCCGCACGGTCGTCGCCTGACCGACTCGCGTAGGATGTCCTGGTGCCCTGCCGTGGGGAGCGGGCGCACGGCCCGGTGCCGACCGCCGGCCGCCCTCGACCACAGGAGTTGTACCCATGAGCCTGATCGTGCAGAAGTTCGGTGGATCCTCCGTCGCGGACGCCGACGGCATCCGCCGCGTTGCACGGCGGATCGTCGAGACGCGCAACCGGGGACACGACGTCGTCGTGGTGGTCTCCGCGATGGGCGACACCACGGACGACCTCCTGGACCTCGCCCGGGAGGTCACCCGCAAGCCCCCGGCCCGTGAGCTCGACATGCTGCTCACCGCCGGGGAGCGGATCTCCATGGCGCTGCTGGCCATGGCGGTGTCCGGGATGGGCGCTCCCGCGCAGTCCTTCACGGGATCGCAGGCGGGCATGGTCACCGACGGCGCGCACGGCGCCGCACTGCTCGTGGAGGTCAACCCCCGGCGCGTGCGCGAGTCCCTGGACGAGGGCAACATCGCGATCATCGCCGGGTTCCAGGGCGTGCACCGCCAGACCAAGGACATCACCACGCTCGGCCGCGGCGGCTCCGACACCACGGCCGTGGCGCTGGCCGCCGCCCTGGACGCCGACGTGTGCGAGATCTACTCCGACGTCGACGGCGTCTTCACCGCCGATCCCCGCATTGCGCCCAAGGCGCGCAAGCTGGACGTGGTCAGCAGCGAGGAGATGCTCGAGCTCGCCGCCAACGGCGCGAAGATCCTGCACCTGCGCTGCGTGGAGTACGCCCGCCGCTTCGGCGTGAAGCTGCACGTCCGTTCGTCCTTCAGCCACAACGAGGGCACCTGGGTCATCCCGGACCCCGAAGACGCCGTCACCTCCCCGAAGGAGATCCCCTTGGAACAGCCGCTCATCTCCGGCATCGCCCATGACCGAACCCAGGCGAAGGTCACCGTCGTCGGCGTCCCGGACCGGCCCGGCATCGCCGCCCGCATCTTCCGCCTCCTCGCCGAGGCCAAGGTCAACGTGGACATGATCGTCCAGAACATCTCCACCGGCGACGACCCCCTCACGGACCTCTCCTTCACGGTGGACGAGTCCCAGGGCGAGCTCGCCATGAGCCTGCTGCGCGCCGCCGAGGAGAAGATCGGCTACGCGGGCCTGGAGTACGACGACGAGGTCGGCAAGCTCTCCCTGGTGGGTGCCGGCATGAAGTCCAACCCGGGCGTGACGTTCACGTTCTTCGAGGCGCTCGCCGCCGCGAACATCAACATCGACATGATCTCCACCTCCAAAAAACGACGAGGCCGTGCGCGTGGTGCACAGCGCCTTCGGCCTCGACTCCGAGGACGAGGCCACGGTGTACGCGGGGACCG